>NZ_NJER01000003.1:0-300000 GCF_002753895.1 Halobacteriovorax sp. JY17 | reverse complement strand
CTCTTCAGCACCATCAATACTTACAAGTAGAATAACTTTTTTAAAATGGATTAATAAATCATCAAATAAATTAAGACCGTCTTTAGAAATGAGTGAGAGGTTTGTATTATATCTAATAATTGTATTTTTAGCATAATTTGAATCCACTAAGAACTGCATACTCTTCCAATGAATATCCCAAAGTAAAGGTTCGCCACCGACCCAGTAGATTTCTTCTATTTCTTCATTTCTTAAAGCCTGTTGAAACTCAGCAGTAACAACATTACTTTGAAAATTTTTAATTTCTTGATTTAGTTCTGAAATCAACCAGGGATCAGACTCTGGAGACCATAAATTATTATCGATCTTTTCTTTTTCCCAGCGTGATGATAACTGATCACCACACATTCTACAGCTAAAGTTACAAGTATTATCAAATCGATAATCATATGATCTTGGCTTCATGGAAGTACTACCATCTTCTGTGGTGGTTTTAACGGCATCTTCGATTAAATGAGGAAATAGGTCTTTGTTAAAATAGTCTCTGTAAGTAGAAAGAGTTAGCTCTTTTTCATGGCAAACACTACACTCGTCGGGAACTTCTCCATTTAACATTTTCTTTCGAATGGATTTTATAAAAGGACCATTCCAGTAATCTTTCAGGCTCAATGGATTATAGTTTTTTAAAGAATCTTTATTAGTGAAATTACTATCTAGATATTGTCTCGCAAAATTAAACTCTTCTCTACTCGCGCAACAGAGTCTCCGCTCACTTTGAGGACTGATAAATGTATGCGTCCAAGGAGCAATACAAAATGCTTTGTTGATGGGTTCTTTCTTCACTATTAAATGGTACTCAGATAAGACATTTTATGCAAACGCTATAAAAGACCGAGATGGGAGATAAGCCGGGTTTTGTCGTGAACTATCATTCGTCTAGGCCATAAGTTACCTTATGGCTCGAGCGCTTTACCCGCCTGCACGGACTGGCCGCCCTTAACACAGGCCTATTTAAGCTTGCACCACGTAGAGTTTACCTGTTTTCACTACAGCAGGTATCATAAAGATTCGAAGCAAGGTCGGCCGAAGCTACCCCTTACGTTCTCAGACCCCTGTACATCCTTTCTGTTGCACTTGTCCTCACCTCGCGGTGGACGGGCATTACCCGCTACATCGCCATGTGGAGCCCGGACTTTCCTCCCGTGAAGTAAACTTCACCGGCGATAGCCTTCCCATCTCGGAACCCATTTTATGCACTAAGTTATTTACTTCGTCAAATGTATTATAATAAAAGGACGTGTTGATAGAAATGTTCTACGCGCTATGATAAAACTTTCTAGTAAATTAATAAGACTTAGGAATCAATGTGAAAAATCTCATTTTATTTATCTCTTTATTATTATCTCTATCGGTAGATGCATCACTATCATCTCTTTCTACAGAGTACTTAAAGAATGGTTCAGACAATGATTCACAGAGAATGAACCTAGAAGTTAAATCTCTAGAGAAAGAAGTGGTTTTTGAATCAAAAGCGTGGCAGTTATCTGCTAGTGGTGAGAATACTAAATCTAAGCTAGAGAGAAGTTCATCACTTCTAATTAGTAGTGCTACATTACTTCCTAACGACACAGAGACAACTTCATATAATTTAAGTCTATCGAAAGAGTTTTTTACGGGAACAAAAATTAGCTTATCAAATACACTTGTTGATTATGTAAATAATGCGAATAATACGAATAACAATAAAGGATTTACTCAAACCCTCTCTCTTGAACAAGATCTCTGGAATAACTTTCTTGGAAGAAGAGATGCTCTTTCTCTAGATATAGCTGAAAAGACATATGAATATCAAAAACAAAGTTCTGATTATATTACTGAGTCGAATCTCTATACGTTTGCGACAGAGTATTTAAAGTCTAAACTTGATAAGGCGAATGTTGAACTTAAGAAAGCTGCTGTAACTAGGGCAAAGAAGAGATTGGCATTAATTAAGAGAAGAGTGCGTGATGGCCTAAGCGAGAAGGTTGATCTTTATAGTGCGGAAACTCAAAATCTTGCTTCTGAAGAGAGTTTAAAGTCGGAGATCATCTCTCTCCAGTCAAGTCTTGAGAACCTATCTAAGAAAGTTCATAGGGAAGTCACTGCAGCAAATATTTTAAACTATCAATTAAAAGCGGAAAGTGAAGTTGTAAAAGTTAGCGGTGAAATTGAAGAGAATAAGAACTTTCTTCAAACCAAGAAGCAAATTGACTATTTAATTGATAGCTCTAGAAGAGCAGAGAGTGCCGTTTATCCAAGCCTTGTTTTTGGAACTTCGTACACTACGAATAATTATGAGACAACCGATAGTCCTATTTCAAAAGGAATGATTGGAAGTGAAAATAATGAGCTTACTGTTGGACTTACTTTAACTTGGAATATCGGATCAAGTGCAGAGTCTCTAACAAAACAAGCGGCAGCAATAGAGTTGAATAAAGTTAAGATGGAATCAAGAAAGGTTCTCTTAAGTCTTAAAGAGCAAGAGAGCTCACTTATTAAGAGACAGAGAGAAGTTGATATTCTAATCAGCTCTGCTTCTAAGAGACTTGAACTATCTAATAAGACTTTAAAAGAATATAACCGTCTCTACTCTAGGGGGAGAGCGACTCTAGATCAGGTGATTAGGGCCGAAGAGGAGCTGATTACAACTCAGCAGTCCTATGTAAATTATCTCTACTTGAAGGATTCTAATTATAGTACGTTGGCATTCCTAAGAGGAAAACTTCAAGAGGCGGTGATTAAATAGCTTCTTCTAGAAGCTATTTATAGTTGAAGGGATAAGTATGCGAGAGCAGTTATTGCATACCTCATTAGATCTTCCATTTTCTATTTCTGTAATTTGTGTACTAGAGGCTTCATAGCGACATCTTGCGCAAATTTTACCATTTAAAAATGAAATAACTTTATCATCCTTTATAACTTTCAAGGTTTGTTCAAAGAAGTCACGGTGTGAAGTACTGAGAGATTCTAAGAGAAGTTCGATTCTCTCCCTGTAGTTACTTATCTCTTTTCTTTCATTATTGCTAAAATTCTCCACTTCTCTTCTTATTTCTTCGAGTGTTTCTGAAGATCCGGTTAGAAATTCTTTGGCTTCATTAATTTTATTTTCAATGTTTTCTTGTTCTTCAAGCTTACTTAGTATTTCTTCTTGTATTTGATCTGTAAGAAGGGAGAGTCTCTCAATTTCAGATTCTAGACTCTTCATTTGGGCTTCTGAGCTCGCCTGGGTTAGGTTGTCTGTTGCTCTTTTTAAATCTCTCTCTTTTTCAAATAAAACTTTTTCGTGTTCATTTGATACCTTAATTATTTGATCTCTTTGCTCTAAAAGTTGATCTCTTTCTTGAAGCCTCTTATCTCTAGAAGACTCTAGAAAGATAATACGGGCCTCTTCAGATTTAATATTATCTTCGTGAAGGGATATCTTAGATAGTAAGCTTTGAAGCTCTATAAAGTGTTTGAAATGTTCCATCGATTATTCTTAAGCATTAATGTAGATTTGATTATCTATGTACTTAAGAATTTGCTTGATAGGTATTGCTCTGTCAAACCTTATTGCAAGCTTTGATGAGGGAACTATCTTAGGGTCTTCAATATTTTGTAGATAGACTAGAGTACCAATAATAGGCTCTTTTAGAGAATAGCCATTTATAGTGGAGAATTGAACTTTATCTCCAATGTTGAAGTCTGCACATATCTCATCATAGACAACAAAGGATAGTCCATTCCTTGAAAAATCGCAGAGCCTCCCCCCGAAGAAGAGGTTCTTAAGTTGGTAGTCTGTCGTATTATTATTTCTAAAAATGACAGGAAGATTAAGGTTTTCAAAGTTAAGTCTTTGCCCTTCTCTAGTATTTAAGAGATAGAGAAGTTCTGGGAAATTTGCAACGATTAAGTTGTGATGGTTAATCTTTTTAATCTCGCATTTAAAAACAATACTATTAAATTCATTCTTAGCAAAAATTGGTATCTCAGGAATAAATTGAAAGCGATTAAGTTTGTCTTTAGGGCGAAGAGCAATATCATATGAAAAATTATTAATAAACTTTATTAAAGATTGGCTACGGTAGGTGAGGCCATTAACAGTTTGGCAAAACTCAAGACAGTTTCCATGACGACTGATTTTCTCAAGTATTTCTGATATCTCTTCAATATCTTGTAGCGCCTGTCTATTGTCTATCATTTGAACCTCTTTCGGTCACGATAACTTCTGAACATTTTCCCACAAATGTCTTACCTTCTGGCATAATAGGTAGGACAATAAAATTACAGGTAGTTAGAATATTTACTGCCAATTATTTAAGTAGAGAGTGAAATATGCGTGGCAATAAATTTGGTAAGCTTTTCTCGTTTGTAACATTTGGTGAGTCCCATGGTGAGGCGCTTGGGGTTGTGATTGATGGAGTAACAGCTGGCCTAGACTTTAATCTAGAAGATCTTCAAATTGAACTGGATCGAAGAGCTCCTGGGAGAGTTGCAGGAACAACAAATAGGAAAGAAGCTGATAGCGCTGAAGTTCTCTCCGGCGTTTTTCAAAACAAAACTCTAGGAACTCCTATCGCCGTGATTGTTAGAAATACTAATCAAAGAAGTAAAGACTACGACAAGCTAAAGTCTGAGTATAGACCAGGTCACGCTGATGAAACGACACAAGGTAAGTATGGTTTTAGGGATCATCGTGGAGGGGGAAGGTCTTCAGGAAGAGAGACCTTAGCTCGAGTCATCGCAGGATACTTTGCTAGTCTTATGATACCTAAAATTGAAGTGAGGGCCTATATTTCAAAGATGGGTCCTTTCTCTGCAACAGTAGATGATCTCTTAAATACAAAAGATATCTCTCCTTATAATTACCCATTGGTAGAAAAAAATACAGAAATTAAGAAATACCTCCTAAAACTAAAGGCAGATGGTGAATCCGTAGGAGGGAGAATTTCTATATTAATTAAAGGAACTCCGATAGGCCTTGGAGAACCTGCATTTGATAAATTGAAGGCCGATTTTGCAAAGAGCCTACTTTCTATTGGGGCTTGTGTTTCATTCTCTTTTGGACTTGGTGAGGAGATGGCAAATCTCATGGGAAGTGAAGTCTCTTCTAAGAGAGAGAACTTTGGCGGAATAGAAGGCGGAATATCAAATGGAGAAGATATCTTCATGACAACAACCTTTAAGCCGACTTCAACGATTGGAGAAAAAGCAAAAGAAGGAAGGCATGATCCTTGTATTCTTCCAAGGGCGGTTCCAGTCGTCGAGGCAATGGTTAAGTGCGTATTAGCAGATCATTTCTTGAGACAGAGAGCTTACGGAGATGGGGGAATTAATGAATAGTAAGATTGAGTTTTGTAAATTAGATTATTTAAAGGAGAAGATTCGCTCTATCGATTCCGATTTAATTCTTATTATCGCAGATTTAAATGTTTGGAGTTTGTATTCAAAAACTCTTCCCCTTCTTAAAATAGAAGGAAAGAAAATTGTTTTTTGGAAAGCTCCTGATGGAGAAAAAGTAAAAAACTTTGAAAATCTTGAATCTGTTCTAGATTATTTTCTATCGAAGAATGTCCATAGAAAAGCTCATCTTATTTCTTTAGGTGGCGGAGCAACGAGTGATTTCTCTGGAATGGTCGCAGCCCTTCTTCTACGTGGTATTAAATGGTCAACAATTCCAACAACACTTCTTTCAATGGTTGACGCTGCAATTGGAGGAAAGGTTGCAATAAATTCTTCACTAGGTAAGAACTTAATTGGAGCCTTTCATCATCCTGAGCACATCTGGGTTTGTGATTCATTTCTCGAAACACTTGATCAAATAGAAGTGAGTAGTGGAGCTGGAGAAATATTAAAATATGGTCTTTTGTCGAAAGAAATATTCGATAAAATAACTCCTGATGTAGAAATAAAAACACTCATTAAGGACTGTATTCTCTTTAAGGAAAAAATAGTAACGGAAGACTTTAAAGAAAGTGGTGTTCGTAAAATTTTGAACTTAGGTCATACCTTTGGACATGCGATTGAAAGTGAGTATCAGCTTCCTCATGGTATATCGGTTATTTGGGGAGTTGTTCTTGTTGATCTACTATTTAAAGAAGGAAAGCACTTTAAAGATATAAAAGTACTAACAGAAAATTTAAATATTGAGCTAGGAGATGCTCCTTGGCTCAATAAAGAATTTCCACTTACAAATATAATGAAGTATTTAAGAAGAGATAAGAAGTCTACTTCAAATGAGTTTATTGACTTTGTCTTAGTAGAAGAAATTGGAAAAACAGAAATTACTTCAATCTCATTTACAGAAGTTGAAAGTAAAATCATCGAGAAAAAAGATGCAATTAAAAAACTCTCTATTTAATGTTGAGGCAGAACCTTTTAATAAAGTAGTAAAGGTTCCCAGTTCGAAGTCCTATGCAAATAGGGCAATAATCTTAGCGAGCTTATGTAAAGAAAGTATTGAAATCGTTAATCTGCCTCTCTCACATGACGTGACTAATCTTATTCATTGTTTGCGCATTGTAGGGTTGAAAATAGTCGATATAGACGATGGTATTAGAATTGAGAACTCCTTTCCTGAATGTGAAAAAGAGGGAAGTGAAATTATAGAAATCCTTCCAGGTGATGGTGGAACAACAACGAGATTCTTAATCCCATTTCTCGCCCTCGGAAAAAGAAAGTATAGAGTCGAACCAGAAGGAAGAATGAGGGAGAGGCCAATTGCAGATCTTCTGGAGGGCCTTGTCGAATTAGGTGCAATTGTAAATCAGTGTGAAAGCTGGCTTACTTTAAATGGACCAATCGTATTAAATAATCGCTTTCTAAATATTGATGCTTCAAAAACAACCCAGCATGCAACAGCGATAGCTCTTGCTCTTTGCTTTAAAGGCGTAGAGGTTTCGCCTATCGATATGACATACTCTACAAGTTACTGGGAAATGACTAAGAATTTAATTAGTGAATTTAGAAAAGGTCAAAAGAAATTCATTGTTCCGGTGGACTTTAGTTCAATGTCTTATGTTCTCGCTCTTGGGGCAGACTTAGGAAGAGTTAGGGTTGAAAACTGTTTCTCTGTTGATAAGTATCAATCCGACTCTGTTTTTATAGACCTGTTGAGGAAAATGAACTTTCAAGTAGAGACTAAAGATAATGGACTTGAAGTTTCAACGAATAAGAACTTAAAGGTTATTGACTTCGATTGTTCTGATTGTCCCGATCTCGTTCCAACGCTCTCCTTTATATGCGCAAGAATTGAGGGTACTTCTAAGCTTCGAAACTTATCCGTATTAAAGTATAAAGAAAGCGATAGGCTTGTTGAAATTCAGAAACTTTTAGATTTATATCAAATAGAAAACTCCTATGATGAAAAAAATGATGTCTTACTAATAAAAGGAAGGCAACGTAGAGTTAATTCAAGAAAGGACATATTTCCTCCAGATGATCATCGTATTGTGATGGTTTCTTATTTATTCTTAAGAGCAAATGGAGGAGGTTCTCTAGCAAGTATAGAGAGTGTTGCAAAATCTTTTGGTAATTTCTTTGAAGTGGTTACTTGAGTTCTTTAATGCATTATTGTGTCAAAATTAAACACTTTCCTTTATTAAGCTCAGGTTTTACTAAAAAAAGAGTGAATAAAGTTAGTTTTGCTCTATAATGGTCCCATGAGTAAAAAGATACTACTTGGATGTCTCCAGTTAAGCATTCTTATTAATTTATTTCTTTATACTAAAGTGTATAAAGAGTCAGAAAAACTTACGACAGCTCTAAAGATGAATAATTATAGTCTTGAAGCTGAGAATGGTTTTTCTGTGGCACCTGAAAAAATCTATTTCCTAGGACGTTATTGCTCGATTGGAGAAGAATTTATGTTCGTTAAAATCGAGGGAAAGAACTTTAAGCAATGGAATGAAGTAAAAGGGGATTTTGAAATAGTTCAAGGAACCCGTCCTGATGTGATGGGGGAAATTGAGATTGTAGATTCATTTCATGCAAATTTTAAAGTTCTCTACGCAAAAGATACTAGCGAGATCAAAACCTATGAAATGGAGCTTCAGTATGTTGCCCAAACAGGGAAAGTTGTAAGCTACTTTCCTATCAAAGAAAAATCCTTAAAGTTTGATTTAAGAAATTGTTATTAATCTATAAAAAGATGGAATGTTATGTCGAAAGCTTTTCTAATTCTATGTGTTTTAATTAGTATCTCTTTGAGTTATTACTTCTATGATCAATATAAATCTATCAATAGCGACTTCTTAGTTACTTCTAGTCAAGTTGAAAAAGATAAGGCCCGAATGATACTTTTTGAAAAGAAGTTGAAAGAAATTGAAGAAAGTGAAAGAGAGAAACTGGAAAATTTAAATAAAGAGAAATTCTTAGATCTTGAACTTTCTGGAAATTATTGCACTACTGGAAGTCGTAGAGTTCTGGTGAATGCGGATGGTGGAATACTTAGTGCTTGGAACAACGTTTTGCCTAGCGAGTCTTTTAATCGAGAGTCTATAGCACCTTTTGTTGCAGGAACTTATCATGTTTTGGATAAAGACTCGATTAGCTTAAATGTTCTAAAAGCAGAAAGGGCTGAAGATATTAAAAATCAAATACTCAAGGTTTTGAAGACAGAATCAGGCTCGATTGAAAGCTTCTCTGCGAAGGATGATGAAACTGGAAAGAATGAAGTTTTCTCAAAGAAGAATTGCGAAGGAATTCGTATCGTAGAGGAGACTAAAGAATTAAGTATAAAATTTAAAGAAGAATATTGCTCTAAGAAAGATTCAATTTTAAAAATAAAATTTACAGAAAATAGATTTAAAGTATGGAAACTTCAAAGCGCTGACCAGGTAAGAGGGGTCGTCGTAGAGGGAGGAGAAATTACTGGACACCAGGGTGAAGAAGTTTCTTTTAGGACTTTATTCGCAGCTCAAGAAGATGCAGATGAAAGAGGGAAAATAATGATTAGTCTCGATGAAAGAGGTGAGTTCGTTGAGTCCTTTTATAATATTAGTTATCCAGAAGAAGTTTTTAAAACAACAAACTGTAAGTAATTGACAAGGGTGTATGAACACAAAAAAAAGTAGACTGAAAAATAAACTAACTTTAACTGGAAATGTTTTAGAAACATTTAGAAAGAGTGGTTTTGATAGACAGAATTTTTGTGTGGTGCCTTTTTCAACAGTTATTCTTGAGCCTAATGGATCGGTGGGGATGTGTAGACTTAAGGGAACGGAGTATTCAATTGGAAATCTTAAGGATAATACTTTTGAAGAAATTTGGAATGGAGATATCGCTAAGAAGTGGCGAAGAGAGTTTTTAGATGGAAACTCTAAAATGTGTCGAAATGACATTGATTATAATAACTGTAACTTATGTGCAGGCAATAATGAGCTGCTCGAGTATGCAGAACTCACAGAAACTCAGACAAGTCCAATTCTGAAATTAACAGCAAACTTTAATGGCTTTTGTAATCTTCAATGTCAAATGTGTCACGTTTGGAAAATGCCTAACGGGTTTTATACTGAAGACAACTTTTGGAAAGATGCTAGAAAATCTATGTTTCCCTATTTGAAAGAGATCGATATGCTTTCGGGAGAGCCTTTCTTGCAAGATGATACTTTTAAATTGATCGATGAGGTCAGCACTGTTAATTCCGATTGCCGCTGGAATATCACGACAAATATGCATTGGAAACTTACAGCAAGAATTAAATCATATTTAGATAAAATTGAAGTGAAAAGTATTGTTGCGAGTATCGATAGCCTAATTCCTGAGGTGTACAACAAAATAAGATTTCCAGGAAACCTCAAGGTTGTTTTAAGGACAATTGATTCAATGCTTGAGTATGAAAAGGATAGAGTGTCTAGAGGAAAGTCTTCTCTTAACTTGAATATGAATTTTCTCGTACAACCCGATAATTGGAGAGAAGTTCCTGATGTATTAGACTTTTGTAGAGAAAAGGAAATCTTACCATTTATCTCTCTTTGCTATGAGCCTTTCGAGCATAGCTTGTTACAATTTGATCGAGATGAGAAAGTGCGTATTATTAATTTTCTCTTGGGTATGAATTCGATCAAAATTTCTCTTTGTATGAGAGTTATAAAACCTTTAGTCTTCTCATTACCAAATATTGATAGAGCTTACTATTTACCCATAATAAATAAGGTGATGGATGAGTCTTATAGGGAGAAACTTAAGTTAAACTTATAAAGGGTAGAATCTTATTATTTGTTTGCATTTGATATATACTAAAAAGTTTCCTTTTCTTCTCTTCTGGAAAAGTATCAATGAGGGCCAATATAACTCGTCTAGCCTGAACTAATTGCTCACTGTCTAAATTCGAAAAATAAAAATGAAGTATTTTCTTTCTTTCATCCATTGGAAGTGTTGATGGTGAAAATTCACTTGGGAAGTAAACATATTGTATGAATATATCTAAATTTCGTTCTTTACAAAAATTAAACATATCAACAATTTGAAATACATTTTCTCTTTGAATCGCAAAGTTTATTAGCAATTGAAATGGAGACCCCTTATCTTCCCTCTCTTTAGAGTACTTCTGTAGATCGCTTATTGTCTCCAACGTTTTTTTTAATACTCCAGGAGCTCTTATTATGGAGTAACTCTTTTCATCTGTAGAATCAAGACTAACTGAAATAATTCTAAATGCTACTTGGTCTAATTGTGCTTTTATTTTATCAGTTAACTTCCATTGTCCATTCGTCGTGGCTTCCCATGTACAATTGGAATTATTTTGACTAGAGAGTTTGAGCAGCTTGTAAAAATCTTTTTGGATAAATGGCTCTCCAGCCAAGCAGTCAATTTGTAGAACAAATGGAAGGATATGACTGGATAAATGTTCCCAGAATCCTGGAAGGCTGTCATATAGCCCATTTGGTAATTGCCAGACATCACAAAAAGGACATTTTAAATTACATTTGCCATTAAAATCTGGAGTTAGTCTTAGTATAGGAGTTTTCACTATTTCACTTATATCGATATGTTCAATTAAGTCGTGATAATTATTTAAGCGATGACATGAGTTGTGCCGTATCTCTTCTTTGCAAGTTTTTATATTACCTGTCAGAAACTCTTGTCTCCATGCTCTTGCTTTTTCTCCATTCCAAATTTCTTCGATTGAGGAGTTGGTAATATCTCCAATAGCATGCTCATTGCCTTTTTCTCTGCAGCATCCAACTAGGCCATTAGGATTGAGAATGAGGCTAGAGAATGGAACAGGACAAAAAGAATCAGGAAGTGTTTCTTTCACTTCTTCGTATCTTACAATTTTCTTCTTCTCATTTTGCATCTTGATAAATTCTCACATTGAGCAATAGTTAATATTTTTTGAAATTTTAATTCGAGTTAAATTTCTAAGCTTAGGATTTGCTAAATATATTCTAACTAAACGTTCAAGATTTTGTGGATAAGAATGAATTAAGCTATCTGTTTGCAAGGCACAGAGGTCTTCTCTGAAATGAGGAGATATTTTTCCCATCTGAGAAACAACTTCGGCACTAAACCAATCGGAAAAAGCAATATTAATTTGCTCTTTTTGTAATCCCTCTGTTGGATAATAAGGAGTATTGCAGAGAGGATATTTATCTAAAGCATCTTTTTGTTCTTTTGTAATTTTCTTTTCCTTAAATAATTTCTGGATTTGGCTATCATCTCTCTTTTTAGCATAAATTGAATTTATGTTTCTTAGGCAATCTAGAGGTTTTTGAAAAGGAAATTTTTCTTTTTCAAAAAGGATAGACCATCTACATGGAGAAAAAGAAAGGGCCATTTGCTGAATAAAAATAGAAAGTAGAGTGTCTCCGTCAATATGTTTGGATGCTTTTTGTCCAACTATAAGAACATTGTGTTCTGGGTTGTATTCAATGTCCATTCTAAGATATCGCTCGGGGTCATTCATGAAGAGTGAGTTTGCAATAGTTTCTACCCAACTTAACTTAATTGTTACAATAGAGCCTTTTAGAATCATTGCACTACTTTTAGAAATTTTCATTGAATCAATATATTTAATAATAAGATGCTTTGCTGTCTCTAATATTTCTTCGAAGGACTTCTTCTTTATTTCTGGAAAAGCCTTTTTGTGTAGTTCAATAAAACTTTCGTCGATAATAGTTCTTTGGGCAAGAGTTAGCTTTGGGTAAGACTTTAAAATAAAGGCCTTGAAAAATTGGTTTCTCCATTCCTTAATAATATTAGTCTGCTTTGTTGAGTCAAGTTGAGAGTAAGCGGCCCATTTATCAAGAGAATCTTTATTGTATTGATAAGTATTATTAGAAACTTCTGTAAGTAATTGATCTGAAATTTTATAGAAGGCCCTAGTGTTAGCAATTCGTTCAAACATCGTTTTCTGTAATTGTTCAATCTGTTGATATTCTTGATTGGGTAGATCTTGCCATAAATCACAAGCGGATATCTTGCTTGAGCTTTGAGAGTATGAAGTAAGTGATGTAAGTAAGAGAAGTGAGGAGGTGATTTTTTTCATATCTTTATTGTAGGGGAGAGTTATGTTTATCTCCAGTAAATTTGTCCGTTTTAATGGTATAGAACGATTTAGAGTTAGAGATCGTATAATTAGTGGCTTATATAGATGTGCCAATAAGTTGGGTAAAAAATAAAATATCCTTAACAAAGAAATTTACTTAAGTAATTGAATTCTATACGGCAAAGATTAACATCCTTAGTTTATTCTCTAAATAAGATATAATTGTGGTCAAGATTCAATTTGAAAATAGGTGTTCTTATGGCAAAGAGAAAATTTTTATCAAACTCTTCAGGTTTTACTCTCGCAGAAGTTGTTGTTGCTGCTGGGATGCTTGGTGTTGTTTCACTAGGTGTTACTCAGTTAATGGGTAATATGACAAAAGGACAAAGGAAGCTTACTCAGGATTCGACAGTATCTTCTGTTACTCAAAGGGCTGAAATGCTTTTAAGAAGAGAGCATAATTGTTCAGCGAATTTAAGAGGACTCTCTGTAGATAGTGGTAGTTGGACAAACTTACCAAACCTTGTGAGGGCAACTAATAATTGGTCAAGAAGTAATGGTGATGATACGCCTGGTAATAAAGTAGAGGTTTTAGCAAGCGATACCTTATATGGTGGTGCTTCAGGAAGTGTTCGCTTAAAGAGTATCGACTTTAGGGGCTATTATCAATCAGGTAGTACTATTTATGGCGATGATGCAAGTTATGGTAATGGGGCGGAGAGTAGTTATACTTTTGATGGAGATACAAAGGCCACTGACGGTGGTGCAAATACTCAACGACAAATTGGTTCTGTAGTATATCGACTAACTTTTGAAAGGTTGGGACGAGGAAGAGATGGTACAGACGCTGAAGCGCAAGAGGATTTTAATAAGAGATCTTTTGGGTCAGAAACAACCGTTAAGTTTATAGAATCGAGAGTTATCGCTAATGGTCTAAGAGTTATTCAAAGTTGTTATGGCGATAATGAAAACTTCGTAGAGGCCTCATGTGATACTTTGGACGGAACAATTGAAAATGGTGATTGTAAGGGAATAACTGTAAAAAGTATAATCAGTAACACTGCGCCGGCAGTAACAGTCTCTGGAAATCTTTCTATTGAACCAGATAATTCTGGCGGACCTGCCGATAGAGGATCTGTTGGTATTGGAGCAGCGATAAATGAAACTTCTCAAAGTAATTTAGATGTCGCAGGATCTGTTGGTGTTGGTATGGGATCAACTGGAAATCCTGGTGATGTATCCCTTCAAAATAGTCTTGGTGTCGGAGTTGCTGCAAACTCTCAATCTGGTGATGCTTTAATTAATAATTCAGTAGCGATTGGAAACGGCGTAACTGGCGGACTAGAGGGAACCTTGAGAGTAAGACAAGGTGTTACGATTGGTGATGGGGCAGGAATGCCTGCTGGTGATGGTGTTATGGCCGTGAAGAGGGCGGTGGCAATTGGGAGTGGAGTCAATCCACCTAATGTGGATGGTGGCCTTGCCGTAAAGACAAGTGTTGCCATAGGTACCGGAAATAATGCGTCAGGTACAAACGGAACACTAGATATAAATAACTCAGCTTCCATTGGGGCTGGTTATAATCCAAATGGTGTGGATGGTGACTTACGTGTAAAGAAGTCATTTAGAGCTGGAACAAATGCAGGAAATTTGGGGGTCGGTGCTATTGAATCTTTAAATGGTTCAAAGAGAGTAACAATTTCAGATGGTAGAATAACAACAAGTGAAAGATATAATTCAACAGCATCAGCCAATGCCCTTTCTCAAACAGACTTTGTTACAAGAGAGTGGGTAAATTGGGTTGTTGCTTCAACGTTAAAGCCAACGGGGGCAGCTTCAACTATTGCAAACTATCTTAATTCTGTTACGAGTGAGGGAGATACTTACGCAGCGATTAAAATGGCAGTGTGTGATTCTATTATGATTAATGGAACTCGAAATATGGCCGGAGATTGTACAGTTGGAAATGTAGGACGAATGTATTCATCATATAATGCGACTACAAATGTGATCCGACTCTATCAACCTGATACTCCTTATGATGTCACTTATACGATTAAAGACTGTTCACAAAATGGTAAGTGTTCCAATGTTTACTCAAATGGGTGGATTAAAGGTTCTTATGTAACGGCCCTGGGACGAAATAGTGGAACAAATAACGGTTCAGGAAGTGTTACCGGATCTAAGATTTGTATTGGTGTTAATTGTCGGACGACCTTTGGTACTCAAAGATGTGCAACAGGACAAAATGCGGTTGCTCTTGGTCGTGGAGGGACACTTGGTTGTGCCGCTCCATTTCCTTAGGCTCTGTTAATTCTCGCTTAACTGCTTGTTGACCTCTAAGTCGTATTTGGTTTTATTGTCGACGAGAGGTCTGAGAGTCTTATAAATTTTTCTTGATAAATATTTATTTTTTTGAACTAAGGGAAGTAAAGTTACTTCCCTTAGTATTTTGTCATAGTAACTTTTTTCTCGTTGAGCTAATTGGTTCATATCAAAATCAAGTAGATACTTGAACTCACTTTTCTTGGAGTATACATAAGAGAGTCTAGCGAGATGAAAATCATTATTATAGTAAGAGTAGTTTGCAAGAAGAGGATAGAGATCTAAGGGGATTTCTTCTATTTGAAAGTGTATTTTTTTAGTAAAGTCTTTGGGCTTTGTATCCTTGTAGCTCGCTTGAAAAATACTTAGCTCTAGATTTAATTCATCTATAGAATTTCTCCCTTCAAAGAGCTTGTTTGTCAGGGCTTGAGCTTTTTCTAGTTTTCCATCTTTAATCAACGCATTTATGTATGTAATAAATTCTACTTCATTGGAGAACTTATTCTTGTAAAGACGAGTAGAGCTATCTTTCCATTTGGATACTTCGATAGTTGATAGAAATATTAAAGGAACAAAGAGAATAACAGAAAGTTGGAAGTATCTCTCTTTGGGAATGTTACTTAAAAGGAAGTAGAGAAAGAAGACAAGTGCAATACTTGGTAGATATAAATAGCGGTCAGTAACAGTTGAGATAAATTGATGATTAAACGGAATAAGACCAGTATTAATGGTGATTAAAGTTAAAAAAGATAAAAGGCATATTAATAATTCTTTTTTCTTTTCTTTGAAAAGAAATAGGGAAGTTATTGGAAGCAATAGATAGACTAAGTGTAGAAGTATTCTTGGGGAAGAGTAAAGTGAGATAGCTTTTTCTGGAGTGAGATTGTAATTATATTCTAGAAAAAACGGTGTAAAGAAGTTTCTAAAATAATATGAAATACTTATCGCTGCGATTCCAAGAGATTTTGAAAAAGTATAATTAAAGATAGTTGTCGCTTTCATTATTTCATTAAAATAAAAATAGAAAATAGCTATTAGGATAAGCGTTGAAGTGAAGATGAGAGGGTAGAATATTTCTTTCTTTTTTTGATGGATATAGCCTAGGAATATTAAGGGAGCGGCTGCACTAATGGGCTTGAATAATATGCTAATGATTAAAAGGGAAAATGCTTTGAAAATAGTTTTAGAGTCTAGATTACTTCTAACTATTAAATGAGCGGCTAAAAGAGTAAAGAACGTCGCAAATAGCTCTCTTGATGAGGATAGCCAAACGACACTTTGAACAACGACAGGGTGTAAGAGGAAAATTCCTGTCGCAATAGCTCCTAGTGTTTTTTCATTTTTTTTAAGAGGAAGAAGTTTAAAAACTAGCACTCCATTGAGTAAATGAAGAATAATATTGAGAAACCTTAGAGTCGGAGGAGAACTTGTTCCAAATACTAAATGTAGTACTTGCCAATAATTATAAGATAAAGGGATCTTACTTTTCGTCCATGGAAGAATTAAGTCAGATAAATTACTTACTCTAGAGTTTAATATAATATTATGATTATCATCAAAAATAAAAAAACTGAAGTAAAGGGAGGGGAGATAAATAAATAGAGTAATAATTAGTAAATTTTTTAAATATTTATTCTCTTTTATTTCTTTTATGAGATTGATCATTTTAATTCTTCTCTATTAAGGGTGTATAAAATAATTGGAAAGTTTGCTTTTCTATAATTTATTTCAGAAGAGCTTTCTTTACTTGTTAAATCGTACCATTTATCTTTTTCATAGTAGTAGCTTTCTTTGGGGTTCGCTTTGGATTCAACCCATTGAGGTTTAAGAGTGTCTTCTGTATCTCCAAGTAAGACTGTTATCCATGAGGATGAGTCGATAGAGTAAAGTGTGGATTTATTCTCTTGAATGATTTCGACTTTATCACCTATTCTTACATCGTAATTAGGGATTTTTAGGTAGTAAAAGCCTGGGTTTTCTCGATTGATTGTTTCTTTGAGAAGAAAATTTCCGTTAATACTGACTTTATAAGTCGCTGTCTCTTGAGGAGTTGGTAGATAAAGACCAATCGCATTTAAGGTCTCATCACCTTTAATCGTATATAGATTTTTTATAGGACCGGGAAATATTTGGGAGTATCTCCATCCATGAAGAGCATGAGAATAAACTCTTGCTCTTGAGTCTCTGAGAGAAACGTTCTTAAAAGAAACAGCTCCCATATCTCTATGCTTTCCAGTAATTAGATCTTGATAGGAAATATAGAAGAGACCAATTTTAGTATTGTCCTCTTCGTTAATATGATCACTATCTTTTATGAGCCATGCTCCTGTCTTTCCCTTATAGGAAATACGATCATCCCATCCAACTATTGATATTGCATGATTGGGCCCTTCTTCTTTTAAATTTTGGTGCCACTCCTTTCCTTTGATAATGGCCAAAGGGCTGGACTCCATAAATTGAGCAGAGGCTACAGCTCCATTTTCTTTAATAGCTTTCTTTATTCTATTTTGAGTCTCAAGATTTGAATTACCCCATACGAGCCATTCAATACTTTTCGGATAGATATATTGATAATTATTTCTAAGAAGAATTCCTTCTCCTGGAGAGTTCCCAAATGAAGCAAAGTCGGAGTCGGTCTTTATTCCTGGGGTTTTTGATTCCTCAACTGCACCTAATGTATTGCTTAGGTAGGCAGCGGCAACTCTATAGTCTCCACCTAGGTGAACCATCAAGCCAGATCTTTGATCATCCCTATTACTTCCAATATACCCCTTGCCTTGGGTAGAGAACCATTCTTTCTTTGGGTCTGACTCCCTGCCATTTCTATTAAAGCCGTTGAACTTATCTAAGTGATACTCAGAGAGATCGTGGCTGAATTGAAGTTTTCTTTTAAGTATATTTGATTCAAGGCTTGAGATTGTGGAAAATGCCCAACAGGTACCCCAGTGTTGCTTCTTAATTGAAGAAAGAAATCCTTGCTCAAGAAGGCTATAGTTACTTGGAGAGAGCGCAACAATATAATAAGTAATTAGTCCAAAAATAAAAGGAATTGTTGAAATTATTCTAATCATTTTTACCTGTGTACAAGCTATATTTATATTTCTATTAATGATAACATTATAAGAATAAAAGCGACGAAAAAAATAGTGAGGATTAATTGGAGAAAGATTGGTTTTATACATACCTTAATGGGAAGTTTGTCAAAAAAGATAGGAAAGTTCCTATCAAACTCAATCATAATGAAGTTCTTGTAAAACCAATGTCTGTTGGAATTTGTGGGTCTGACTTATACGCGATCAAGCACAATGAAGGAGAATCTCCTATAGGACACGAATGGGTTGGAAAGATTGTTGAGGTTGGAGATTCTATTAAAAATTATTCAGTTGGTGAAATAGTTACCTCCTCTGCAAATTATTGCTGCCAAAAGTGTCGAGCTTGCTTGAGTGAGGATTGGAGCGAGTGTACGGGACGCAAACTTTTGGGAACAGATAGTATTAGTGTAATTTCCAGCCATGTTAAAGTTCATAAAAGTGACCTCGTAAAATTACCTCAGGAGCTATCTATTGAGGCTCAGGTTTTACTGGAAGTTGCTTTTATTGGAGACCTTTCATATATGCACGCAAAGAAAATCGGATTAACTGAATGTGATAAAATTGCTATTTTCGGAGCAGGTCCAATTGGTATATTTTCTTATTTAGCATTGAAGCACAGAGGTTATGAACCGATTCTTGTTGAGAAAAGTCAGGTGCGAGTTGATAATGCAAAGAAGCTAGGTTTAAATGTTGAAAATTTTGCGAGCTTCTTAATCGGAGGAACAAACTTTTCAAAATATGACACAGTTATAGATTGTACTGGAGACGGAGCAGGTGGAACTGGACTGTTGCCTCACGCGCATTTATTTCCTAAAAGGTCTGGGTCGATCGTAATTATAGGAAAGTATTTTGACGCTAAATTAGACAATAATTCTTTTTATAAACAAAATCTAAGAGTTAGCTGGCTTGGACATCATGGTGTAGAAGAATTTAGACAGTCAGTAAAATTTTGGACTCCAATAATTGAGAAATATGCAAAGAGTTTAGTGAGAGTCTTTCCTTTTTCAGAGGTTGAAAAGGCCTTTGAGGTAGGGCTAAAAAGAGAGCATACTAAGTGCATCTTGTTGGATAAATAGCCTAACTTGTTGATTTTGTTTGATTTTTCTGTTTTTAGAATTAGTGGAGTTGTGTTACAATAACACCTATAAACTATATTATATTTATGGAGATAATTATGTCAGAAAATAATCAAGATAAGAAAGATGAGCTAGATTATTACTTTGGAGGGATTCAAGAATTTAGTCTTGAAGAGATTGAATCTGAAGTTTTAAACGAAAGTGTGTACCTTGATGTTTTTGCTGGATCAGATCCGAGCTTTAAAGAAAACGTAACGACGTTTAATAATGGTTTGGATTTAATTAATAAATTAAATGTTTATGAATATGATTATAAGGTTGAAGAGTTTCCAAAGTACAAATTCTCATCAGATCATCAAATTGGTCTTATGGCCGATGAACTTGAAGGAATTCTTCCGGGAATGGTTGTTACTGATACTGATGGAAAGAAGTTAGTTGATTATTCAAAGCTAACTCCAGTCTTAACTAAGGCCATTCAACAATTAACTGAAACTGTGCAAGAACAGCAAAAAGTAATTGATGATTTAAGAAAGAAAATAAATTAATTCGTTTAGCCTTCTCTATCCAAGGAGAAGGCTGAAATTCCCTACTTACCCTTTAATTCGTTCGTATTTGTCAAAAAATTCAAAATAGAAAAACGATGGAAACAATAAAAAAGAAATTAGATTGTGATTTAATAGGGGTTGGAAAAACTCTCTATAATTCATCTTGCGCCTATTATGATGGGAGTAGGATGGAGGTCTTAATTTCTGAGAGGTATAATAAGAAAAAGTACTCTGGAGAGTGGCCCTGGCGTAGCTTAGAATTACTAAAGAGCCAGATTGACCGTTACGTGGCTGCAGAATGTCGAGACGTTCTAACGGCCAAAAGATTTGAGCTGGCCCTTGAAAACTACTCACCTTTTAGTGAATTCATTGAATCAAAAGATCTTGCCGATTTCAAATCAACAGATAAGATTATTTCTCTATCTCATCATTATGCTCACGCCTTATGTGGTTTAACATTTTCTAATGTTGAGAGTGCTGTTATTTGTGTGATTGATGGGGCAGGAACAAATGCCGAAAACTTCTCAGAGCTCGTTAGTTTGGAGAGTGAGAGTAAGTTTATATCTACTGGGAAGTCCTATGAGGGAGTTTCATTTTACTTATATGAGAATAACTCTCTTCGGTGTTTAGCTAAGAGTTTCTTTCCTTTTTATTCTTTGGAAAAACCTAATAAAGTAGTTTCAAATAGTCCCGGAATGTTATTTGAATATGTGTCGGAAGTGATATTCAACTCAAAACATGATGCTGGAAAAGTTATGGGGCTTTCTGTCTTTGAAGAGCCTATAGAATACGCTTCAGTAGAAGAATTCTTAAAAGATATTAAATGGGAGAAGTCATTCTTGGGTTCATCAAAGGAATCTTGGGAGAACTCCATTCATCTTGACTATTACAAGAAACTAGCGGCAAGTGCTCAGAGATTATTAGAGAAAATAATTCTAAAAGAAGTTATGAATTATTCAAATCATTCAGATAATTTAATTCTAGTTGGTGGCGCAGCGATGAACTGTGTTAATAATATGAAATTAGTGGAGAACTCTTCTTTTAAAAGAGTTGAAGTGGCGCCATGTCCTGGTGACGATGGGATCTCCATTGGATTAGTTCAGTATTTATATTTTCTAAAAGAAAGAAAGTATTTTAAGCTTTCTTCTCCTTTTTTAGGAAGAGACACTGCTTACATTAATGAAGAAAAAATTCAAAGTGTTTTTAAAAACTTTAAAATTAAAAATTTTGGAAGTGATATCATTGAATACACTGCAAATTTATTAGAACAAGGGAAGATCTTAGGTTGGTTTCAAGGAAGATCTGAAATTGGGGCTCGAGCCCTGGGAAACAGAAGTATTATTGCTCGGGTAGATAGAAAAGGTCTTAAGTCTTATTTAAATGAGAATATAAAGTTTAGAGAAGCCTTTAGACCCTATGCTTGCAGCTGCTTAAAAGAGTACTCACATCATTATTTTGAAGTTGATGAGAAGTTTAGAAGTCCATATATGTCTTTTACGATTCCAATAAAAAAAGAATGGAGAGAATCTTTTCAGGAGGTTTTGCATATAGATGGAACTTCAAGAGCACAGTTTGTAAGTCCAGATATTAATAAGAAATATCACGAGTTAATATCTGCAGTAGGAGATAAGACAGGAGTTTATTCTGTTTTAAATACAAGTTTAAATGTTATGGGGCAGCCAATTGTTGAGACATTAGAAGATTTACTCTTATTCTTTGAGACTTCAAATGTGGATGGGGTAGTTATAGGAGATTTCTTTGTCACAAGATAGGACGATGTTGATACTAACATCGGCACAGAACTTTTCTTGGTTTAGTATGACGGAGATAATTCCCGAGATTGAAAAGTTATGGGAAGAGATAGCAGAAAAGAACAATTATAAAGTTTTAAAAATAAATGTAGATAAAGCATCAGTTAAAGAAATTATCATAAAAGGGATTAAATCAAACCTTATTCTTGTAACGTGTTTCAATCTGAAAATATCGTGGGCCTTGAAAATACTTCGGACTAAAATGGAAATCCATGCACCTTTGAAATTCTATGTTCATGGAATGAGTACTGTTGGTTTATGGCCACTTGTATTTTGGGAATGGGATACTATTTGGAATAAGAACGATTCCTTTATTGTTTCATGTCAAAGAGATGTTAAAATTTTAAAAGATAAATTTAAGAATATAAATGTAGAATATCTTCCTTTTTCGGCACCTGAGAATATTTCTATTATAAATAGAAAAGATCAATTTAAACGACGTTCATTTTATTATATTGGTAGGATATCAGAGCAAAAAAACCTTCACACACTTCTATATGCATTCTCTAAGCATTTGATTCAAGAGAAAAGTTCGTTGCTGACAATTTTTGGTCGGGAAGATGAATTAGGGTCTCCAAATATGGGAATCCCAAGTATTAATTATAAGTCTTATTTAGAAAACTTAAGTCAAGAATTAGGTATAGAAAAAAGTATCTCTTTCAAGGGGTTTGTTCCGAGAGAAGAAATTAAAAACCTAATACCCGAAGGAAAGAAAGTCTTTATATCAAGTTCTCTACATTCTGATGAAAACTTTGGAATGGCGGTCCTTCAAGCATTGCGGTTTGGGCATAAGGCAATTATATCTAATTGGGGTGGTTATGCAGACTTTAAGGAGCACTATCGTTATCAAGTAAGTCTTGTCGATGTGGAACATGGTGACTTTGGTCCATATATTAATACTAAACAATTAATTACAGAAATGAATTTAATAGATTTAAAGGAAATAGATCCTGATAGAACGACTTTCTTTGAGAGAGGTCACATTGCGAATAGATATAAACTAAAGCTTTTTGAAGAAAATAAAGAAACGTGCGATTTTTCTTTTGCTCGAGAAATAGTAAATATCAGAAAAGAATTCTCAAGTGATATAATGAGCTCAAAGATATTTAACGACTATAGAGACGAGCTTTATCATTATTTTAGTAAGAAATACTCTTCATCTTCAAAGAAAGAATTTAGTGCGAAAGAAGAAGATTTATTTCCTTGGGTGAAAGTAGAAGAGCCTAGAGTTTTAATTAATGATCCACATAAAGGAATATTGGAGCTAGAATTTGAGGTGGGTAGCAAGAAAGAGAAGCTTCAAAGACTAGTAGAATTAGGGTGTGCGTTAAGTGACTAAGATAAAAAGAGACTCTATTCAAAATGATCCTTGTATAATTAGTATTAATACTTTGAGGGAGAGATGTGAGAATTTCTTTCTGGAAAATTCAAATTTAAAAAGTACTTGTCGAGTCTACATTGATGATCCATATGAACAAAGTTTAGGGTCAGATAAGAATGAAGTCGTCGACTTTATCTTATTTGGAAATGCTTTTAAAAAATTTTTTGAAAGTGGGAATTGGATAGGTAAAGAAATTCGAATTTGGGTTCTAAGTGAGTCGAATAAAAAAATTCTAGAATCTTATCTTGAGAATAGGGCCGAGGTGAATGTTATTCCACGGTATCTCCTATTCCCTGTAAAACAATCGCTTTTACCATTTTTAGTTGGAACTGAGCATACATTTGTTTTTGCTGGAAGATTGTCGGCACAAAAGAATATCGAATCTTTACTCTACTTTATTAAAAATTATAATGAAAAGTATAAGGTTAATTCTATTTTACAGCTTTATGGAGACTTTGAAGACACATATCACGAAGATTTAGGTCGAAGATTTCAGGAGTCTTATAGGACGAAGATACTTAAACTTGTCGACACATTGGATATTTCTCGAAGTGTTAAATTTCATGGAAGAGTTGAAAGAGATACTTGGATTAAATCAAATATTACAAACCCTGTTTTTATAAGTTTGAGCACTTTTGTGAGTGAGGACTTTGGTTGTGCTGTTGCGGAGGCTCAGCAAATAGGCTGGCCAGTAATCGTTTCTGAATATGGAGGACATCTTGATATTAGAGGGGAGAATATTCGTAAAGTTCCTGTGAGTTTTATTTGTAACTCTCATTATCCTCTGTCTCTTCAGTCTATTGTTTCGAATAAATTAGTAGACTCTTTAGAGAAACTTCCAATAGAAAAAGAAAAGCTAAATGTAGAAGATAGTGTAATAAAGCATGTTTCTTTAGATTTAATAGATGAGTGTCGAAGGAAGATGGCGCTTAAACTTGGAGCGAGCTTGTCCTTGATTCATAGCGATTATGTAGGAGCTTTTGCAGACACATCTCAGGGAGCAAGCTTCTTTTATAAAATTAAGTGCTATATGAAAAATCCCCAAAAACATATTTCAATTATTGCTTATGATTTTGATGAAAAGGACTTCTCTGAGGAGCAAATTAAATCCTTTAATTTAATTTATTCAAATCTGAACCTTTTAGAAGTTGGTGTCGAATTTATTTCGAGTAAGAATATCTTTTATAAAGATACTATGAAAATAATTTTAGAGAGCGAGAAAATTTATATCGTTAGAGATAGATTAAATAAAGAAGATCTAGATAGTTATTTAAAGAAAACACTTCATATTAGTACAGAGAGTATAGTTTATGAATAAACATCCTCTTGTCGTAGAAATTGAAATTAATTCTGGCTGTAACCTGTCTTGCTCATATTGTCCTAATTCTGTCGATGGATATCCAACGCAATTTGAAATGGAAAAATCTCTTTATACAAAATTGCTACGTCAATTGAGTATTAGAGAATATAAAGGAAAAATCTCTTTTGATTTTTACAATGAACCAATGATTGCTAAAAACTTTAATTGGTATATAGAAGAAGCAAAGAGGATCCTTCCAGATACCTTTTTAAGTCTTTATACAAATGGAACAAAGATTGGTTCAAAAGAATATCTTGAAGAAATTTTAAGTCAAGGTATTGGTGAAGTTATTATCACGAAGCATGAGCAGATAAAGAAATTACCAATTGAAAAATTCTATAGTGAGTTAGATTCCTTAACTCAAGCAAAGGTTTCTTTGCGGGGCTTTAAAGAGCTAAGCTTAACAAATAGAGGAGGCTCGCTTCAAATCAATAATAATATCTCAGGCAAAGGGAAGACTTGTAGTGTTCCCAGTCTAATGACAACAGTCACTTATGATGGAAACGTATTGCCGTGTTTTGAAGATGCTTATAGAACAGAAATCCTTGGCAATATTAATGAAGATAATATTATTGATATTTGGAACAACCATAAATTTTGTACTTTTAGAAATGATTTAAAAAGTGGCAATAGAGAAAAGTATAATATTTGTAAAAACTGCAATCGAATAGATTCTTGTGAAGGGCAAATCGCTATGGACAAACATTTTATAGATAAGAAAGAAGCTGAGGCGGTAACAGAATTACTTTTATCAGGAGATCTTTTTCGTTATCAAAAGGTGGATGGCCTTTGTCGTAAATTTGAAAAAGACTTTGCTCAAAAGATAGGGGTTAAATACGCACATCTTGTAACAAGTGGGACGAATGCTCTCGTATGCGCCTTGATTGCTGCAGGAGTAAAAGAAGGGGATGAAGTTTTAATTCCTGCTTATACTTTCGTCGCTACGGCAAGTGCAGTTCTGATGACGGGAGCAATTCCTGTTGTCTGTGAGGTAGATAAAAACTTACAGCTTGATTTGAATCACGCAAATAGTGTTGTTTCAGAGCGTACAAAAGCCATTATTCCTGTTCATATGGATGGCTTTGCTTGTGATATGAAGAAGGTACAAGATTTCTCAAGAGAAAGGGGATTGATTATCGTTGAAGATGCCTGCCAATCTCTTGGAGGGAAATATGACGATAAGTTTCTTGGAAGCATCGGAGATTTTGGATGTTTTTCTTTTAATAAGGATAAAATTCTAACTTCGGGTGATGGAGGGATTGTTGTTACAAACTCTCTTGAAATGTATGAAAAAATTTGTTGTATATCAGATGGAGCATTTAGCTTTAGTCCACATCATCAAGAGTTCTTTAATGAGTATAGGCCTGCATTAGGATTTTCGATGCGAGTTAGTGAGATCACTGGGGCCATTTTAAATATTCAATTAGCTAAGTTAGATATGATTCTCTTAAAATATAGAGAGAGAAAGGCCATCTTGCAAAAAGCTCTGGAAGAAAACCAATATGTACAAATTCCATTTGGCTCTGATCGAAGCGGAGATTGTGGAATAAATATATATATAAGCTGTGAAGATGCTGGGAAAAGTGCAGAGCTTGGGAAGGCCCTTAGAGATAAGAGAATTCCCGCAATACCTCCATCTCTTAGACCTGGTCATGTCGTATGGAAATGGGGAAAAATGCTTAATAAGGATGCATTCTTTGATAACACTCGAAACCCCTATGTAAAAACAAATATAAAGTATGATTATTCTGCATTTAATTTTATGTCTTCAATGGAAAATGTTTCAAAAACATTGAAAATGGAGGTTAATGTGCATTGGACAATTGAAGAAACTCATCGTTTTGCAGAACTCATTAAAGAATCTATTATTCAAACCTTTGAGAAGTAGTACCGCCAAAGAAATATAATCTTGTGTCGTAATTTGAGTTTAATGGGAATGATACCAAGAATATATTCATCTTTTATAGGAAGATCTACATCTGATGGATACTTTAGTGAT
Source organism: Halobacteriovorax sp. JY17 (assembly GCF_002753895.1). Lineage (NCBI taxonomy): Bacteria > Pseudomonadati > Bdellovibrionota > Bacteriovoracia > Bacteriovoracales > Halobacteriovoraceae > Halobacteriovorax > Halobacteriovorax sp. JY17. The sequence goes on along the minus strand of NZ_NJER01000003.1, from coordinate 273,924 downwards.
CTGCTCATGTGTCCTTTTATGTTACCAGCAAGGTGCTTGCCCCAGTAGAAATGAGCATTAGGTCTGTCATTTTGCCAAAAAAGAATGATATCAAATTGTTTTAACTGATTTAAATTTACAGGTACAACGGTATACTTAGAGCCAACATTTAGGAGAGGCTCCATAGAATCTGACACTATTTTAATAAAAAATAATTTTTTCTCTTGAATTTCCTGCTTTATTGCCAAAAATTCACTATAATTATTTGTATGAATCATAATAGTAATCTGAAAGAGTTTTTTAATATTTCTCTTATTCTAACAAGAACACAGCTTAAGTCTAGATATAGATCCACTTTTGCTGGGGCAATATGGGTTATTATAAACCCAATCATTTTATTTTTAGCCCATGCTTTAATCTTCAAACAAATAATTAAGCTTGATATTCCTAATTACTTCATTTTCTTATTGGCAAGTCTAATACCCTGGACTTTTATTGTCGGCAATATAAATATGGTAATACCCTCTCTTGTAACAAATAGAGAGTTTCTAAACTCATTTAATATTAATCCTCTATCTCTTGTTGTCTCTACTGTTTTGGACAACTTTTTAAACTTTTGCATTAGTTTTTTAATAATAGGGATTGGAGTCTTTCTTCTCTTGGAAACTTCTTTTACTACTTCTATTTTTTTACTACCCTTTGCAATTATTAACTTACTTCTTTTTAATATGGGTATTTCAATTTTTCTTTCAACAGTACATGTTTTTTTTAGAGATACGCAGTACTTTATAAATTTTGTTAATGGCTTGATGTATTTATTAACACCTATTTTCTATCCTGTTGAGATGGTTCCGTCATGGGCAAAGGTATTTGTTGAAATAAATCCTTATTATATTATGATTCGACCTTTTCAATTGATTCTTAATAATTTTTCAAATACTTCTCTTGTTCAACCATTTCTTATTGCAACGATATTAGGAGTAGGAAGCTTTATTTTTGGTTTTTTGTTCTGGCAAAAAATGAAGGACGAAATATATGCAGTCCTTTAGGAGAACTATAGTTAAGATTGAAAATTTTTCTTTCAATTATGATATGAAGTTTTATCACAATAATAAAGATTTTAGACAGATCTTTGTTGAAGCTCTTAGCTCACCGATCAAATTCTTGACTCAGAAAAAACAAGTTAATCATGTATTAGACTCAATTAATCTTGAAATATTTGAAGGGGATCGTGTCGGAATTCTTGGAGTAAATGGAAGTGGTAAGTCTACTCTGTGTCGACAAATTGCAGGAATGGGGAAGAAGAATAATTTTGTAAAAACTTCAGATGTTAAAGCTATTTTAAATACAAATGTTGGAGCCTTTCCTGAACTTACGGGAAGAGAAAATATAGAGATTCTGGTACACCTACTTTATACCAACTTGTCAAAAGAGGAGAAGAGGAAAATTGTAGACGACGCAGTCTCCTTTAGTGAGATCGAAGAGTTTATTGACACTCCTTTTAAAAATTATTCAAAAGGAATGAAGGCCAGAACATTCTTATCAGCGATTTCTTCAACGCCTTCAGACCTACTCATTTTAGATGAGGTCTTCGATGGGGCAGATACTTTCTTTAGTACGAAAGTTGCTCAGAGGGTGAAGAAAATGATCGCTCTTTCCGGCGCCGTAATTTTTATTAGTCATGATTTAGAAAATATTCGAGAAATTTGCAATAGGGTTCTCGTGTTACATATGGGGCAAGTCATTTTCGATGGAGATGTTGTCGAAGGAATAAAGAGTTATCTCCTTAATTGTCGTCCTGAATTAAGTGAGATTTAACGATAAAAAATATTCTTATTTTCAAGTAGAGATTTAGAAAATTGATAAGCAGAATCAAAGTAGAATCTTCTCGTATTATTTACATTATTTAATTGCTCATAGTAATCACTTAGCTTGTACTCTCTATTGTTCTCATCTAGCCATTGGTATATTTCTAATGGATCAAATTCCCTTTTTTCTATATCTGCAATCTTTATCCCGGAGTGTGGACTGTCTTTAAATACGTCCACTTGCTGATATTCATAATTAATAGGAAGTATTCCATTTATAATTAAAATTCTACTTAGAAATGATTTTGAAAACATAATATTTGAATATTGGTCTTCATAGACGATACTATTTTTTTCGGAAAAACTAAAAATATCTTTATAAGACAAGTACTTAGATTTTAAATTGAATATTCTTTCGCAAGTAGAAACTTCACTATGAAAAATATCAGATTTTTTAGGAAGAGCTTCTCCACAAATAAATAATCTCTTTATATTATAGTCATTTGCTATCTTCTGAAGATTTTCTTCATTAATTGAGCTATTTCTAAAGGCGCTAACATAAACAAATGTATCAATATTTCTGTCAATTTTTGTTGTAACTGTATCGGTATAAAAGATGATGTTAGGAAGCCAGCTATTTGGAACAATATGAGAGAAACTTCTTCGAATAAGTATTTTAGTTAGTGTATTGTGAGGCTCTCTATAGAGATTAAAAAAGTGAATCAGGTCCATTATTCCATCTCTTGACTGAATAAAAGAGAAGTTATTTAAAGATTCTAGATTTTTAAAAGCGCTGAGAAATATAGGATTGAGTGAAGACATATAATCTTGAGCATTAGCTGTGTGAATATCTTCATAATCTTCTTGATTATCAATTAAATTTCTCCATCTATCGATAGTATTTAATAAGTAAATTTCATCAGCGGTTTGATTAAACATCTTTCTTCTCTACTTCAATATAGCTGTCATATAGATCATAATAGAGGTCTGAGTAATTGCCTCTGACTCCTGAGAATGGTGAATTTTTCGTTGCGCTAAACCTTGCACCTACTTTTGTCATGAGCTCAGTAAACCCATTGAATGGAGAAGTTTCAAGTTCTATTATTGAGTTCTTTAAGTTTTTCCTCATGATGTTCAAAGAGCATTCTTCTATTTGTTTTCTTTCTTTAGGACTAAAATTTTCTATAAAGTTTATTACTGTCTTAAATAAGCTTTTCTTGTCAGGCGAAGGACGGGAAGAGTTTGTACTGTTAAATGTCGTTTCAACAAGATAAGTTTTTGAAAAGTATTTCTTAAAACTAGAGTATCCACCCCAGTTAGTGAGGATAAGTGGAAGTCCAGTTGCTCCGGCCTCGCAGGGAGACATTCCAAAGTCTTCGTCATTGTGAGTGCTTAAACTAATAAAGCAATCTGAGGCGCAGTAGTATTGGTGAAGTTCATTAGAGTCTAGACTTCCTAGATAATGAACAAAATCAACGTTTGGAACTTGTTTCATCCAGCGAGTACAATAAGCGCCTTCTTGAGAATATTGTCCGATATAGGGAATACCAAGGTCATCAAATGGACCAGCGACTAAAAGCTTAAACTTTAATTGAAAAGTTCTCTTGAGCTCATTCATCATTGATATAAGTTCAATGACATTCTTCTGCATACTAAGGCGGCCGGTGTAAATAAAGACGAGCTCATTCTCGTGGATCTTAAGTCTTTCTCTCGTGGATTCTCTCATTTCTTGTGAGAAATGATGGGCACCATCTCTCAATGGAAAAAAGTGTGACTCAATATTCTTAGGGTTATTCAATAACTTATTTAGTAAATTCGCTTGAGCATCTGAAGCGCAAATAAACTTGATATTAAACTCTTTGAGCTGCTCTTCTGCACTTAACCATTCAGCAGCTTGAAGAGTAAAGTCTCCAAATATGTGAATGATAATGTCTGGTCTTTTCTTGGAAGTAATATATTTAGAAAATGATTTAATAATAGTTGCGGGACAAGGGAAGTGATCAATAAAAACTAATAAGTCTGACTCAAGTTGAGAGAGTTCATATCCCTTTTCAAAAGTAGAAAAAGGATCACTATCACTTAATTCTAAAGTATTTTGAATTTGAATCTCCGCTAGACCCGCGTAGAGATCGTAAAGATTCTGAGTAATGGTTTGGCAACTAGTCCAGCTAGAAACATCTCTTTGCCGAATTAAGGTGGCCTTCTTTATGCGCATAGAAGGTTATAGTCTCTCATTTTCTTTAATAGAGAGTTAATGTCATTTGTTATTTGATCTTCTTTTCCTGGAAATTTTTCAGTTAGAGATGTAAAGATCTCAGAAAGAGGCTTTCCTTTTTCAAGTTCTTTGTAGATCTCTGCTGCTATCCCATCAACTTTAAAGAATACGTCAGAGTTATCCATTTTCATCAAAATAACAGAACCGTTTTCATTTTTACGGCTTACAATTTCTTCTTGGAATTTAATCTTGATATTTTCAAATGTGCTCATAGTGATTTCCTATCTAATAAGTATTTAATAATATGTTAAGTAAATAGCGCAGTATTGTCAAAATGGGCGAATTTTTCAAGGAATAATATCTAAGTTATGGCATACTAAATATATGAAAATATAGGTTAGGTTTGGTGCCATGAGTGATGAGCGTGAAAAACATTTAAATTACCGGTGGAGTATTCTCGACAAAGTATCTCCAACAGTGTGTGGAGCAAAATGGTACAATGCGACAATCTGGCTGGGAATGGGTGGAACCACTAGTTGCCATCATCCTCCTTTTCATCAGATTGATTTAGAAGAAATTAAAACGAATCCGTCGGCAATACATAATACCAAAGAAAAGAAAGAACAGCGTCGTCAGATGCTTGATGGGGAGAGGCCAAAGGGCTGTGAATATTGCTGGACGTTGGAAGATCTCGGAGATGATGTTGTCAGTGATCGTGTCTATAAGAGCATTATCTATGATGACATGGAGATATTGGGCCTTAAGGAACTGGGTTCTCAAAAAGATATAGATCTTAAAACATTAGAAATTTCCTTTGATCGAAATTGTAATTTTGCTTGTTCATATTGCAACTCTAGCTTTAGTTCAAGATGGGCGCAGGAAATGAGACAGAAGGGACCTTTTGTTAATCTTATTCATGGAGATACTAAGGCCTTTAATCATAATGCAGATAAAGATTTTAAGTGGGAAAATGAAGAGCAGAATCCTGTTCTTGGAGCATTCTGGAGATGGTGGCCAAGACTTTCAAAGTCTCTTCAGGAATTGAGGGTCACTGGTGGTGAGCCTCTTTTGAGTCAGCAATTTTGGAAATTGCTACAAAAGATAATTGATGAAAAGCCAAATTTTTCTTTTGCTACTAACTCGAATTTAGGTGTTCCTGAAACATTGATTAATAAATTAATTGAACATAGTAAGAAAATTGAAGGCTTCGACCTCTATACGAGCTGTGAAACAATTGGTGAACACGCTGAGTATATTAGAGATGGACTTAAGTATGATTACTTTTGTCGAAATGTTGAAAAAATGATTCTAGAATCTGGTTTTAGGTCTGTTAATATCATGATGACTATTAATGCTTTAAGTATGTTTAGAATGACTGAGTTCTTAGATCAAATCCTAAAGTGGAAGAAGCTTTCAAATAAGACAGTAACGTTTACATTAAATATTTTGAGATTCCCGGCCTTCATGTCTTGCCTGACTCTTCCTGAGGAAATGAGAGAAAATTTCTCTAGGTCTCTTAAAAAGTGGACAACAGAGCATACAAAAGAATTGTTAGAGCATGAAATAGAGTCACTTGAGAGACTTTCTCATTATCTATCTAAGGCCGAGAAACCTCATCATAAGTCGATTGATAGACGAATTCTTGAAATAGATTTTAAGAACTTTTTCCTACAATATGATCAAAGAAGAGGGAAAGATATCACTTCAATCTTTCCAAATGAATTCTCAAATTGGTTTAATTCTATTAACGAAAAAGTTCCTAAAAAATACTTCTATGTTTTCTCTGATTCAGCGAATGAGAATGAAGAGTAAACTCTACTATGGATACTTTAAACCTTAAGAGAATATTTCATTTATTAGATAGCTCCTGTCTTAGAGGATTATTTTATTTTCCTTATTTCATTGCAGAGAAAATTGCCTGTTATAGTTTCTCTCAGATTGGAGCTAATGTTTGGGTAAGAAATAGCTACTTTTTAAGAACACTTGTTGTTGGAATTAGCGATCTCGACATCTCTATTCAACTTCTAGAGCCTCCTACGACTTTACAAATAAAAAAGATAAAAGCGAAGTATCGTCTCCTTAAGACTTTCTTTCCTTTTTTGGGAGAGATAAATATTTATCTTAAAAGAGATGAAGCTATATTTAATGTCTTTAATCGTCTTGAAATGAATAGAGATCCTTATTTAAGAGAAATTGGAAGTGATCAACAAATAATAAGTGAGTATCAAAAACTTGTCTTTATCCTCAGAATGTTTGAAGCAGATAGGGAAAACTTATATAAGTATCCCCATTATAGACAGAAAAAATGGGTGTCTCACTTTCACGCTATTGGATTAGAGAGTATTGATTATGTAACCGCTGATGACATTGTTAATTACTTATCTGAGAGTATTTCGAAAGATAAGAGATACTCTCTGGCACTAAATAAGTTTTTAGAGTCAGGAAGGTATCACTTTTCTATATCGAGAGAGTCCATTATTCTCTTTCCTCATCGTTGGGCAGTTTGGGTCAATGTGAATGGAGGTTTAGAGGAGGAGTATCAGAAACTAGCGCTAACCACTGAAGAGAGAAAAATAATTCAAGAAATGATAAAGTGGGAAGTCATGGGACTTTATACTCAGATATACTTGATAGAAGAGAGTCAAAATATAGAATTCTATTTAGATCTTCTAAAGAGAATGAATCTATTAATTTCAAGTGATGAATCAAGTCAGATTGATTTAGTAATTGATAGATTAATTAGAGCTTAGCTTTATCTCATCACTTTGATTTATGTACTTTTCAAGACCTTGAATAAACCTCAGAGGCCATTTCTTTTGAATGAGATTTGTTAGCCAAATTGGCATCCATCCCTTAAAATCTCCACGGAACCTGAAATCTATAAATGTTGTATTGTTTCCATTGTCTTCAATTGTAATATCCAGAAATTTAACATCAGCTTGAATATGATCCCTTGAGGAAAGATTTGAGTTATTAATAGAGTGGGCCTTCAGTATAAATTTCTTACTATTAACTCTGTCTAATTTTCCTTGTAGAAGAAATTCTCTATCCGTCGCTGGCCATGGGGTTTTATAATATTCTGAAATGGTCATTTCATATTCAGAGATTTTTTTGTGAACTTTGACATCCTTTAATTTTGGAGACCAAATATTCTTATTTTTTAAATCCATTAGGGCGTTTAAAACATCTTGGATTGGCGCGCTGATTGTTCCAATTGCTCTAAAAGGAAGTATTCCAGATTCAGCTGGTTTTGAATAAATACTGATATTACTTTCAGTGTGGATTTTCTCCCATCCTTCTAAAGAATAGGTTGAAAGCGTAAAGAATAAGGTAAAAACTAAAATTAAACTTTTCATAATGATTTTATAAAATAAATCGTGCTAAAATTTGTCATCGTTAAGTAGAAAAAGGGTATTTCCTAGGAAATTTATGAAAAGTGATATGAAGCTAGAGGTTCGACAAGCAGAAGTTACCGATATTAAAGGGATAATGTCTTTAATAAAAAAGGCCTATAGAGATCTTGAGGACTATTCAAAAGATATTATTAGAGGTCAAATCACTAACTTTCCAGAGGGTCACTTTGTCGCAACGATGAATGATGAAATCGTTGGATACAGTGCAAGTATTCTGCTTAAAGAGCAGGTTGTTTTGGCCCCCCATACTTGGATTAGTATAACTGGTGGAGGTTATGGTTCCACTCACGATGAAGATGGAGACTATCTCTATGGCTATGAAGTTTGCGTTGATCCAGATATCCGAGGACATCGAATAGGACAACGTTTCTATAATGCAAGAAAGAGATTGGTGCAATTTTATAGGCTAAAAGGAATTGTATTCGCCGGAAGAGTGCCAAATTTCAAGAAGAAGAGAAAACAAGTTCCAAATATTGAAGAGTATGTAGAAAAAGTAATAAATAAAGAAATAAAAGATTCGTCATTAGGATTTCAACTTAGAAATGGTTTTGAAGTTATTGGAATACTAAAAGATTATCTTCCTTCTGATAAAGCGTCGTTGGGTTATGGTATTCATTTAAAATGGAGTAACCCTGGATTTAACGAAGTTCCAAAAAGCGATAAAGGACCAATAGAGCAAAATGTTGTTAGAGTTGTCTGTGTCCAATATCAACAAAGAGGAATTAAGAGCTTTGAGGAATTCGAAAGTCTCGTTGAGTATTATGTTGATGTGACTGCTGACTACCGTGCAGACTTTGTATTATTTCCAGAGCTTTTTACAATGCAGTTACTCTCTATTAAAAATGAAGAGATCGCTCCTAATGTCGCAATCGAGCATATGACAAGTTACACAGAGCAGGTGAAAGAACTCTTTAGGAGATTGGCGGTAAAATATAACGTAAATATTATTGCAGGATCTCATCCGACAAAAGTGGACGATAAAGTTCGAAATATAAGTTATATCTGCTTGAGAGATGGGCAAGTTCACGAACAAGCTAAAATTCATCCAACTCCTGATGAAAAATATTGGTGGAGTATTGAGGGTGGTGAGGAAGTTAAAGTCATTGATACAGATTGTGGGCCGATTGGTGTTCTTATTTGTTATGATTCTGAATTTCCTGAGCTTTCAAGACATTTGGCAAACCAAGGAGTGAATATACTCTTCGTTCCTTTCTTAACAGATAATAGACAAGCTTATTGTAGAGTGAAGTATTGCTGTCAGGCGAGGGCTGTTGAAAATCAAATGTATGTGGCAATGGCCGGCAATGTTGGAAACCTTCCTAGAGTTCACAATGTCGATATTCAGTATGCACAGAGTTGTATTTTAACTCCATGTGATTTTCCTTTTGCTAAGGATGGAGTAGCTGCAGATACAACTCCTAATGTAGAGATGGTTGCAATTGCAGATCTAAGATTAGATATTCTTAGAGAAGCCCGACAATCTGGAGCAGTGAGAAACCTTAAAGATAGAAGACATGATCTCTATTCAGTTGTTTGGCATAATAAAGATTAATGCCCTTGAATAAGAGATGAAATCTTATCTAAGAATACTTCGGGTACATCAGTAGTATTGCAATTCATGACTATGTACCCTTCGCTCTTATGTTGAAATTTTGCGAAGTGTTGATCAAAGCGAAGTTCTCCATCGGAAAATGTTCTAACATTAATCTCATTGCCATTTATATTTTCTACGCTCATAGATTGATAAGTAAGAAATTCGGCTTCTTGATTATGTGGGTTTATTTTAATCCATGAATAAATTTTAGATTTATCCTTCTCATTTGAGAGATCACTTCTTTTGATTTCAGTCAGAATAACATTTTCGTTCATAAAGTAATAAAGGAGTTCAAAATTTCTCTTTTTCATTTATATAGTCTAAGCGAAATAGAGGAATAAATCTAATTAACAATAAAATTCTCTTAAGGCCTTGATGAATTGTCTCGCTCTTTTTGGAAATTTTGTTTGCTGATAGATATTAAATTGAATGTTAATATTTGAAATAAACTCATTTGAGTTATGATTTTCTAAGACAAGATTGTCTATACTTGCTTTAAAAGAATAATTCGATGCGATACTGAAGGCCTTCTCGATAGCCTGAGGTTTTATCTCAACTTTTTCAAATTGAAGCTGTTTTTCTCGATTTCTACCGTCAGGCGAATACCAGTATCCATAATCGTCTTGCTGTCTTCTTTCTCTTCCGGCAAGGCTCCAGTGAGCAATTTCATGAAGAGCCGAGGCAAAGAAGTCTTCTCTGCAGTAAATAATATGCTCATGGTTTTTTAAAGATGATGCTTGATAAAAGGGCTCACCTGCGCCAAAGACAAGTTGTGTCTTATATTCATCGCGAAATAATTGATGAAAAATAATCTGTAAATCTCTTATGTCATGTTTCATATACTCGTATATACTTTAAATGAAGATCTACTGTCTAATAAGAATTATTTTAAGTAAGAAACTTCATCAAGTAGAGAAGTTTTTCTGAGTAGATCTAGTTTCCTATGATGCATAATCAACTCTAGTAGAAGGTGGCTTGGGTTAGGCCTTAAATTCTTTAAAAGAGATTCTAAATCTTCTTTCTTTTTAATATTGAATGAATTTATATCTAAGTTATCTAAATACTTTAGGTTATCATTTTGAAATTTTGAGAGTTTTTCTTTAGGTAAATTCTCAATCATATAAATCGTTGGGCTTGATACTAAAGTAAAACTTGGAAATAGCTCTAGTTTACTTGATAGAAAATAATCTATAAGTTGTGGAATGTGATCAAAGTTTAAAATACTTAAGACTGTATGGACATTAACTTCAAAATTATTATGTTGAGATGTTTTCTCTATTAACTCTTGGTAGTTTTTATTAATAGTCTTCCAATTTGATGGGAATCTAATATATTCGGCCCGACTCTCAATGGCATCAATACTGATAATAAACTCTACTCTTTTAAATTTATCAATATAATTGAGAATCCAGTCAGTAGAAATTGTGAGATTCGAAAAAACTCTTAGAGTAATTGTATTAGTATGATCTAGAAGAATAAGATCATCTAAAAAATCTACTACATTCTTGGATAGAGCAGGTTCTCCGCCTGAGATAACGATGAGAGAGTCGTCCCCAAGTTTACTGAGAGCGAGAGACTTAAATTTATTGAACTTTTCTTGAAATTCTTTAGCGTTTAGACCTGTTCGTTCAAAAGGTATATCAAGTTTTTTAAATTCTTTTTCAATCTTATTTGAATAGATAGGTTTACAGGAGAAACATGAAAGATTACAGATGTTCTCAAAAGTAATGTCAATATACTTAAGGGCGTTAGTAGGAGAGTTGTCTTTGAAAAAATCTTGGTAAAAGTTTCTCGGAGAATATCCATTGCCTTCTTCAATATTAAAACATCCCATACAGTTTTTAGGGATTTCACCTTTTAAAGAAGAATTCTTAGCTTCTTTAAGTATTTTAAAATCAGCAAAGTCCCCCGAAAAAAACTCAGAGCTTCCTGTTTCATCGTGACAGCATAAACGCCTTCTTAATCCACTTTCAAGACTAAGAGCTCCATACCATAAGGGACAATCAAAACCTTTAGTCATGCTCTACTCTTTCCAGTTCTGGAAGGTCTTCGGCTACTTCCAAGAGAAAGTCTTTATCTTTAGATTTAATTATTTTTAAAGCGATATTATATATTTTTAGATTCTTAGTTTCACGGTAAATACAGAGGAAGTCTTTGACGATAGAAGCAAGCTTGCTATTTGGAAAGTTTAAAATAGAAAAATCACTTGGATCTCTTAGAAGCATTGGATAGAAAGCGACTTCTTCCTCTTTACAGAAATTAATTGCAGCTCGAACTTCATCATAATTATCTCTTTGAATTAAGAAATTACAAGTGAGATAGAATTTTTTTAAATCTCTTTCCTTTCGAATTTTTCTTAAAGTGTCTAAGGCCTTGTCTAAGTCTCCATTTACTCTGATTTCTTTAAATCTTTCTGGAATAAAACTATCAATGCTTACTGCTGCGGAATAAATATTTAAATGTTGTAATCTCTTTGCAAGTAAACGGTCAAAGTCGAAATGACCATTTGTTACAAAGCACCATCTAATACTTGGTTTTACCTTCATGACCAAATCGATTAAGCGGTAAGTATCCTTTACAACGAAAGGTTCACCACCAACAAGTTCAATTTCTTCAATATCTGGTAAGATACTTTCTTCGAGTTCTTTCCAGAAGGCTTCGTTAGTAAAACCTTGGTTTTCTTCACTTCTATTTGTACACATAATACATACGAGATTACAAAATGAATCGATCATTATATCAAGTCGTTTAATTTTAGTATCTTCTCTTTCTGTGTTTATATGATTGTGTAGCAGGTGACAGTTGTACTTGCCTTGCATCTCAGAACACGTTGAATTTGTACCAGCTTGGTGAGATTGTCTGAACGAAGTTGCTAATTCTCCATTCCAGATTTCTTTCATGGAGGATTCTTTAATATTGCCGATCGATTCACGACCTTGAATAAATCCACAAGGATAAACCTTACCGGAAGAATGTAAGTAAAGCTGACTAATTGCGATTGGGCACTGTTCATGCTTTTTCTTCAAAGAAATTCTCCTTAGTCTCAGTCGTCTTAACAAGAAAATTATACTACTATATGAGGTAATTTATAGGAAAACTTGTGATTTTCAGGTGATATTACGTAAAGAGGGATGGAAATGGTTAAGATTTATACAGAATGGGACCCTTTAAGAGAAATTATTGTGGCAAATTGCTACAATATAAATCGAATAAATGTAGACCTTAGTTTTAAATACTTCTTTCATGAAAACCTAAAAGATGGTTTTGTTAAAAATTCAATTAGCCTTCAGCAAAAAATTGTAGAACAAAGACAGGAGGACTTAGATTCTTTTTCAGACTTTCTAATTAAGAAAAAAATTGAAGTGAGTCGTCCTCAAAAGCTTGAGGAAATAAAGAAGTTCAATACTCCAGAGTTTAGTGATTGGACCTGTCCAGTAATAAATCCTCGAGATCAAGTCTTAGTTTATGGGAATGAAATTATAGAAACCTCTTGTATATGGAGAATGAGATACTTTGAAAACGACTTGATGAAAGATTCTTTTAGAAAGTATTTCTTAAAAGGCTCTAGGTGGATTTGTTCTCCACGTCCTGTAATGAACGATGAATCTTATGATTTTGAATTTAAGGATGACCTTGATGAGATAGCAAATGGGCCATTTAAAAATTTTGAAATAATGTTTGATGGAGCACAGTGCTTAAAGTTTGGAAAAGATATTCTCATGAATATTTCAAATAGAAATCATTATCTTGGCTATCTTTGGCTCAGGGGTCACCTTGGTGAAGATGTTAAGATTCATCCTGTGTGCTTAACGGATCATCATATCGATGGAATGTTGATGCCATTAGCTCCTGGTGTAGTGCTCATCAATTCTTCTAGTATGAAACAAAAAATTGAAAGACTTCCTAAGGAGCTCCAAAAATGGAAATATATTCAGGTGCCCGTCCCTCACGATGCTCCATGTGGAATTGATGAGACTTATCTTGCTTCTCAAAATATAAACGTGAATATTCTTTCTCTCTCAGAAAAAGAAGTAGTGACTTTTAACGAAGATGGAAACCCTGATCATGCTTTAGCTGAAACTCTAGCAAAGAATGGGTTTAATGTTCATACTGTAAAATTGAGGCATTCAAGGCTTTTTGGAGGAGGGTTGCATTGCTCAACATTAGATATGGTTAGAGATGGTGAGCAAGGAAAATACTTTTAAGGAAAATATTTTCTTAGTTCCGGAACAATAGTTTTAATATCTTCATCTCTTATTCTATCAAGCTGTGATGTAATATTGATGAAGTTTTCAAAGAATACATCATTTGACTCTAAAGAAAGTTGTTCTAGAACACCATTTAGTTGAATTAAGAGTCCCGTTAAATCATTAAGGTCATGCTTCAGCATTAGAGATTTTGAAAATTGCCTGACAATATTCTTTATTATTACTTTCTGATCCATGGGTAGGTTTGAAATACAAAGATACTCTGGGAGAGTAAGGGGATTTATCCTAATATCCGATGGTCTCAAAATATCATTATCTAAGAAATATGAAATTAAATTAGGTAGATGATGAATATTAAAAATAGATATAGTAGGGAAAATTTTTAAATGAATAGTTGGATAGTCGGAGGCTATTTTGTTAATAAGAGATTTTGTTTCTATCCAGGACATTCCTTTTCTAACATATTCTCCAACCTCTTCTATTCCATCTATGCTTAAATCTAAACTAACATTTTCAAAAAAACTCAAAATCTTTAGGGTATCCTTACCGTTAATATCTAGCTTAGTTAGATTTGTATTAATTAGAATTTCAACTTGTGATTGTCCGTTTTCTAATAATTTCTCTAAAACTTTATAGAATTTGGGTGATAGAAATGGTTCTCCTCCTGCGAAGTAGAGAACTTCTAGAGAAGGTGGAATATTATTTAAAAAATTGGAAAAGTGATCTTCATTTTTGAAGGAATTAACTATTCCTGAAGGAATTGATTCACCCATGATTTGAGCATCATTGTACCAAGAGGTACTAAGTTGTGGTCCGCAAGTTCGGCACTTTAAATTGCAAATATTATCTAGTCTTAAAGATAAGTATTTTAAAGACGGTTCTGAGTCTTTATTAATGTCAGGAAATCTTCTAAGGGAAGACTCTCTGAGGCTTATTTGTCCAAGAGATTCGGCGTCTACACATAGTTGACATTGTTTAGGGATAGATTCTTTAGCAAATTGATCCTGAATAATTCTATTGGATGGAGAATTTAAAATTTCAGCAAAGCTCTCATTCTTAATATCACCAATCTCTTTGTGAGAGGAGGTGTTACAGCAACTATAGACTTTCCCTCCTGGTTCAAGTGAAAGATGTACCCAAGGGAGTGGACAAAAGAATGAATTCTTCTTTTTCATATAGGTCCTATTAGTTAGACGTAATGATAGGGTACATGATTATTCTTTCTATTGTACAAGAAATCTTTAATAATCGTTCATATATTTAAAAATAAGGGTGTGATTATAAGTAATCTAGTAAGCTGCAGTCATTCCTTGTGCAACTTTCTAGGATTGTCTTTATTTGGGACTTAAGTTTTCTTAGTTCTCTTTCCTTCTTTTGAATTTCGATGATCTTCTTATCAAGAAAAGGCTTTAGATCGGTGCTTTTTCCCTTATTGCTAAGTATGAAATCTAATAGAGGCTTGATCTCTTTCAGTGTAAAGCCAAATTGCTTACATCTAAGTATGAATTGATAGATGTGAAGGTCTTTTTCTGAGTATTTCCTATAGCCATTTAGAGAACGGTCGGGAGACTTGGTTAAGTTAATCTTCTCATAATATCTAATCGTATCTGTTTTAATATTTAACTTTTCAGCGAATTCTTTGATTCTATACATTTAAATCCTCAAGAAACTTTACTCTCTTTTCTTTAGAGATTTTCTTAATATTAGGAAAGTTTATCCACTTTGTATTCTTTATTCCAATGTCTTTAAGAATCCCACCTATTAAAACGGTTTTAACAAAATTTCCTTTGAAATATTTTATATACCAGGTCGGACCTTCAGAGGTTGTAATAATTGTGACTTTCGAAATATGAGTGAGCTGTCCAATCAGGCCTCTCGGTGATTCAGTGTAAGCAAAATTTTTAAGTAAAACCTTGTCAAAGAATCCCTTAAGAATTGCAGGCATTGAGTACCACCATATTGGAAATATGATGATTAGCTCACTTACTTGTTTAAGTATTGCTTGATATTCGATGACTTTTAAATCTAGTGGAAGTCCGTCTTTAAATTTCGAAAGCTCTTGAACACTTAGCGCTGGAGAGAAGTCATTTTCATAGAGATCAATACTAATAAAGTTTTTATTTTGGTCCTCTAATTTACGACTGATCTTTTCAAAAATAGCGTGATTAAAGCTTTCTTTCCATGGGTGAGCAATAATAATACCTTTCATATAAACTCCTTTGTAGGAAGTTTAAGGCCTAGAGTATGATCCAAGGTCAAGAGTAAATTAAAGCTTAGAGGTCTTCAATAGAATCAGGCCCCGGATCTTTGATAAATTGCACAGCCTTAATAGTTTTTTTTCCTTCAAGATGGGCCTTACAAATGCGGTGAATACCATCCATGATTCTACCGTCTTCCCCGAGGATAATTGGAAAATCAAAGTTGGCATTTTGAATTTTTTGATAATGTTCAAGAACTTTATTAATTGTTGGTTTGAATCTATCTCCAAACCAACAATCTTCATTAAATCCACTGAAGTTAGAGACTTTAAAATCGAAAGGTTCTAAATCTTTAGATAGTTCCCAGATCGTTTTAACTACCCATGTATATTTCTTCCCATTTAAGCCTATTGAATGTGTATGCTCTTTTTTATTTCCCATAGCTTTAGATAGCATAAAAAGTGAGATTTCTCTAATTTTGTCATTCTTTTGGTGATAGGTCACAATCCATTGTCGATTCAACTCCATGAATAGTTGTCCAATTCCCTGTTAATTTTTCGTTTTCATTTGTTACGGTTATTTCTGAAAGAGTATCTCCCCATGAGTAGTAACCTGCACATCTCATTCTGCTGAAATCATTCTCAAAAACAAATCCAGTACAAACCATCTTAGGAATACTTGTAAAGTGATGCTGTAGTCTCGCACTTATTGGGTTACTGTAGCCACTACCTTCTTCATATGGCGAAGAATCTAGGACTATACTCATTCTAGTGTGGGAACTGTCCCCCTGACATTCTAATACTTGAATTTGAGCATTTTCATTACTCGCTAAAATTGGCTGTGATAAAAGTGCTAAACCTAAAAATAATGCTTTCATGTTGTCCCTCCCGACTCATTGTTGGGGCATTTCTAACAATACTGTAACCATAATACTAATGATTGGATTTTATGGGTATAATAATTAAAAATTATGGAAAGAATCTTTATGTTAGTTTTAAGTTACTCACAAGGAAACAGTTAGATTATGTTTTGTTTGAAAAGTATAGTATTTTTCGGTACTTTAAATTAAGAATCTTGAAAAAGATTAGTGCAATAGTAATTACTTGGTACGGCTCTTTTCATATTGAAGGAACAACTTAGGTTATAGTTATGGACAAATCACTTAAACTTAAAACAGAAGAAATTAAAAAATTTCTAAAGGAAAGTCTTGATAATATCGGTTTTGATTCAATTAAAAGAGAGTGTGTCGACAGCTTTCAACATGAAGCTGAATTTATCTATCTTCTCAATGGGAAAGATGTTGTTGGTCAATATTTTTTAAGAGCATATAAGGGAAATTTCTCATGGTGGACAATTTTTGGAGATCTGCCAAAACGTGAAGAGGTATCAATTAAATACCTTAAAGATTTAGGTGTACCTTGCCCTGATGTCATTGCAATCGGTGTTATTAATAATATCTCCGTTATATTAACTCAAAAAGTAAATGCTATAACGTTAAAGGGGAATTTAGATGAGACCAATATATATAAGCTAGCTTTTGAGTTGGGAAGCTTGCATCGAAAGTCATTAGCTAATCCAATCGAGTCAGCGCATCTTCCAGATGTATCAATCGATAAACTTTTTGAATTGATGTCTGAATGGTCAATTGAAACCAAGGATCAAAGAGTTATTGATGCTGTTAAAATAACTAAAGATAGGATTAATTTAAAATGCAGGAAGGTTTCCTTTCTTCATGGTGATTTGAATGTAGGCAACATCCTGCTTGAGAAGGAGCAGCTTTTATTTATAGACTTTGAAGAGTCTGTGATTGGAAGCCCCATGATTGATGTTGCTACTTTCTGTGAACAATTGAGAAGGTATAAAAAAACAGAGTTAATAAAATTATTTATTAAAAAATATGAAGAATCATCAGGCTATAATGTAGATGAATTAGAAAGCTGGATGAAGATTATGGATTTGAGAGACTTAGTTACGGGAGCTCTCATTAAGTCTCGTCTGAAAGAAGGCCTACAACTTCCTCTTTTTAATCATGATGCATGGATTAAGTATGGAGATAAAGTTTTAAAATCTTATTCAGTCTAATCTATATAAACAAAGAATCCTCCTAAGTAGAAGGCTTTTTGTATGCTTTATTTATTTAATATTGACTAAATCTTACGAGTTTGATTAATGGCTATTAAACGTGTTGATAATCACTCGGAGTCATAATGATAAAAGTCCTTTTTATTTCAATTCTAGTACTAGTTGCTAAGAATTCTTTTGCTGAAGATATTTGTAGAGAGACATTTATTGGTTCTAATGTAGTGACAGTGTGTTTTCCTAACGAGAAAGTTTGTAAGTATTTTAGTTATCATAATATGGCGCCAACTCTCACCTATGACTGTTGGAGTGATGTCGAAAATGATCGCAATGCTTCAAATCGTCTTGGCTGTTCAAACGGGCAATTAGGTTGGCCTGAGTGCGCTAATGGATATATTCTAGATTAGATGTTTTATTCAATAAAGAAACCAAGTTTGATCACATTTGATATATGTTAAGTATGATGTATAAAGTTATTGAACAAAAAAGCCTTCAGTTAAGAAGGCTTTTTAAATGGAGATCCATTCACGAACTTTTTTCTCACTCTTAAGTATCTAAAATAATGCATGTAAATCCTCTCTTTGGTTATTTTCCTCAGTGATGTTGATCTATATTTCTTGAAACCAATAAGTGTATTTTTAGTAATTTAGGAGCAATAAATAACTAGTGAGGAAACAGTTAGGTTATGATTTTTTTAACCTTTGTTGACATGTTTACAGAATGTGGTAATTTGTAAATATGATTAAGTCGATCAATGGAAAAATTACTAGGGATATGGTGAACAAGGGAACTTCAAAAAAGTTTCCTGAAAAACTAAATAAAAGAGCAATCTTCTTATTAATGGCCTTAAGTGATGTGACTGGAATTGAAGATTTAAAGAAGATCTGTGAACCACCTTCCTTAAAACTACATAAGCTGAAAGGGAGCCTGAAAGAATATTGGTCATTAACTATTGAAAAGCCTTGGTGTATTATTTTTAAATACTCAAAAGGTGAATTCATCGATGTTGAAATAGGAGATTATCATGATTGAAATTAAAGTAAGACATTCAGCAGGAGAATTTCTTAAAACGATGATCCTCGAAGAGCGTGGTTTAACACAAAAGTGGTTAGCGCAGGAGATTGGTTGTGCCGAGAGAAAAATCTCTGAAATCTGTAACAATAAACGAGGGATGAGTGCTAAGTTTGCATTAGATCTTGAGAGGGTCTTTGGTATAAGTGCTGAACTTTGGGTAACCATGCAAGCAAAATGGGAACTAAAAAATGCACGCGATCTAGCCGCTTAATAAGCAAAATACAAAGTATAGTCTTAAAATTAAAAAGCCTTCTCGATTAAAAGAAGGCTTTTTAATAACTGGTAGTCCATTCGATCATATAAACGAACTTTTTTTCCTCAGTCGTAAGCTATTAATTTAATTCTGATTTTTCTTTGATTAGGCTATTTTCTTCAGTGATATTATTTTCAATAAATTGAAAGGCTATAACGCATTTTTAGTAAGTTATAACTTTAGAAAAGGTTGGTGAGGAAACACTTTAGGTTATAGTTTCATATTTATTCTACATCTAATCATTTAATACATATAATTAGCTTGATATATATTATATATAATATATACTAGATTTGATGTATAAAGTTCTAGAAACAAAAGATGTTCGTAAAAGTTTAAAAAAGATCCCTGTTGAGATTCAAAGAAAGTATAAAGCTTGGATTTCTGCTGTTCAAAATGGTGGTTCAGAAAACTTAATAAACTTCGCCGGTTTTAAAGATAAGGCCTTGAAGGGAAAGCTACGTGAATGTAGAGCATCAAGATTAAATATTCAGTATAGAGTAATCTACACTGAGGATAAAATGGTAAAAGAAATAATTGTTGTGAGTGTTACTACTCATAAATATGAGGAGGTAATAAGATGAAAGTAGATAGATTAGATTTGGTTGGTGCCGGTGAGTCTATTTTGATTACTCCTGGTGAAATGATTCGTGAGCTTAGAAATTTGAAGGGCTGGTCGCAGTTAGACCTTGCCTCTGAGACAGGAATTTCACAGACCAATATTAGTGCTATAGAAAATGGAAGAGTAAAGCTAGGTAAAGAACGAACAATTGTTTTAGCTGAGGCTCTATCCGTTCACCCTGCATCGATTATGTTTGCAGATTATGATGTAGCTGCTTAGGTACTTAATTCAACTAAGTATATAATCTTGATCGAAGGTGTTTTGAACTCTTTCCACTGCCGCCCGAGGATAACCGTAGAACCCAATTTAGTGTCCCAAACGTAAAAAACCTGTCTAAGGCCAAAGCCCTAAACAGGTTTTTATGGTGGTCCATTCAGTTGCTTACGCGAATTTTTCCTCCTCACTTACAATTCGCTAATATTATTAATGAAACTCTGTGGTTTGGTTATTTTCCTCAGTCAGTTTGATCTGTATTTTTGAATCTCGCTGAATGTATTTTTGACTACTTATAAACATAAGAAAAGTTAGTGAGGAAGCAGTTAGGTTATGAGTTTACAATAAGTATATCGTTGTTGATATTATCTCGACTTTGATATATAATAAGTTGATGAAATGGAAGGTAGTAATCACAAAGAAGTGTGAAAAAGAATATATAGAGCTACTTGATAGTGGTGCAATAACAGATGCTCAAAATGATATTATTGTAGATATTATCGAAGCAATGGAAGAGCATGGGCCAGATGTATTTAGTGATTATGTTTCTTACGATATAAAGGATCATGATCTTGTTAGAGATAAAAAATGGTCAAACCATAAATCTTGCTCATTTTCAAAATCAGGAAGACTTATATATAGGTACAACGAAGGAAAAATTGAAATTGCTATTGTGAGAATAACTCCTGAGCATGATTATAGTTAGAGGTTTATTATGAAAAATGCAAAAGACGTCATTAAGAGAAAGATCAAAAAGGAATCAGCAGGAGATATCTTGAAAAGATATCGTGAGTCTTTTGAGCTCTCTCAAACTGCTCTTGCAGAGCTAATTGGAACGACTCAGAATAATATCTCAGCTATAGAGAATGGAAA
This sequence comes from Halobacteriovorax sp. JY17, assembly GCF_002753895.1. Taxonomy (NCBI): domain Bacteria; kingdom Pseudomonadati; phylum Bdellovibrionota; class Bacteriovoracia; order Bacteriovoracales; family Halobacteriovoraceae; genus Halobacteriovorax; species Halobacteriovorax sp. JY17. Next base: position 253,395 of record NZ_NJER01000003.1, on the reverse strand, counting down.
AAGAGAGATAGGTGTAAATGTCGCTATCAAGTTATGTGCGATATTTCCTTTAACTCTAGAAAAACTTTTGATTCCTCAAGGTCTTAAAAATCATCCCGACTATATAAAGGCACTAAAAAAGGCGTCTTAATATATTAGGATAAAGTATAACAATGGTACTCAATCACTATTTTACTCTTGTAGATAAATCTTTTCCACAAAGACAAGCTTTGTTAGACAAAGGTTTTAATCTCCATGGGCCTCGTAGTCACAAGGGACAAGGAACTAGTGCAGAATTTATACTTTTTCCAAAAAATTATATTGAATATATTTGGATTGATGATGTTGAAGCTTCAAAAAATAATCTCTTAAAACTTTACAGACGAGAACAAGAAAGTGCTTGTAAATATGGACTGTGCTTTTCTGGGGCTTTGCCAGAAGAATATAGAAAGGATTTTATACTTTATATTCCACCCTACAGTCTAAGTTTCAAAATTATGGTTCTCAAGGAATCAATCTCTGATCTATCGATGCCCTTAATATTTGTCGATTCTAGATCAAGTAACCCAAAAGATTCTGAGCCTCAAAATAATAAAAACCTTACTGCGACTGTATTTAACTCTCAAGATAAGTTTTTCATAACTGAAGATATAAAAAATTTCAACATCCCAAAATATTTTAGAGACCTAATTTAAATATTCTTCTTTTGATATACTTAAAGAGAGAAGTAGAATTAAAAAAGCCCCAGCTAAAAACTGAGGCTTTAAAATCATGGTGGAGCATACAAGATTTGCTGTCACGATCCGAACGCTTATCAAGCGTTCTCTCGATCCAGTGTGACCACCACTTTGTGGCGTTCACTAGTACCAATTTAGTGTCCCAAACGAAAAAAACCTGTCTAAGGCCAGGGCCCTAAACAGGTTTTTATGGTGGAGCATACAAGATTTGAACTTGTGACCACCCGGTTATGAGCCGGGGGCTCTAACCAACTGAGCTAATGCTCCTCATATTGGTTGTTTGGCTTTATAATATAAGTCGAAGTGTCTATAATGTAAATTCTCAAAATGGCCAAAAAGGATGACTATGAGCGCTAAAATTTCGTTTGATAAGTATTGTGGGACAGGAAATGACTTTATCGTTCTTGATAATCGAACAAATTCTTTTGACCCTAAGGACTCTAAGCTTTGGCAGAGGTTATGCGATAGACGCTTTGGCGTTGGGGCCGATGGGGTACTCTTCTTTAATACAAGTGAAGAATACGACTTTGAAATGGTCTATCTAAATGCAGATGGGGGCGAAGTTGGAATGTGCGGGAACGGTGCAAGGGCACTGACTAGTTTTGCTAAGAAAATTCAATTTGATAAAGTTGAGTTTACCTTTAAGACACGTGACGGGATTTACTCAAGTGAAGTCTTAAAGAGTGGAGATATAAAACTTGAGATGTCGAGGCTTGATGAAGTTGGAGCAATCGATGTTTCTGATATTATACCTAATGAAAATTCATTCTATATGAATACAGGTGTTCCTCACGCTGTTTACTTTGTAAATTCAGTATCAGAAGTTCCATTAGAAGAATGGGGAAGTAAGGTTCGCTACGACGAGAGATTCACTGAAGGCTGTAATGCGAACTTTGTCCAAGTGATAGCTGATGGAAAATTGAAAGTGAGAACCTATGAGAGAGGAGTAGAAGGGGAGACCCTTGCTTGTGGTACAGGCGCTGTTGCTTGCGCTTTTGCCTATAGAAAATTACACAAGTCAGTGGATGTAATCGATATAGAAGTTCCTGGTGGAGAGTTACAAATAATCTTTGAAAATGAAAAGGTGTATCTCTGTGGAAAAGCTTTAAAAATATTTTCAGGAGTCTTTGAGCTTTAGGATATTTTCAATGTGAACTAAAATATTTGAGAGATACTTTCCAAAAGTGAAGAGACCAACGATAAGGCCTGTCGTGTTGGCAAGAATGTCTAAGAGTTCAAAAGATCTATAGCCTGTCATCAGTTGAAGAAATTCAATGAGAATGCCCATTATTACAAATAAAATAAATACCTTTTTATAAGAAGATTTTTTCAAGATAAGAGTGAAGTAGCTCATTAAGAAGAAGTAGGCACTAAAGTGGAGAATTTTATCAAAGTGTTCAAAAGGGGGAGTTGATGGGGCGGATCTTCTTAGGCATAGATAGAAAATACCAGCAATATAGCTAAGTCCTATGAATAACCAGATTTTTTGTAGTTTTAGCTCTTTCATCATTTATATTTTTGAGTTTTTAACAAATTGATAATAGACTAGCTCTATGCAAAATAAAAGATCTCAAAAGATTTTTCTGTGTATTGTCGCTTTCATGATCTGTTTTTCAAGTCAGGCGACAATTATTTTAAATCTTGGAATTATTCATAAGAAGGCCCTTAGTGCAAATGAAGGACATATTCTTGTCAGTGAAGTTCATGAGATTAAAGAACTTGAAAACGGAGAGAGTTTCTTTGTTACAATGAAAAATGGCGTCGGTGTCGAGTTTAAGGCCTTTTTTGTTCAAAACTTGAATGACTACGGTCCAAGTCCTTTAATTGCTCTCACGGGGAAGATTTATAATGCCCAGGGAAGTGTTTTAAAAAGTATTACAGAGAATGATTTCACTATACCACTAGACTCTGAAAAAGTTCTGGTCTTTGATGATAAGTCAGGACAAGAAGTTATTATTAAAATTGTTCCAACACTACTCTAATGAAAGACCGCGCCGATAAAATACTCGTCTCTCTAAATATGGCATCAACTAGGTCGCAGGCCTCTTTACTTATTAAAGAGGGGGTCGTCTTCTATAAAGGCATTCAAGTTAAGAAGCCTTCATTTCCAGTAGACGGAGAAGGCCTAGAAGTTAGAAAAGAAAATATATTCGTAGGAAGAGGTGCTCATAAAATTGAAGGGGCTTTGAAGTTCTTTGGTGTTGACCCTACTGATATGATAGTTGCTGATGTCGGAGCCTGTACTGGTGGCTTCACTGATTTTATTTTAAAAAATGGAGCATCAAAAGTTTACGCAATTGATGTTGGACATGGTCAACTTGCCTCCTCACTTCTTGATGATTCAAGAGTTGTGAATATGGAAGGAATCAATATTCGCTATGAATTAATTCTTGATGAAAAAGTGGATCTCGCAGTCGTGGACTTATCCTATATTTCTTTGAAGCTTACTCTTGATACAATTTTTTCTTTAGTTAAAGATACTGGAAAAGTCATTGCTTTGGTTAAGCCACAGTTTGAAGTTGGAAAAGAAAATATTGGTAAAGGTGGAATCGTTAAGGACGAGAAAGCAAAACTGAGCTCGCTAGAGTCTCTCTACGATTGGTGTCTAGAGAGAAATTATGCTATTAAGAACGCAACGGTTTCTCCAATTACTGGTAAAACTGGAAATACGGAGTACTTCTTTTACTTTGAAAAATCTCTTAAGGAGCATCAATTAAAAAGAGAAGACTTGGCAAAAATTTAAAGGTTTCTATGAAAAAGATATGTGTATTTTGTGGTTCAAGTGCTGGAAGGGGTGAAGGCTATAAGTCTATGGCCCAGAAGATGGGAACAACATTAACGGATAATAATTTAGGGCTTGTTTACGGCGGCGCCTCGATTGGAGTGATGGGAGCCATGGCCGACGAAGTCCTAGGTGCTGGAGGAGAAGTTTGGGGAGTTATGCCCAAGTCTCTAGTTGAGTGGGAAGTGGCCCATTCTGGTCTCACGAAGTTTGAAGTTGTTGACTCAATGCATGTTAGAAAGCAAATTATGTATGACTGGTCAGATGCATTCGTCGCCATGCCAGGTGGATTTGGAACACTCGATGAATTATGTGAAATTCTCACTTGGGCGCAGCTAAAGTACCACCAGAAGCCTTGTTTCCTACTAAACTTCAATGGTTTCTTTGACCATCTTGTGAGGCATTTTGAGCATATCAATAAAGAAGGTTTTCTTTCTGATGAGCATTTGAAATTGATAACAGTTGTTGATAGCTTTGAAGAACTTGAGAACTCGTTGAAAAATTGCTTCGTCTAGGCGCGTAATAATTGCCAATAGTTGTGTGATAATATATACTTTCATCACTTATCAAACCAATTTTGAAATATAATTAAGTCTGGAGATCACATGACTAGGTTGGTGACTTTCGCCGTAGTTTTAATTGCTCTTATAGTAGCAGCGAATTTAAATACATTTAAATCTGAAAAAGTTTCAAACGAACCTTTTGATCTTAAGAAGCAAGAGCTTGCTTATGCAGAACACTTAAAGACTTTAAAAGAATTAGAAGAAAAACGCTTGGCCCTTTTACATCCAGTAAAAGAAGTTGAAGAAGTTGTTGAAGAGGGACCACTTGTTGTTCTTGATACTCCTCAACTCGTTCATGGAAGTGAAGTTTATAAGACTTGTGTTGTTTGCCACGGAAAAAGAGGTGAAGGAAAGAAGTCTCAAAAAGCTCCACATATCGGTGGTCAACTTGATTGGTACATTGAAAAGCAATTAGTTGATATGAAAAGTGGCGCTAGAGTAAATAAAGTGATGGAGCCATACCTAAAGAAACTTGAAGCTCAAGACTTTAAAGATCTTGCTGCCTATATTTCTAAACTCCCTTGGGGAGAGAAGAAGTAAAACTCTTAGCGGCTTATTGGCCGCTTTTTTTTGGTCTTAAATATGGCTATCTATAAATTTGATTCAATCTCTCCTTCAATTGCAACTGATGTATTCATCGCACCTTCCGCTGATATTATTGGAAAGGTATGGATTGGTGCAAAGTCTAGTATATGGTTTAGAACTGTTGTACGTGGCGACGTTCAAGAAATTCATATTGGAGAGTCTACCAATATTCAAGACCTCTCTATGTTGCATGTGACGGAGGATCTTCCTCTTATAATTGGAAATGGTGTTAGTGTTGGTCATAGTGTTGTTCTGCACGCTTGTACGATTGAAGACAATTGCTTGATTGGAATGGGGGCGACAATTTTAGATGGAGCAGTAATTGGAGAAAACTCTCTTGTTGCGGCAGGCTCAGTTGTTCCTCCAGGGAAGAAGTATCCCGCTGGAAGTTTTATTATAGGTTCGCCGGCCGTTGTAAAAAGAAAATTAACAGCAGATGAATTAGTATTATATGGAGAACATTTTAAGAGCTATGAGAAATATTCGAAGCAGTTCTTAGATAGTGACTGCTTCGAAAAAATTGCTGACTAATAATCGTTTTGATGAAATTTAAATCGAATACTTTCAAGAACTCTTCGACTATTTCCTAGGTCGTATGGAACGCCTCTCATTTCAGCACGCATTTGAACTTTCTTATTTTGACCAAAGAAGAATTCAATATCAGTGACTAATTTTCCATAGAGAACTTGTTTCGCTCTTATGTAGTTTGAAGTGCTATTAGCAATGTTTATACCTTCTTCTTTTAGAATGATTTTCATTATTTTTTCATAGGCAATATCTTTGGTCGCAACAATTTTAATCGGTTCGATAAATTGTTTTTCATCAGTAATTTCTCTTTGTGAATTTACACAATTTTTCTCATAACATTCTTTTAATGCAAACCCGCTAACTTTTCCTAGTTTCTTTACAGAAATCCCAAGTCCCATTGGTTCTGTTGTATCTATACAAGAAGTTACAAGAGTAGCTGTTAATAGAATTAGTAATAGATTCTTCATTTTTATTCCTTTATTTCTTGGGCTATCACATAGGGTTGAATAATGAGAAAGTTAAAATCGAGTTCAGGATTTTCTTCCCACGATTGAATCATCTCTTCAGTTGGTCGAATTAATTTCTCTGTTGTAAGCCATTCTTTTACATTCATTACATCATCAAGTGCAACTGATGCTGCTACTTCGACTAGATTGAGTTCTAGGTCAACAATAAGTAAGGCATCTCTTTTGTGGTGCTCTTCTAGTAAAAGCCATTTTGCTTTTTCAATCTCAGTCTTTAATTTTTCTTTTAAATCTTCCATTCTTTAAGAATACTCCATCACTGTCATCGAAGCAAAGTTGGTGACAACTTTTCCTCTGTGTTTACAAGGTCAAGGCTAAGTTTATTGGTATAGGTTGCTATATCTTCTTTAGTCATTGATTCACTTATAAAGATTGGTTTGCCATAGTGAATAATTATTTTTGTAAATGGCTTCGGTAACCTGAATTTGTCCCAGGCCTTATTGAAAGTCCAAAATTTTGCAGGACTTACTGTCATGGGGATAATTGGAACTTGAGCCTTTTTGGCCATTTCAAATACACCCGGTTTTATATTGTAGAGAGGGCCCCGTGGACCATCGATAGCGACAGCACTAGGGATTCCTGCCTTTAAAGATCGAATTGAATTGATAAGCGCCCTAACTCCACCTTTGGATGAACTACCTCTTATAGGTTCATGACCAAAGAGTTCACAGACTTTAGCTACATATTCACCATCTTTTGATGGGCTGATAATCATAGAGAATCTTCTATTTGTGTGGGCCAAGATCGAGGACAAAATATTCTGATGCCAAATTGCAAGGATGTAAGAGCTTCCCTTCGTTGCGTCATTAATTACATATTCGTCTCTATATTCAAATCGGTAGGTGAGCTTAACGATTTTTAATAGGAGAAATACTAAATAACATAGGAGAGTTTGCATAAGTTCCTCATATTACGAACACTCTAATTATACCAATTAAATTTAAATTTTCTATTTATTTGAGGTTTTTGTCATGTCTTTGCAAACTTATTCTAAAAGGCTTGTTCTCCATTAAAAATAAATCTAGAATTTTGAAATATTTTTTAAGGAGAAAAAAATGAAAAAAATTATGACTCTAATTCTTGCTCTATGTACATTCTCTGTATTTGCAGCAGATCAAAATTTAAAGGTAGATACAAAAACTTCAACGCTTGACTGGAAAGCTACAAAAGTTACAGGGGCACACAATGGAAAAGTTTCTATTAAGTCAGGTAGCCTTAATTTTAAATCAGGAGATTTAGTTGGAGGAGAATTTGTAATTGATATGACAAGTATCACTTGTGAAGATATCGATAACCCTGAATACAATAAGAAATTAGTAAATCATCTTAATAGTGATGATTTCTTTTCAACATCTAAATTTAAAACAGCGAAGCTTGTTATTAAGTCAGCAAGACTTGGTAAAGGTGGGCACTTTGATGTTGAGGGAGATCTAACAATTAAAGGGATTACAAAGCCAATTATGTTTAAAGCAAATGTAGAGCGTAAAGATAAGACAGCTAATGCAACAGCAGAAATTAAGTTCAATAGAGCTCACTATGATATTAAATACAAATCAGGGTCTTTCTTTCAAGATCTTGGAGATAAACTAATTCATGATGATGTAAATTTAACAGTAAAGCTAAGCGCGAAATAAATGAAACGGCCTACACTCTGGTGTGGGCCTTATCGCTTTCAATTGATTTCAAAGCACTCTCTTGATTCATTCCTAAATTTAAGTAGTATTTCAATCCAAGGTCATCAACATTTGAAGCATTTTCTTTGAGAGCATCAAAGTACTTAACCTCTAAATTATTAGTCTTCACTTCTCTCTTTCTATAGAAAGGAAAAACTGCGAAAACGATTATCATTACTGCAAGCATGCTAAAAACAATTTCTTTTATACTCATCTAATTAACTACCTGTAACTATTCAATAATATTGAGCTATTGGTCTCTATAATATCTTCATTTTGATCGATAATAGTTAACATATCATCATTATTTAGATAAATCTCTCCCATGAATGAAAAAGCAGAAAAATTATACAATAACCTCTTAAGTAGAGGTGACATTGCAGGCTCTCAAGAGAGGAGAGCCGTGCTGAATGAAAATATGAAGAGTCTTCTTAAAGAAGGTGTAAATTGTTTTTCATGCTCAGGGCTTTGTTGCACATTTGTATCAAATTCTATGCAAACAGATGCTATTCAAACCTTGGAGCTTTATCTGTATTTGAATAATGAAAACAGATGGAATGAAGAGCTTATTACAGAACTTAAAGAAGTCGTAAGAAATAATAGACTAGATTATGAAATCCAGACAGGATTTGGAAGTTCTTTTAGAAGAACTTATACGTGTCCTTTTTATAATAAGGGACCAAAGGGGTGCTCTATCGCGCCAGAATGGAAACCTTATGGTTGCCTAGGTTTTAATGCAAGATCTCCTGGTGCGAGCGAGGGAAGCGATTGTGCTTCGGACTTAAAGACTTTGAAAATAAGAGAAGAAAAAAATGAGGCAATGGAAGAAGTTGCAAATGAATACTTAAAAAAAGAACTGGGGCTTGATTGGGATAAGCTTCCTATGCCTGTAGCATTATTAAGACTAAGTGAAGCAGTGAAGGAGCAATTGTGAAAGTCATGATTTTACTAATAGTAGTTTTACTAAGAATTCAGGTCTTCGCTTCGAGCGAGATTTCAACACTTCTTTGTGGAAATTTAAATGAAGATCTTCCTAAGGTGGAATACTCAAAGTATTTCTCGAACTACTTTAGAGAAACTATTGATGTTGAAAAAAATAATACTTTCTTTAAAGGACTTAGAAAGCGTTTTGGAAAATGCAAAAGCTCTCGCTTTGAAAAAGATAGTGATAAGAGTTTCTTTGTAAATCTTCAGTCTGAAAGAGCTATGATTCGATTAAAGCTCTTTATTAATGGAAAAAAAGAAATTACAGGCCTTTGGGTAGATAATGTTGAAACAAGCTCTAGAAAGCTTGAAGAGAAAGTTGATTATGTCTGCTCTTCTTTAAAGAAAGGTGCAGAGCTAAACTATGAGAAGAATTTTGATAAATCTTTCATAGAGGCCGTTTCCGAGGAAACGGTTAAGTCTATTTTTTCTAATATTTTAAAAGAGCACGGTGAGTGTAAGAGCGTTGATTTAAGTGTTATAGATGAGTTTTCTGGAACTTTCATAACAATGCATAGATCTGATCTTAAATTTACAATCAGTATAGATCCTAAGAATTATAAAATAATAGGACTACTTTATAAGGGTGTTAATCTTCCAAAAGTTAAAATAGAAAGCACTACTCAGTTAAAGAAGCTACTTGAAAATATGCCTGGAGATACGCAGATCTTATTTAAAGAGTTAGGTGGAAAAGAGATAATTTCAAGAAATTTAAATCAACCCTTTGCTCTTGGGTCTGCTTTTAAGCTCTATATCCTCCTCGCCTTAGATGAGAAAATTTCCAAGGGAGAAGCAAGCTGGGACGATCTCTTAGAGATTAAAGAGGAGTTTAAGTCTCTTCCATCTGGGGAAATGCAAAATCTAAAGGCCGGCGAAAAGCGGACATTATTTTTCTTTGCTAGGAAAATGATAGAGATTTCTGATAATACGGCAACAGACCACCTTCTTCAATTTGTTGGAAGAGAAGTTGTTGAGAAATTATTAAAGCGCTTAGGAGTTGTTCATAGTGGTAATTCCCCTTTTCTTTCAACGATGGAAATGTTTAGAACACGCGCTTTCTTTAAACCTGCAGATGCGAAGAAGTATGAATCATCTTCTCGAGAAGAAAAGTTGGAAATGTTAAAGAGCTTATCTAATAAACCTTATGAGGAATTTATTAAAGCTATTCAAAAATGGGGGAATAACCCTCTTTATATTGATAAAATTGAATGGTTCTCTAGCGCAAATGAAATGTGTAATTTATTTGAAGTCTTAAATAAGAGAGAGAGTGAGGAAGTTAGAAAAATTCTTGCTTATAACACTCCCTTTGTTTCTAAGGATGGAGCAACATATGCAGGCTACAAAGGTGGAAGTGAGCCTGGAGTGATCACAATGAATTACCTGCTAGAGAAGAATGATAAATCATTTTGCTTTATCTTTGGTCAAAACAATACTAAAAAGGCATTAAATCAAGACTATTTCTTCTCCGTCACAGAGGGAAGTTTAGAATATCTTTTAAATAAGAAAGGAAAGAAGTAATGGGAAATTATGTTGATGGGTTTGTTGCCCCTGTTCCAAGTAAGAATATAGAAGCCTACAGAAAAATATCTGAGAAGGCCGGAAAGATTTGGATGGAGTATGGAGCTCTTTCATATATTGAAAGTGTTTCTGACGATGTGGAATCAGGTGAGGAAACTTCTTTTCCACAAAGTGTTAACTTAGAGAAAGATGAGGTAGTTGTCTTTTCTTGGATTACTTACGAATCAAGAGAGCACAGAGATGAAGTTCTTGAAAAGGTTATGAGTGATAAGAGAATGTTGGACATGGAAAATGAAGAGATGCCATTCGACGGAAAGAGAATGATGTGGGGTGGATTTAAGAACCTTGTAAGTTTTGAAAAATCTGATTCGTAGTAGTTATAAATTCGGGCTTGAATCAACTATCTGTTTAGGTTATAGTTGGTTTAGGCTTTGAAGACGCCTAACCGTTAAAAAGAGTACCTCACTTCAATTCAAATTTTTTACATTTAATCTTTTGGTTACCAATAACGGACAAGGTAACAATAACCAGAGGAGAAAGTGTAATGTCAAAGTCCAGTGTAGATTCATTAAAAATTAAAGCAAAGCTATTACAAAAAGCGAAGAAGTCTAAAGGGGAAGAGATAGCCCTTAAAGAAGCATTTAAGATTATCGCTGAGAGTGCTGGTTATAATTCTTGGAAAGATTTAAAGGACTCCTATGAGTTAGCTGATCTTGTAAATCCTCCAAGGTGGAGTGCTCAGTGGAAGAAGTGGTTTTCAACTAAGGAAGAGGCCTTAGAGTTTCTAAAAAGTGATGAGTTTATTCTACCTTATCGAAAGCAATTCTTTGTCTGTGATAGAGACTATCTCTCGGGGCTAGATGTTGATCCAGATTCCACGGACTTTAAGTGTCTTGGCAATGATTGGACAAGTGATTTAGCCGTTAAAACTCTTCAGGATAAACTTCAAAAGAGTTAGTTTAGTTTTGTTGAAATAATCCGATAAGTATCTAAATTTCTTAATTTTGGAGACCCTATGTTTAGATATTTATCTTTACTGATGATTTTACTCGTCCAGTCCTGTTCTAGTGTTTCAAAGAAGGATTGCTCGTCCTTAAATTGGTATGATCAAGGAGTGAAGGACGGTGAAGAAGGAAGGAGAAGTACGTACTTTTTACAGCACGCTTTAAAATGTACTGAAGCACCGGATAATAAAGAGTATGTCTCTGGTCGAAATGAGGGATTGAAACTCTTTTGTACAAGATATGGAGGTTTTAATGAGGGGAGACGAGGGGCCACTTATCTAGGACAGTGTAGTTCTTTTAAAGACGAAGATAGATTTAAAGTTGCTCACCAATTAGGGCTAGATGTTTTTAGACAGAGAGAAGAGAATCTAGAAACTGAAAAAGATATAAAAGAATTAGAAAGAAAAATATCCTCTGAGTTTCACGTTGCCGATGAATTGAATAATTTAAGATTTGATAAATCAATATTAGAGAAAGACTTGCTTAGAGGTGAAGACTTCTATAATAAGTTGATGGAAAAAGCGAAGAGCAGAAAATACTTAATGAAGCCTATAAGAGAGAAATAAAGAGTGAATGCAAAGACTGAAAAATTATCTATTTTACCACTTCTACTATTTGTTTTAGTTTTCCTTGGTAGTGGAATTTACTTTGAATCTATTGGTACTAGTTATGCTTTTTATCAGGTGCCGGCTCCTATAGCGATTATTCCTGCTATCATCTTGGCCTTCTTTTTAAGCAAGATGCGTATGAATGAATCTGTTGAAACCTTCGTTCGAGGAATGGGTCATTCAAATATTATAACAATGTGTCTAATCTACTTACTTGCAGGTGCCTTTTCTACTGTTGCTAGTGCAAGTGGTGGTGTTGATGCTGTGGTAAACGCAGGACTTTCTCTCATTCCTTCAAGCTTTCTCCTCCCTGGCTTCTTTATCATATCCGGAGTGATTGCTACTGCAATGGGAACTTCAATGGGAACTATTGGAGCAGTTGCTCCTATTGCGTATGCAGTTTCAAGCAAGACGGGCATTGATATGTCAGTTATGGCCGGAGCAGTTCTTTCGGGAGCAATGTTTGGAGATAATCTCTCTATCATTTCTGATACAACAATTGCCGCGACTCGCTCGCAGGGTTGTAATATGAAAGATAAGTTCAAAGAAAATTTTAAAATTTCATTAGTAACAGCAGCAATTACGATTTTCTTACTAGTTTTTCTTACTCCAGCCCCACAGGCTGTAGAAGTAAAATCTTTTGATCTCTTACTGGCACTTCCTTATTTTTCTATATTGATTCTCGCTATTTTAGGAGTAAATGTTTTTATTGTTCTTCTTACGGGAATTTTCTTGGCCGGAGGGATTGGGCTTCTTGGTGATTATTCATTCTTAGCATTTACAAAGGATATTTATAAAGGCTTTAGTAGTATGCAAGAAATATTTCTACTTTCTCTATTAATTGGAGGGCTTTCTGAATTTATAAAAGTCGGTGGAGGGCTTGAGTTCATTTCAAGAGGGATTCAAAGAGCGACAATGAGAATTGGGAAGTGGAATAAGTATATTGCCGATCAATTAGGTATATCTCTCTTGGTCTCGTTAACAAATCTCTGTGTTGCTAATAATACTGTTTCAATTATTGTTGTCGGTCCGATCGCAAAGAAGTTGGCAATCGCGGGCAGTATTTCCGCAAAGCGGTCTGCGAGTTTGCTAGATATCTTTTCATGTATTACACAAGGACTTCTTCCTTACGGGGCCCAGGCACTACTGTTAGGAGCTAGCTTTAAGCTAACTCCTATAGAAATCATTAGTAATTCCTACTACTGCTTGAGTATGATTGTTGTATCTTCACTCTTTATATTATTTAGAAAACCTTGATTCTTTAAACATTCTAAGACATCAGCTGAGTATTTAAGGTGAGATTCTTTGGTATACTTTATCTTTGTATAAACTTGTGCAAGATTTGAAACATCAGACTCTTCAATGAGTTTCCTAAGATCAGGGTGAGATAGGTATCTCTTCATTCCATCCACTTCTTTTTTCTTGTAAATTTCTCGTATGTTCTCTTCTGTATAGTTTTGATATTTTTCTCGATGTATAATTGCCTCAAGAGGGAGTCGGTCTCGCGCCGCGACTTCTTCGTCTGGATAACCAAGGGAAAAACCAACAACGGGAACTACGTGTTCAGGAAGTTCTAATACTTTTGAAATTTCTCCGTTGGAAGCTAGAGTGGTTCCCATATAGCAAATGCCAAGTCCTTCTGCCTCGGCCGCCAGAGCAACATTTTGGGACGCTAGTGTTGCATCAATCATTCCGATTAGAAAGCTCATAAAGTTATCAAAGTTTTCTGGAGCATCACTTTGTTTAAGCCAAATGCGCATTCTGTTAAAGTCAGCACAGAAGGTGAGAAGTACAGGGGCTTCGAGAACCATTGTTTGTTCAAAATGCAGAGGGAAGAGCTTCTTCCTCTGCTTCTTGTCTCTAGTAATGATAATAGAGTATGGTTGCATATTACCAGAAGAGGAGGCCCTTGTTCCCGCTGTGATTACTTTATTTAGGATCTCATCAGAAACTTCTTTCTCTTTATACTTTCGTATCGATTTATGAGAAAGAATATGTTCATAAATATTTTCCATTTTAATTTCTCACTCCGCTAAAACTTCCAAGCTCTTTACCTTCAGGGAGAATGAACGCTCTACCTTCTAGGTTATTAGTGTCTGTAAAATCTCCCTTGAATAAGGCTATATAATCATCATCCCCTTCAAGAACTCTAATTTTAAATGAGAAGCTTCCACTGTCATACTTCAAATCAAAAACTTTAGCTGTAAAAGAGCTGGGAACAGAATAGCTTCCACGAATAGTGGGATATTTATTTAAAGGATCTCTAATAAGATCTATGTTAACAATATCCCTAAATAATTTACTTCCTATTCTTAAATTAAATATAAAGTTACCAAATATTTTAAATTCTCTTAAGTCTCTCTCACAAACTTCATCAATTATTGTGATGAGCTCCTTTGAGGCTGTAGAATCGTTGTTGATCGTTTCATATCCAAAGGCGTAGAATCTTTCTCCATTTACAAAGTAATTTTCCTGATTACTTAACCATCTGTAGCGAATAGGACCTCTATTATTAAGAGCATTATTACTTTTAGATAATATTTCTTCTGCGGGGACTTCTAAGTGAGTTGTTTCTTTTAAATTTCTATTTAAAAATAGTGTTCTGCTGTCTTCTGTAAGTGAGCAACTTTTATAAGTGTCTGAAGCACCATCTCTTTTGGCAATTTCTAGAGAGTGAACGCTATTTACAGGAATAAGGGCCGTAATTATAGCAATCTTTAAAATGGTCATCTTCATATTTCCTCCTTGTGATGAATATTGAAACTATCACTATGGCTTATTGACTAAAAGTGATTAATATTCAATTATTGGTTCCATATGGAAACCAATAGGCTGAAGCAATTTATTACAATTTATCAAACCGGAAACATAAGAAAAGCGTCTGAATTGCTTGGGATCTCTCATTCTGGCCTTTCAAAATCAATGTCTACACTCGAGTTTGAGTTGAACTTTAAGCTCTTTACTCAGTCGGGAAGAGGGATTTCTTTTACTGACAAGGGGCATGAATTTGCTAAGAAAATCCCCTCGTTTATTTCAAGTCTTGAGAACTTATTATCTGAAGAAAATGAAAGCGGTAGTAAAATTTTACGAATTGGCTCATTTGAAGTGTTCACAACATACTTCGCTAAAGTTTTTGAACCAGTATTCTCCGAGATGGAATTAGACTTTCATGAATTAATTCCAGGTAAATTAGAAAGGGCCCTTCTTTCTAGAGAAATTGATGTTGCTATTACTTATGAGCCTATTCCTTTTCCTGGGATTGAGCACTTAAAAGTTACAGAAATAGAGATGGATGCTTATGTCAAAAAAGGATCTTTCAAAGGAATTGATATTTTAAATATTCCATTTGCTGCGCCATCAATACCTATTGAAGGAGCGCCTACAGGAGTTAAGGGACTTGATAGTTGGCCTGATGAAAAGTTCAAGAGAATTATAAAATTTAGAGTAGACTTGATGGAGACAGCTATCTCTCTCGCAAGGCAGGGGCATTGCGCTGTCTTTCTTCCAAAGTTTGTCGCAAAACTGCACAATGAAATTGTGAAAGATGAATATCAGCTTACGAAGAAGAACCTACCAGCTAAAATGAAGACCGTTAAGAGAAGTGTTTATATAGTAAAAAGAGAAGCTACAATTGAAGATTCTAAGATTAAGAAACTTGCAAAATACCTAAGAACTATTTAAGAGTATCTATTCTTTAATAGATTAAATAATAAAGTAAAGAGAGGCTAGTAGTAAACTTGCCATTGTGGCATTGAAAAATCTTAATTTTGCCTGACTACTTAACACTTTTCTAATTTCTTTTCCAAGAACTACCCAAAGACTTACAGATGGAAGATTTACAAGTCCATAGGCAATGGAGACCTTTAAAATATCTTGAAAATTATTTGATGGAGAAAATAAAGTTATTGCCGCAAGGGCCATAGTCCATGCTTTCGGATTAACCCATTGAAAGAGAGCTGCTTGAATAAATGAAAAAGGCTTTTTTATCACTGTTGAGTTTGTTGTAACAGGAGTTGAGGTAGCAATTCTGTAAGACAGATAAACTAAGTAAATAATGCTAACAATCTTTAAAATTTTTTGAGCAACTGGATAAAGAGTAAATAGCTCCATTAAGCCCGACCCAACAAGAATAATCATTAGAGCAAATCCAATACTTACTCCAAGCATGTGAGGAATAGATTTCTTTATGCCAAAGTTTGTTCCAGAACTCATGAGCATTATATTGTTAGGCCCTGGAGTTATGGAAGATACGAGGGCAAAGGCGAATAGAGCATTAAGAGTTTCATTATTCATGAGATTAATATAGCAGAGAACGTATTTTTTTATCTTGCTTTTTGATGTGCCTAAGTGCTACTTTTTGCAATATATGACTAAAATAGATGAAATTGACGAAAGAATATTGCAAGAGTTGAGCATTGATGGGCGAGTGAGTAACTCCGAGCTTTCTGGCCGAATAGGACTTTCTCCATCAGCTTGCCTTAGAAGAGTTCAAGAGCTTGAGAGAAGTGGAATTATTAAAGGTTATAGAGCGGTCCTTGATACTTCTCGCTTAGGTATTGGTTTTGTCGCTTATATTTCGGTAGGGCTTTCCGTGCATACTAAGAAGTCACAAGAGAACTTTGAAAAGGCCATTGTGAAATCTCCTGAAGTTCGTGAGTGCCATAATATTACAGGAGCATTTGAGTATTTGCTGAGAGTTGAAACTGCGGATTTGGTTTCTTATAAAGTATTTCACACCGATGTTCTTGGAACATTACCCCAAGTGAACTCAATATCAACTTTTGTTGTGATGGAATCTCCTAAAGATGAAAGAAATTAGTTATAATTAAATTATGACAAATATCAATAAGCGCACAAATTCTAAATCATTTTTTGAAAGAGTAGATCTCTCTCATATTCACGGACCAAGAGGTAAGAGTTTTTTTTCATACGTGAAGAAATTTCAAAGAGATATTTTGGACTCTTTTCTTAGTGTGCAAAGAGATTATGGAGACTATGCGAGTTTTCCTTGGCCTATGAATTCAGTTATTATTTACAGGCCTGAGCTTATTGAAGAGTTATTTATTAAACGTCACTCTGACTTTATAAAGGGAGATCAGCTCTTAGAAGTGAGTGCTGTTATTGGAGGCGGGCTCGCCGTCAATAATGACCTTGAAGATTGGAGTAAGAAGCGTTCTCTAATTGCTAAAGAATTTACGAGGCCATCTGTTAAAGAATTCACTACAAGAATTGAAAGTGTCGTTGAAGAATATATAAATAAGTTATCTGATGAAAGTGAAGTTGATATCTTCAACTTCTTTAAAGATATGTCCTTTGATATTTCGTGTGAGTTATTCCTAGGTGTTCGACTAGAGAATGAACAAGTAAGTCATTTTAAAGAGGCCCTAGAGTTTTGCTCTGAGGTCACCTTCAATAGAATCTTTGATTTTATTCCACTTCCATATTGGGTTCCAACATATAAGCATAAGAAATTTTCAAAGCATTATAATTTCCTTGAAACCCTGATCTTTGATCTTATTGAAACCAAAGATAGCGAAGGAGTGTTAGCTAAACTTGTCGCAGCTGGTGAGAGAGGAGAGTTAACTAAGCATGAAATTAAAGACGAGCTTCTAACACTTCTGATCGCAGGACATGAGACAACAGCATTTAGTTTGGGATGGATTTTTACTCTTTTAGCTACTCATGGTAATTGGAAAGATTCAGATCATTTAAATATTATTCACGAAGGGCTTAGGCTTTACTCAGCTCTTCCTATATTTTCGAGAAAGGCTTCTAGTGACACAATTCTTGGTGATTTAAAAATTCCTAAGAATACGAATGTGGTTGTTCCCGCTTATGTGGTTCACCGAATGGAAGAATTTTGGAAGAATCCAAATGAATTTAATCCAGAGCGCTTCAAAGATGTAAAACCACATACGCTAAAAGCTTACTTTCCTTTTGGAAAAGGGCCAAGAAAGTGTATCGGCGAGCAGCTCGGTCTTTCAATTATGCAAATTGTTTTAGATAAGTTTTTAAATAACTATGAACTTGAATGTCTCTCAAAAGAAATACCAAAGGCCAAGATCGCAGTGGCCCTTGCGCCAAGTTCTCCTGTTTGGATTAAATTCCGTAGAAACAAAAAAGCCTCGAACGGGTTGTGAACGAGGCTTAATATGAATCACCCCGAAGGGATTATCACTTTCGTGAATGTAGTCAAGAAAATCAATGGGGTCATCAAACCTCCACAAAACAAGAATATCGTCCTCCATCAGAACTGTCTAATATAATTGATTTTTTCCATGAGCCTGAAGTCCTAACCAAAGAGTTCCTCCATCAAAAATATGTCTTAGAAGGCCTTTCTTGTGCTGAAATTTCGAGGTCTGTGGCGTCCTCCCGAACGACTATTTTAAAGAGATTGAAGGAATGCGAAATCTCTATTCGTGGGGCTGGAAAGAACCAAAAAAGGAGGCGTGGTCTTGCGTATGGTCAAAAAGTTGAAAAGAGAGAGGTGTCTCAACATAAGAGGGAGCGAGAGGTTATTGAAAAAATGAAAGAGTTTAGAGCTAAAGGTTATAGCTATCGAAAAATTGCTGAAATATTAAATGTTCTTAAAGTTCCGACAAAGACTAAGAAAGGTCTTTGGTATGGGAAGACTATATATCAAGTTCTGAAGAAGGTTGAGTAGAATTGAAAAATAACTGAGAAATATAATCTAACTTTATAAGTAACCGGCATAAAAGATGATTTTTAGTGAATAGAGTGGTTTTTTCCTCAATGTAAATATTCTAATTATCTGATATAATAAAGAAAAGGAAATGATATGAAATTATTATTAGGCATTTTACTCTTGTCTCTCGTTTCTTGTGCAAATGTAGAGCAAATTGATAGAGGCCTTCTATCAAAAAAGATTATGCAACTAGACCCTCATCCAGAGGAAAGTGTTTTTCAAGAGGAAGTTCGTTCTTTTAGGGAAGGAGCCGTAGGCGGGAGTTCCGCAGTTGGTGGTGGATGTGGATGTAACTAAATTAAAAAAGCTCGCCCTAAGTTTATTTCTAGTTATTACTTCGATTCAAAGTGTCTTTGCTGAAATGATGGAAAAAGGGCAGACAAAATTTAAGCTCTTGTTTAATCTTTATCACCAAAATAGTGACGATGGAGAACAGGTCTTCGATAATTCAAAAAGAGAAGAAGCAAATGTCGTTGAGCCAATGCTTTTCATTGAACATCAAATTACAGAAGATACTGCAATAAATGCTCACTTTGTATTTGATTTTTGGACTGCGGCTTCTGACACAAAATTAGACGGTTTAACAGGTGCAAGTGGAGGTGAGCCGATTAAGGGGCAATCCAGAGTTTCTGGAACTGTTGGAGCCAGAAAGGAAATAGGTGATTGGGCATTCAATGGAGGCTTAGGCTTTTCTTCAGAGTACGATTATCGCTCTCTTAATGCCAGTTTGGGAGTAGAGCGTTCTCTGGCTAAAGACAACTTCACTATTGGTCTTGGTCTTCAATATTATTCAGATGAAGTTAGGCTGTTTGAAGATTTAACCCCTGCTGGCAGTGCTACTATTTCAGAGTTTAAGCCTAGGAAGATTTTGGCGGCAAGCCTAACAGCTTCTCAAATACTAACGAGAAAGGACATTATTCAATTTGGTTTAACTTATATTCAGGCTAAGGATAACCTTGAGTCTACTGCTAGCAGTGTCTTGGTTTCTGATATTCGTGAGTCTGAAAAATTACCAGACTCACGGAAAAGATATGCCGCTTCATCAAAATGGGTACACGGCTTTAGTGATACTTTTGCGATGAACCTTTTTTATAGATATTACTTTGACCAATGGAGGCTCGACGCTCATACGGTACGGTTGGCATTTTTAAAAGAGATAAATGATGATGAAGATTTTTTGGAATTTTCAATAAGACTTCATTCTCAAGATAAGGTTCGATATTATCAAGACTCCTTTAATACGAGCCAAGATTTTATGACGAGCGACTCAGACTTAGATAAGTTTAATTCGTATGAGTTGAGTATGTATCTCTCTAGTAACTTTGAAGGAAAAAAACTTTTTGGTATGGAGCTAGATGACTTTACTTGGAATAATGGTGTTACTGGCTACAAACGTTCAAATGGCTTAATATATGCTTATTTTCAGTCATCTCTTGGCTTCGAGTTTTAGGAATATTTATGTTTAAGGCAACCTTATTTTCTTTACTGCTTTTATTTATCTCTTTTGGAGTTCAGGCTGAAGAATTGAAAAATTTTACTTTACCAATCTATGGGAAAAAAGAGTCCTTTGAAATCAAGAAAGAGACAAAAAAGTATAACAAGATATTAATCAACTTTTGGGCATCATGGTGTACGGCTTGCATTCAAGAATTAGAAGAGCTAGAGAGTTTAAAGAAAAAGCATGAGAAAAATGGAGTTCTTTTTGTTGCTGTGAATGCAGGGGAAAAAAGAAAGAAAATTAAGAGGTTTTTGAAGAAGCATAATTTCAGCTACCTTATCCTAGAAGATAAGGATAGAGTAACTTCTAAAAGCCTAAATATTACAGACCTTCCTAAAACTATTCTTATAAACAATAAAATGGAAGTTCTATTCAGAGGAAATCGTCCTCCTAAGAAGATTTAATGACAGCTTCAATAGTTGAAAAAAATAGTAGTATTCGATTAGGACATCGGTTTAAGGCGATGGGGGGAGAATTTCAGCTTTTGTGCTTCCCTCAATCTTATCATTCTAAAAGTCAGGTTTTAAACATTTTTAAAGAGGCAGAAAAGGAAGTAAAGCGGATTGAATCGAAATTTACAGATTTTAAAGAGAGCCCCTTTAACGAGATAAATAAATATTCAGGAATTAGGCCTGTTCCTGTAGATGAGGAAATATGGAATCTGGTTTTGAGGTCTATCGAGATTTCAGAACAATCTAAAGGGGCTTTTGACATAACTTATGCTAGTGTTGGTCACTTGTGGCGAAAAGCAAAAAAAGAAAATCGTACTTTGTCTCTTAAAGAAAGAACGGAAGGCCATAAATATATTAATTATAAAAATATAGAATTAAATGAGATGGAACATTCTATATTTTTGCCAAGTAAAAAAATGAAAATAGGCTTAGGCGGTATAGGAAAAGGATATGCCGTAGATAAAGTATTTGAATTGCTAAAGTCAGAAGGCATCCATAATTTTTATGTTAATGGCTCAGGCGATATAAGAGTTCATTCCCACTCTTGTGCTCCAAGACCTTGGAGAATTGGAATAAAAAATCCATTCTCAAAAAGTGTTGAAAGGTCAGTTGGCTTTTTGCAACTTAAAAAAGGGAGTGTCGCATCATCTGGTAGTTATATTCATTACAACTCGTCGAGAGAAGGCCATAGCGACCATCACATTTTAGACCCCAAAAGTGGCCGTAGCCGAAGTGAACTTATTACAACAACAGTCGTTGCTGATAATGCTATTGAATCAGATACGACTGCAACTATATTGATGAACTATTCATCGAAAAAAGCGATTGATTATCTCAACGAGCGTGATTTATTGGGGTTTGTTATAGACATGAAAGGAAAAACTCACTTGTCTAGCAAGGCAATCCAAGTCTTTGGTATGTGAGTAGATTTTAAGGGCTTTGAAGTGGTCTTATGTCTTTTTTCATCTTCTCAACGTATTTATTATGATTAAAAGAATGTGCAAGCTAATTTAGTATGTTTAGTCTTAGTGCAAGCGATTGCACAAAGGGTTGGGTTAATCAACACCACTCTGTAGTCTATTATTGTTTATTACATTTATTTCGATGAGTTGTTACTATTGATTATTAAACTCAAGTGGGTAGGAAATTGAGATTAATATGGATAGTGAACAGAAATTTGATAACTGCAAGTGTACTTGTAGAGCAAAAGGAGTACGGCCATCGAGTGAGTGCATAAGGAAAAATGGATTTTATCGGAGAGGAAGAAACAAGGTACAGCGTTATAAGTGTAACCTTTGTGAGAGAGTATTCTCATTTCCTCCAAAGAAGAAAAGAAAGGAGACTCGTGGCCGTCCCTTTAGATTACTTGAAAGACCTCTGAGCAAGTTTGAGCATTGGGAAGACTACTATCTAATCCAAATAATTGGGAAGCTCTCAGCCCTTTCAGGAAGAGGGCTTTATGAGGAATTGTGGGATTTCACCCCGCTATCTAAAAAGGAACTCGCACCCAAAATAAGCCGTAATATTAAATTTTCAAATTTAGAGATGTGTAGAAGTGCTTTGGCCTATTTGAATAAGCAGTTCCCTATCATGTGTCGTAAGTTGGGCGTCTGCCACGGATAGTCAGATAATATCTCCTACATTATTATCCAGTCATGATTTTCGACCCCAAATATCCCATTTATATTTTTAACGACTACGTCGACATGAGAAAAGGCCACAACACTTTGGCTTATATCGTCACTCATAAGATCGATCTGGAGCTAATGTCAGGAGCTCTTTTTCTATTCGTCGCAAAAAGTAGAAAGGCCTGCAAAGCTTTATTCTTTGATGGCAATGGACTTGTGCTAATTCACAAGAAGATTGACCGTGGGAGATTCATGTCCTTTGAACACATCAAAGAAGTTACTGAGATAAACTCAAATGAGTTAATGCTAATTCTCAATGGCGGACAGATCCCTCTCTCAAAGTCTGGGAAGAAAATACTACTAAAAAGATAAGAAAACATTAGGCCTTTCATCTCGTCCGTAATATAGTTCTTCTATGATTGATTTTACTAAAGAAAATGACAAAGAATTTATGCGTGAAGCTCTTATGTTAATGCAAGAAAAACTACTTTCAAAAGAGCTTGAAGTTGTTGAACTTAGGAAATTAAAAGAGAAAGATGAAGAGATATTACAAAAGTTAGAAGAAGAGTTAAAGAACCTAAGAAAACGTGTTTTCGATTCTAAGCAAGAGCGGAAGGCTAACAAACCAAAGAATCAGAGAAAGAGGAGAAAGGGAAATCTTCCTCATAATAAATCTAAGAATACTCAAATTGAAGAATTAGAAATTGATCTCAATGAAGAAATCATAGACTACAAGATTGAAAAATCATCATGCCCAAGCTGTGGTGGTGATAAACTCCATGAAATGAATAATTGTTTTGAAGAATCAAACGAATTCGAAGTTATTGAAAGACAATATATAATCAAAAGGCACAAGAGGCAGAAATATTCCTGTAAGTGTTGCAATAAAATTATTACAGCTCCAGGAGGTGTAAAATTAACCCCTGGCGGTGAATACTCGATTCAACTTGCTACTCAAGTTGCTTGCGACAAGTTTGAAGATCATCTTCCTCTTGAACGTCAGCGCAAACAAATGAAAAGAGCTGGAATAAATGTTGATGTAAAAACTCTTTATGGCCAGACAGAGCATTTATATAATCTTCTATTTCCATTGAACGAATTAATGAGACAAGACGTCCTCTCTGAAAAGTGGGTTCATATTGATGAGTCTCCAATTGATTTTTATAATCCAAATAAAAGTAAAGGATATATCTGGTCAATGAGTAATCCTCGAGGAGCTTATTATCAATTTGAACCTACGAGATCTGGAACAGTCGCGAAAGAAATGATCCAAGGTTACGAGAAAGGCTGTATTATAAGTGATGGCTACTCAGGATATAACTTTTTAGACTCAGATGAAGACTATAAGAATATTAGTCATGCATTTTGCTGGGCACACGTTAGAAGAAAGTTTTTCGAAGCAATGAATCACGATGATAGATCAGAAGTGGTGATTGACCTTATTGATAAGCTCTACGAAGTTGAGCACATGGCAGATGACCTTCATTCTTTAAAAGAAGTTAGGTTAGATAATTTAACTTCAATAGTTAAAGAAATTGATTCTTGGATAAAATCTATGGATGGAAAATTTCTCGATACATCTTCTCTTGGAAAAGCTATTCATTACTATCAAAATAGAAGAGAAGGTCTTCAACTATTTCTCAATGATGAGACAGTTCCTATTGATAACAACATGGCTGAGAGAAAACAGCGCTGTCCAGTTATGGGAAGAAAGAACTTCAACTGTTTCAAATCAATAAATGGAGCAGACGTTGGAACTTTCTTTTATTCAGTAATTGAGTCGTGTAAATCAAATGGATTAAGCCCTAGATCCTTTATCAATACAATGGCGCACAGGTCAGCTAAAGGAGAAGAGCTTGAAAGCCCTTTTGAGTATGCTAGTAGAATAAGTGAAAGATTAAGGACTCAAATAGCTGAAGAATTATCAGCGTTATCAAAAGATTCTGGTTAAAGACAATTTGATCTAAATACTTCTCTTTTCTCGGAGCTTTCTTTCGATTGATCTTCGGGGAATTTTCTTGAACGACAATTTTAGTAAAACTTTTCTTCTCTTTAGAAAGTCTGGGCCATTCTCTTGCAGCGTAGCCAGAGATTGGAATATGTTTAACAATTTCTTTAACGGGAATTTTGTGATCAAGCCTTAGAGAAATTACAATATCCTTTAAGGTCTTGGGATATTTCTTTCCTGATCCGTGGCCAGTAACTGCGAGAATCTTATTTGCTTTTGCGATTAGTTCAATGACTTCAATATTCATGATAACCTCCATGAATACTAATCGTAGAAAGGCTACAAGAATTTATACGTGGTAGAAACCTAACTTACCTTAAGAATTACGTTATTGAATTTGAATGTCATAAAACTAACGAATTTGAAGTCTGCCCTAAATGTGCAACAAAATCTTATAAAGTTCATGATCGTGTTTTTGTTCACATCAAAGATATTCCCATTAGAAATAAGCTTATTTTCTTAAAGATTAAAAAGAGAAGATTCAAGTGCCCTAGTTGTAAATCTGTTTTTAGAGAACCAATTCCTGGAATAAAAAAAGGATTTAAAACTACTCAACGATTTCGATCTCACATTCGTTGGTGCGCTTCAAACTTCTCGGATTTAAAAAGAGTTACAAAGCAACTTCAATGCTCGTCTTGGCTTGTCTACACTGCTTTCTATGAACAGTTAAAGTTAGAAAATAAAAAGTGGCAAAACGAATGGTCTTCAACAATTGGAGTAGATGAACATTCTTTAGTTTTTATCCAAATATAGAGCATATTCTCATACTTCTTTGAGTATTATCAAAGTATAGAGTTTGGGAAGAGCAATGTTTCTACTTTTATCAATGTTTAGGAGTGAACTATATTTAATTGTTAAAATAATGAATAAGAAAACCATGCTTTCATTTAGATTACTAATGAAAGAATTTTAGATTTTAAGAATGCTTTAAGCTATTTCTAAATCGAATATTTGGTTCTTTTTCCACTGTCTATCGATTACTCCCGATAGAAACAAAAAGGCCCGAACGGGTTGTGAACGGGCCTAGCTATGTTTCACTCCGAAGAGATCAGCATTTGAATAACAAGACAAAATGGGGTGGCCGATGGGGCTCGAACCCACGACAACCAGAATCACAATCTGGCGCTCTACCAACTGAACTACGGCCACCATTGATATCTTGAGTTGATATTTATAGTGGTTTTATCCCTTGTCGTCAATCTCAGAGTCTAAATCGTGGAAAAAAAACATTGTTGCGTACGGTCAATTTTGACTTGAAAGTGGTTTCCACGTTAAACTATTTGAGTACAATTACCTATAATTAGTATTCTCAAGGATGGAGAACATGAAGAAAATAAAATTCATTTCAATTGCAGCTGCAACACTACTAACTACAAATGCTTGGGCCCTAGGGACAGGACTTTCTTCTTATCCAATGATGACAGGGAAGAAGCTTATTTCATCTGAAGTTCTAGGTGTTACTTCAACTGGTGGTGGAATTGGTGCTCAAGTTAGATATACTCAGAAATTTTCTAAGAAGGCTATTTTTGATGCGGGACTTGGTATTTCTGGTGGTGAAATGTCGAATAGATTTTTTACTGGTGTAGATTACGAAATTTTTCCTGACTACTATCAGCAGCCAAAAGTTTCAGTGAAAACAACTTTAGAAATGGCAAAGGAATTTGAAGAAAGTAGAACGAAGCTTTCTCTTGCTCCAACTGTTTCAAAAGGGTTTAGTTTTTGGGGAACAGAAGCCTATCCATACTTTTCAATGCCAGTAGGACTTTCTCTTGATAGCGATTCTAAGACTTATGAATCAACTATTAGTGCAAACCTTGGTATTAATGGAAATGTGCCTCTTGAGCAATATAAGCACTTACAGGCAAATGCTGAAGTTCAACTTGGACTGAAAGATTCTTTCACTTCAATCCTTGTTGGTCTTTCTTACCCAATACAGTAATTTTAGCTGGGCCCAGCGAGGGCCCTTTTTATGATTCCAAAAATAATTTTTTCTGATTTTGATGGCACACTTACAAAAGGTACTGAGTTTACCCCAAGGTTCTTTGATATCTTGAGTCTTTGTAAGTCACATTCCATTCCTTTAATTATAGTTACGGGAAGATCTCTTTCTTGGGCACACTTTCTAATAACTCACTTCTCTGCTCTTGAGTATGTTATTGCTGAGGGTGGAGGTGTGCTGGTTCGAAGAGATAAGAATGGCAACCCAGTCGATGAGCCATTTATTGCAAGAAAAGATATTAAGAATTTAGAAATAGCGACCAAGGGACTACTTAAGAAATTTTCAAGTATTTCCTTAAGTGCTGATTCTTATGGAAGATTAACGGATAGAGCAATTGAGCTTAGTGATCTTCTCTTAGATATTGATCTTTTGAAAAATGTTAAAGGATTTTTAAAGAAAGAAGAAATAAACTTTTCAACTTCCAATGTTCATTTGAATTTTTGGAGTGGAGATGTCTCTAAGTACAATGCTGTAAAAGTTTTTTCAGAAAAATATCTTCCAAATATCTCAATGGATGAGTGTATCTACTTTGGTGACTCCCTTAATGATGAGTCGATGTTTCGCCATTTCCAAAATTCTGTTGGTGTTTCGAGTATTAAGGATATTTTAAGTAAGCTAGAGTATAAGCCGCAAACAATTCTCTTAGGTGAAGAAAATGATGGCCCAGATGGGGTCTATAATCACCTTGTGACCTTATTAAAGTAGTCTTGAATTTTATTTTCTAGTTTTGATTGAAGATCAGAAATTTTAATCGTCATTTTATTTTTAATCCAATCTTGTAAATCGAGAGGAATTTTGGAAGAGAATATTTTCTCTTCACCTTTATATGGAGCTCTAAGAGCTATTGCATGGAGTGCGTGACGACTAAGCTCCATGAGATCGTGATCTTCTTTAGTCGCAATATTGTCCTTAAATCTTTGAAACATTTTAAAGTTTCCAAGATAGAGTTTATCTCCAACAAGAGGAAGACCATTAATCATTGCGTGAACTCTAATTTGATGTTGTCTTCCCGTAATAGGAAAAGCTAATCCTAGAACGTAATCACCTTCCACATGAATAACTTCAAATAACGTTCTTGCACTCTTTCCTTCATGAGATTCTGTGGGAAAGTGATTAATATAAACTCTCTTCAATCCTTCTTCACTGGCTCCAAGTCTGTGATTATCTTCAAATGAGTAATCACCATTCCAGTCTCTATTGTAAGCAATGAAGAAGTAGCACTTTCTAACAAGATCTTTTTCAAAAGACTCTGTCATTACTTGAGCGCACTTTGGATTCTTCGCCAGCATTAAAGCGCCAGAAGTTTCTCGGTCTAGTCTATGTATTGAATGAACAGTCTTCTTATAAAGAGATTCAAAGAATACTGTCGCACAATTAAAGAGATGCTTTCCTGTTGGGTGAGTAGACATATAGGGAGGTTTGGAAATGATAATAAGATCATCGTCTTCAAAGAGAACTTCTGGAGTCATTTGAAGTTCTAATAATTCTCCATTCCAGTACTCGTCTTCGTGCTCTGTTTTTCTTGTGATGAGAGTAATGATGTCTCTCGTGAAAATTTTGGTCGAAGGGCGATGTTTACCGGGGCGATCTTTAATAACAATATCGCCCTCTAGAATCTTCTTTTTAACCTGTTCCCTAGACCAACTTGCGAGATAAGTTTGAAGGTATTGATCTAGCCTCATACCGTCATGTTCTTCTTCTACAAGATAGACGGCAGTGTACTGATCCCTTCCAAATGTTTTATCAATAACGGGCATTTAATGGCCTATAAGTTAATAACGTTCCTTAATTATAAACTTTATTAGCGCAAGTGCTCCATTTTGTGAATATTTATAATTATTCATTAGATTTTCTAAAACTTTCTTAATCTGAGTTCTATTCTCTTCAGAGAGAGGAGTTCTAGTCTCTTCATCATCTGTACTTGCAATTTCTTTTTCAAAGAAAACTAAGTGTTTTGAAATCTCTAGAATGACTTTCTTTTGTTCAACTCTAAATGATTCTTGCAGTCTTTCTACGACATCTGGGAATACATCGTTATAAACAATTTTCTTTCCTGGATTATCGAGAAACCAAGCTCCTAATTTAGAAATCAAATGTGACCTAAATGAGTCAGAGGATTCTTTTAAATTGATACTCTGCTCAAACTCTCGAATGAAGTAATCATCTGCATCTTCATACTTTCCTGTGATGATATTCTTAATTCTCTCTCCCTTAATAAGGGCATTAACATTTTCAATATAGCGCTTTAGGTAATCTTCGTATGATCTATCATCAACTAGACCAAGGCTTTCTCTAAACTCTCTGTCGAATTTATTTAAACACTCATCTTTTATAAGAGCGATGAAGCGCGCAGGATGATGATAGTCCCCTTGAGGAGTCATGTTGAGGAAGTCGTAATTATTCTTTTTTTGAATAAGCTTATATAGGTAGTCGATAACTTCTACGAAGGTAATAGTTTCGTGATTAGAAGTGATCTTGTATAGAATGTTTTTCATATCTCTAGGAGAAATTCCAAATTTTCCTTCGTAGAGATTTTCATTTTCAAATTCAGCTTGAATATCAGACTTTCCAAGTTTTAAGATTTGTCTGTCCTCAGAATCTAAATGCTCTGGTAACTCTTCTATTGCATACAACTTTGCTTTCTCAAGTGGATCGAGTGTTGTGGCAATCTTAGCAAGCTTAGAGTTCTCAAAGTGCTTTGTTTGACTTGCTCTTAATCGAGTCATAATAGCGAAGAGGCAAAAAGCTTCAAGAGCGTGAGGCTCAAAGACTGAATTATTCTTTAGCCCTTCAACTTGCTCGTTATATATCTTCATTTCATCTTTAAAGTCTAAAAGGTAAGGAACTCGAACAAAGTTAATTCTACCCTTGAATGAATTAAAGTCAGGGTGCTGCTTAAATGCGGCAAGATGAATTTCATTGCTTGTACCAACAAAGAAAATATCTAGTTGAGTGAGAATTCCTTGAAGGTTAATACTTCCGGTTTCCATTGTCATAAGTAAGTATTTATAAGTGTCGAGAGGTCTTTTAAGGAGATCGGAATATTCTAGAATCCCTCTATTGGCCAGGACCACTTCTCCCTGCATTGAAAAGAGATTTAAACTTTGAAGTGATGGAGGAAGGCTTGCGAGCCTCTTATCCATTGTTATTTGTTGAAGTTTTGCATCCACATGGAGTTGTGGCTCAATAGTAACAGCACTTGAGGAGTATCTCTTGGAGATTAATATTCTTTCAACTCTAATATGCTTTAGGACTTCAGTATGCTTCCCTTTATAGTTTTTCAAAAGGGCATCGTAGATCATTCTATTTCTTTTAGAGAGGTCACTTTTGTAGAGGTAAGACTTCTTTACGAGCTCAAGATGCTTAGGATCTTTAGCAAGAGATTCATTTAAAATTTCTTGTCTATATTCTTTAGGAATTAAGAGAAGTGGATGATCTTTTAATTCACTGCCTAGAATTGCTGAAATATCTTTGTCCTCTAGGTAGGCGTAGGTATTTAAATCTCTATTTGTTCTATCAGAAGAAAAACCAAGGTTTCCTTTGATGTAATTATCAATTGGAAAGATCCAGCTAAATGAATAGAGAATTCCTTCATCTTTCTTTGAATAAGACTCTGCTCCCTTCATAAATTGTCTAACTAAACTAGATTTTGATGAACCATTTGGGCCAACAAGTAGAATGAATTTATTGTTTACGCCTTCTTTTTCAAAGTTTTCAAGGTTTTCAATAAGGGCCTTTTGAGTTCTTCTTTGTCCGTAGACTGGGGGAGAGTCTGGGTATTGATATTGAAAAACTTTATAATTTCCATCTTTGTCTTGGCCATAGCTTTGAACCATATCTAAAAGATACTTATACGTAGGTCTTGTTTCTCTTATTGGAAATTCGTCAAAGATATCCATATAATCTTTGAATGAATGAACTTCACTATGTGAATCTTTCTGATTTGCTTCTTCTAACCAATCCATTGGTCCCCCATCAATTCAATTCTGACCTTTCTTTACTATAAAAGCCTCTATATAATTATAAGGCCATATGGTATTTAAGTCCTGTAAAAAAGGTTTTATGAAAAAAGTAAAGACCATTCTTTTCACTCTAGTAATGTGCTCCGTTGTTTTTGGTGTCATAGTGGCCTTTCTAAGATGGAGTAGTGTTCAGTCTATAAAAAATCTTGAGAAAGAAGTTCAAGTTATTGATAGGGTGATTGAGTCTTCTAAGAAAATTTCTAAGAAGTGGTCTGAAGGGGCATCAACTGAAGAATGGAATGATATTGGTAATTATTGTCCCGACTTAAAATTGAAAGACCATGTTGATATTTCCTATTCTCAGTGCAATTCAACTTTCTTAAATTGCTACCTAAGACGAAATGAAAACTTTAAAGCAAAGAAATTTTCTACGGGAAAATTCTATACTTTAGTTTCAAGACAAAACTCTTTAGAGAGAGGAATCGCAATTTTCTCTACAAGGGTAACTCTAAAGTTAAATAAGAACGAATTTAATATTGATTTAGAGGATACATGTAGAGATGTCTACCTTCCTCAAAAGTCTTATGGATATAAAACTTTTAAATCTCCTAAGAGAAAATTTTCTTGGACTTGGGATAATTTTAATAGAAATATTTTCGTTGATAAGTTTTTGGTTACTAATAGAGAAGTAAATGAGTGGATAGAAACTCTAAGCCTAGGCATTGAAAAGAAGTACCCTTTAGAGAGACCATCTGCCTTTCTCTCCCTTGAAGAAATGGAGAAGTTCTGCGCTTTCAAAGGAAAGAGGTTAGCCTCAGCTCAAGTTATTGAGGCCGCAAGCTTTTATCCGTCAGGGTCTTCCGATGGAGCAGGAAGAACTCTTATTCGATATGACTATCCTTGGACAAGAAGAAATTCTGAGTCGTTCTTATTTAAATTAAAGAAGGATAAAGATCTCCCTCTATCAAAATTTGATTGTGAGAAGTCCTACACTAGAGATTGTTTTGAAGTTACTCCATTTGTAAGTCATATGACTAAGTCTTCAAGTTGGAGCGGAATTTTTCAAGTGATGGGAGGTCCTTTTGAAGCCTACTCAAATAAACTGGAAAGCAGAAGAAACCTAAGGGCATCAAGTTTTTATTTTTCCGCAGAAAGTGATGTACATGTACTTGGTGAAAAACTTTACTGGGATGGATTAGCACACCTTGATAAAAATATTGACTGGGGTAAAGATAGACCAGAAGGTGTCGATGGGAGAAGTTTGGAAATAGGTTTTAGATGTATGAGGAATTCGTATGAATAAGATACTAATCATATCTCTATTAATTCTTTGCTCTTGTGATAGGCTTTATAAAAGTAATGAGTTAATTTCTCAATTTGAAAATCATTTAAAATTAGCATTCACTTTAGAAAGTGGTTTTTCTGAAAACTCATCTTTCACTACGGGAAATATTATTGAGAGACCTGCAGGAAGTTGGCAGAACCTAATTTCTTCTGATCACTATTGTTTAAATTATAAAATTCCAGTGACAAATAAAGAAGGTATTCTTCAGATTGTTGAAAAACTTTCTGAGCAGGATTGTCCTTCTCTTCCAACCTCGAATGAATTGATTTCAGTAGAGGGAATCAAGAAACTTAAAGTAAAGTTTTCTACAGATCATATTCAAGGTAAGAGTGTTAGAAATGGAGTCTATGGAATAACTATGAGCTACCTCTTTAAAGAAAAAGAAAGGATAGTGAACATAACTCTTCCTAATAAGCTTCGAAGTAAAGACTATATAAGAGCAAACCTTGCAAAGTATTCTTCTTCAGGAACGTATAGGCAGAGTAAAGGTGTTCGAATCACACAAGCGAATAGACAAACTCTTATGACATCTCTCTGGTTTGGTGATTGGGACTTGAAAGAAAGAGAAGAGATTGACTTCTGTGAAAAGAAGAATGATAGATGCGAAATTACTGGTTCTTCAAATTGTGGAGATTGCCTCTATGGTTGGGAGTACTTGGTCGACTATAATTGTGTTGGTGGGGGATCAAAGGCTTGTTCTCCTGTGAAGTGTGGAGAAAAGGGAAGGCCTGCATGTCCTAGGGGAGTTCTTTGGAGCGGTAAAGATATACAAGAGTTGTGCTTTGATGACAGTCCAGCAGGGTTTTGCCAAGATGATCTACAAGTTATTTGTGGTGAAGATGGTGTGCTTATTTGTATTTAAATTTCTATCCCTAGAAATTTAGCTTTAGTCATATATTCTTTATTTTCTTTGATGAGTTCAATTTTTCCTTTCATGTAGTAGTCATTTTCAATGTGGCAGTCATTAGTTGCTGTGAAGAATTCTGAGCATAACTTTATAGGAGAATGGATTTTTGTTTTAGAAGTATTAATTCTCTCTTTCTTTGTATCGAAGTAGAGATCAACTCTACTTAAGAATTTTCCTGCTCCTGAGTTTTGTATGAAAGGAATACCACTAATTTTCTCATTGAGTAGTTCTGGCTCAGACCCAATGATCAGGTCAATTTTATTAGGAGGTAGTCTTTTTAAAAGTTTTTCCATCTCTTCTCTTGTAGACTCACACTTATTATCGGGACATCTCTTATGGCCTTTGACCATAAGAATAAAAATCTTGGCACCTTTTCTTTCTAGGAGGTCGTGAGTTTTCAAAATACTATAGATAGGGTCTTCAAAGTAGAGCCCATTTAGGTATTTATGTTTTCTCGCTTCGGCATTGTTAAAAGTCGTAATTCCCATTATACCAATCTTCACACCGTCAATTGTCTTAATGGTGTGGTTCTCTATATTCTTAGAAGATAGAGGTGATTGTTTTTTAAGATCTATGATATTTGAATTAATAAATTTATTATCGTATTTATCAATTTTTGAAATAGGAAGTTTTCTTAGTTCTTTTTCTGATAAGTGAAAGGCGTCAACACCGATATTTTCAAATTCTTTTAGAATTGGATCAATTCCGCCTTTTTGGTTCTCATTAATTAATTCGCCGGTACTTAAGAGTAGAACTTTATTATCTAGTCTTTTCTTTAGAATAGATGAATATGTTTTTAGAAGTTGAATTCCACCTATCTTAACTTCACCGATTCCTTCAAAGTGCTCATTAAATGGAGCGAGGGAGCTATTAAAGAAATTAATTGATGAAATCGTAATTTGTTTTTCAGTATCACTATTTGAAGAAGGTTTCCAGTCAGGCTCGCTCAATACCTTAGTCGGAATGCTACTTGTAGCACATGCTCCAATTATAAGAATAGTGATGATCGATAGGACTAGTTTCTTCATTCTTAGTAGCTTTTTATTTTCCCGAGTTTCTCATATGCATTAGTTAAAGCTTCGAGGATTTCGTCATAACTTTCAAGGGGGCTACAATGTCCTAAACTTATTCTAACTACACCACGTCCGACTTCATCATTTACTCCCATTGCACGGAGTACTTTTGAAGTAACAGGTTCATTATCTGAGCAGGCCGAAGAAGTTGTAACAAAGATATCAGCTGATTCAAGTTCTATTTGAACGGCTTGACCGTGGATTCCTGGGTAAGCGATATAAGTAGTTGAGCAAACTCTTGGGGCTTCTTCACCAAGAATGACTACTTGAGGAAAACGCTTCTTAATTTCTGCTTCAAAGACTAATTTTTTTTCTTTTAGAGCAATGTACTTATCAGCTCCGTTATTTTGAAAACTATTTAGGGCAACTGCTAGAGTTTCATAGCCAAGATAGTTTTGAGTTCCACCGCGAATCCCCTTTTCTTGGCCACCACCGATAACAAGAGGATGCAGTTTCGCAGGATGCTTCGCCAGTAACATTCCTGTTCCTGTGAGTGCTCCAAACTTATGCCCAGAAGTAACAGCATAATCGATATTTGATTTTTGAAAATTGAATTCACACTTTCCAATAAATTGAGTGGTGTCGCAGAGAAATGGGACGTTGTCAGAAGTACAAAGAGTTGCGATTTCCTCAAAAGGTTGAATTACGCCGGTTTCATTATTGGCTGCCATGATAGAAACGAGAGCAATACGTCCCTTAAATTCTTGCATCCACTCTTTAAGTTGCTTGAGATCAATCACTCCGTTTCCAAGTGTTGGAACAACTTTGTGAGTATAACCTTTATTCTCGTAGAATTTTGCACAGTTAATAACAGCAGAATGCTCAATACCAGAAGTGATTACAAAATTCTTACCATCTTCTTTTGCAGAGTCGAGTACACTGTGAAAAACTTGAGTGATACCTTCCGTTGCACCTGAGTTAAAAATAATTTGCGTGTACTTTGCTCCAAGAATTTTGGCGCAAATTGCTCTAGAGTTTTCCATTGCTGTTAAAACTTTTGTACCGAGTCTATGAATTGAGTTTGGGTTAGCAAAAGGTCCGTCTTGAAGTCTCTTTATAAAGTATTCTTTAACGTCTTCACAAATAGGAGCACTACCGTTGTAATCAGCATAAATCATTTTTCTTCCTTAAAATATGGCGTGTGTATCAATTAACTTAATTCAAGCATTTTACTTAGGGCCTTCAGTGAAAGCTCTGTGGTCTCTTTATCAACTTGAATTATATTTATGGGTTTATCTTCCTTTATCGCTCTGAAACTGGCAAGTAACCAGCGAGGTCTAACGCGATACATTGTCGTGCAAAGGCATTGGTAAGGAGATAAGGAAATGATTTCTTTGTCTGGAAATTGTTGCGCCAAACGATTAACTAAATTAATTTCTGTTCCAACTGCAAAACTTGAACCTGCAGGAGCATCTTTAATTTTATTTATAATATAGGCAGTCGATCCATTATCGTGAGCAGCTTTAACTACTTCATAAGAACACTCTGGATGAACGATGACTGTTGTATTTGGTTTTTCTTTTCTTATTGTTTCAACTTGAGCTGCAGTGAAGCCTTGATGAACAGAGCAGTATCCGTACCAGAGAATTACTTTAGCCTTATCAATTTGCTCAGCAGTAAGTCCACCGTTGAACATATTTGGATTGTAGACAACCATTTCATCAAGACCGATACCCATTTCGGCACATGTATTCCTACCAAGGTGCTGATCTGGAAAGAAGAGAAGTTTTTGTCCTTCTTCAAAGGCCCATTCGATTATTGATCTAGCATTTGAAGATGTACAAATACTTCCACCATTGGCACCAACGAAGGCCTTGAGGGCAGCGGAACAATTGATATAGGTAATAGGAACAATTTTTTCTGAGGTAGAAGTTTGCATAAACTCCCAGGCCTTGTCGATTTGTTCTCTATTGGCCATGTCTGCCATTGAGCAGCCAGCGCGAAGATCTGGAAGAATAACTTTTTGATCATCGCTCGTAAGCATATCAGTTGTCTCTGCCATGAAGTGAACACCGCAGAAGATAATATAAGGCTTATCAAGCTTTTCAGCATCTTGAGCAAGCTTAAGAGAGTCTCCGGTTACATCAGCAAATTGAATGACGTCATCTTGTTGATAGTGATGGCCAAGAACAACAACTTGGTCTTTAAGTTCTTCTTTAATTTTTTTTAACTCTATAAGAACTTCTGCATCTGAGAGATCTTTTTCAGAAATTAAAGGTAAGTGGTCTTGGTTATCTTCTTCAAACAAGTTGAGCATTTTTCTTCCAATTATTTTACAGTTTCGTAACCGTTATTTTGCCAACCAAGAATTCCGTCTTCTAGGTTTGTTAAATTTTCAAAATCTTCACCTAGAAGAAATTGACAAGCATTCAAGCTTCTTCTTCCACTTCTACATTGAAGAATAATATTTGCTTCTTTATCTTTTAAATCGTTTGCATATATTTCTGGGAATTTACTTAGAGGAATAAATTTTGCGCCTTCAATATGTCCCTCATCCCATTCCTCTTGCTCACGGCAATCGATTAGCACAAGTTCTTCATTGTTATCGAGCATTGTTTTTAACTCAGTTGAGTTGATTGATTTGATCATTATTTTCTCCCTTTCGTATGGCCCAAATATTGTTCATTTTTCTCATAATGTCCAGTCTCGTGGTGCTATGTGTCTAGCTATGAAAAAAAATTGTGTTCTTTCTTTGACGAAGTGTGACTCATTTTTTACTATTTTAGTATATTAGGTCTTTTTCGACCTTTAAAAAACACTGGAATCGGATATCAGTGTATTTAAGGAGTGATTCATGGAAGTTATCACAGTTGCCAATAATAAAGGCGGTGTTGGTAAAACAATGCAGTGTTATCAATTGGTATGCCATTTGGCGAACCAAGGCCATAAGGTTCTTGTAATCGATCTTGATTCTCAAGCTAACCTAAGTTCAACTCTCGGTGTTCAAATTCAAAGAACTCTAATTCCTGAGTGGTTAATCGGTGATGTTCCTGCAGAGGACGTTGTGGTTAAAGCGGAAGGCGATGGAGAGTTCTATGACAATATAACTCTTGTTCCTTCAAGTAGACATCTTGCAAATCTTTCAAAGCTTTTGATTCTATCAGAAGGTGAGATTAGAAGAGATGCTGGAAGAAAAGAAAGACTTCTAAGACTTCGTCTTCAAGAAGTTGAAGCTGACTATGATTACGTTGTTATTGATACTCCGCCAATGTTAGGTGATGAACTCATAATGGCCCTTGTTGCTTCAAATAGAATTCTTATCCCTACTCAAGCGCAGGACTACTCAATTGATGGTCTAGAAGAGTTGATGGATACTTTCGAGATTATTAAAGAAACTGAAAATCCAGGATTGGATTTTTCTATAATTCCTTCAATGGTAGATACTAGAAGAAAAATTGAGCAACAAAGGATTGTTGAACTTTCTCAATCTTTTAATATCACGCCACCTATTAGAAACCTCGTTCAAATGCAAGAGTCTATCTCAATGAGAAAGCCTGTATTTATGATGGGAAATAGTAGTAGAGGAAAACAAGATTACGCAACCCTTTGGGAATCGCTTAATCTATAATTAAATTTTAAATCACAAGGATGTGGGGTACCAACGTATGGCAAAGTCATTCGCGCCTAGAGTTTCAAAAAAGAAAAGAAAGACAATCGATCTTTCTGAGAATTTAAATCGTGACTTAATTAAGTTAGCTGACGATAGATTACTTCGTGGCGCTAAGTTAGATGAAATTCTCATTAAAGATATCATTGTAAAAGAGCAGGTTAGAACTAAGTTTAATGATTCATCATTAAAAGAGCTTTCTGCAAACATCAAAGTTAATGGTCTTATTCAGCCACTCGTTCTTCATAAATCTGAAAAAGGTTACACATTAATTTGTGGTGAAAGACGTTTTAGGGCGATGAGCCTCATTAATATGAAGAAGTGCCCATGCTTTATTTTAGATAATAAATCTGAAGAAGAGCTAATGGCGATTCAATTCTCTGAAAACTCTTCAAGAGAAGCACTTCACTATATTGATAAAGCTGATGGTATTTTAAATTACCAAAAAGCAACAAAAGCTAGTGAGAGAAAGATCTGTGCGGCACTTGGAATTTCTAAGTCTGAAGTTCATAGGTCTCTACTGATTGCTAGAATGCCAGTTAAACTTAGAGAATCTGCTAAAATCCACAATATTGAAAAATATGTTCTTCTTGAATTAGATGCTCTTGAAAAATCTCTATTGAAGACAAAGCTTACAAAGCTTGTTCATGCTGGAGAAATAACAAAGAGATCACAACTTAAGAAAGCAATTAAGTCTGGAGTTGTTGCTGCCGGAACCAAGAAGAAAGCTACTGCATCTACTTCTACTAAGAAGAAGTCAGCTCTTCCAAAAGGTCTCACTGCTAGCGCGTTCCTTAAAGCAATGAATATGAAGCAAAAGGACTTAAAGCTAGATAAGAAGACCAAAGACATCCTAAAGGCCTTGGTTGAAGAAACTAAGGATATGGTTGACCAGTAATCACCGCTATTTTCAATTGGGCCTTAGGGCCCTTTTTTGTATTTTCAATACATTAGATACTAATCGTCAAAAAATAATACATTTTTATTGCTTTGCGTGAGGCCTAGGATTCCCTCTATGACTAAGGACTCGCTATTTTTATTGAATCTGTTAGAATAATTAGTGGGTTATACAATTTCACGTATGGAATGGAGTATTTCTCAAATTTTGGTACGCCTATTGCACTATTTTAAGTAGCTAAACATTAAACTACGGAAAATAGGGACTTGTATGAAGCGAAGAGTATGTAAAAATTTAACAGGGCGTCTAAACTTTAGACAGAAGAACTTGGTAAACGCCACGATGCTTATTTGCGCCTTTGTTTCAATCAATAGTGCATTTGGACAGTCTTCTAAAGATAATTCAGAAATGCTATCCAATCTAAACCCATATAAGAAAGTTGCCACAAGAGCACCAAGTAATTTTGTTCCAGATGTTGAAGCAAGTGACAGACCTAATAACGTCACTCTTTGGTATGAAAATATTCTCGTAGAAGATACTGCAGGAGTAATGAAGGGAATGAGAGAGACTTACGATAGCTGGGAACAAGTTGAAGAATATGCAACAAATTGGAATGTGGCCTCAACAGGTCTATATGAAATAAGAGATCAAGAAGATAGGCAGAAGTACTTTAATAAATATATTTTAAAATACCTAGATAAGAGACTTTCTGGCGAAATTAAGCAAGCTGAAGAAGGTTCAACTCTACATAGAGTTGGAAAAGTTCAAAAGGCGCTAAAGCCTCAGACAGCTGTTCAAGTTTCTAGAAACCTAAGGTTTAAATTTAAGGCGAGAGTCTTACAAGGAAAAGCGTTAATGTTCGTTGAGAATCCTTGGATCAATAATGAAACTTCTGTGAAGTTAGATGGAAGAATCAATTTAAATGTAAATAAAGATATTGCTGCACTTGGCCTTAAGGCAAACTTTGATTATGACGTTAAACATAATGAGTACGAAATGCGATTAGATAGGCCTCTTACAGAGGAAATCACTGCAAGAGTAAGTACTGCTCAAAAGAGAGATATCGCTTCAACTGGTCAGACTGTTGAGCTTCTATTTAACAAAGAATTTTAATTGATCAAAAATGCTGCACAGTGAAGCGCAGCTCAATTTCCTCCTCCTTTCTAATCCAAAAAATTCTAAAAAAATTGCTATTCAGTAGTATTAAGTAGTAGTAAATTTGGAACATAAATTTGCAAATACTAATAATTCAAGGGAGCCGTTATGAGCTTATTTGATGCCCCACTTTTTAAAGATGCTTACGAGCAATTAGAGCAGGCGGCTGATGTTATGGGTCTAGATAGAAATATTCTTGAGAGACTAAAGTATCCTAAGAGAGCACTTCAAGTTGCTGTGCCAATTCGTCTTGATGATGGATCGGTTAGAACTTTTCAAGGCTATAGAGTTCAACACAATATGACTCTAGGACCAGGTAAGGGTGGAATTCGTTATCATCCAGGAGTTGATTTATCTGAAACAGCTGCACTAGCAATGCTTATGACTTTTAAGTGTGCCCTAGTTGGTCTTCCTCTTGGTGGAGCTAAGGGTGGTATTGAAGTTGATCCTAATGAGTTATCTCGTCAAGAGCTTCAGTCTCTTACTAGAAGATATGCTACAGAAATTAATATGATTATTGGACCAACTATTGATGTTCCTGCTCCAGATATTGGAACTGATGGACAGACGATGGCCTGGTTCATGGATACATATTCTCAAATCAAAGGTTATACAGTTCCTGGTGTTGTTACTGGTAAGCCAATTACAATTGGTGGTTCCCTTGGTAGAGCGGAGTCAACTGGTAAAGGTGTAGCTTATTGTGTGAACTTTGCTTACCAAAAACTTGGAATGACTATCGATAAGAATACAACAGTAGCAATTCACGGTTTTGGTAAAGTTGGTGTTCCAGCTGCACAAGACTTGTCTGAGCAAGGTGCAAAGATCGTAGCAATTTCTGATGTATCGGGTGCTGTTTACAATAAAGATGGACTTGATATTGAAAAATGCTATGAGTGGACAAGACAAGGAAAATTCTTAAAAGATCTAGAGGGTGTAGAGCTTATTACAAATGCTCAACTTTTAGAACTTGATGTGGACGTTCTTATTCCTGCGGCTATTGATGGTGTTATCACCAAAGAGAATGCTGGAAATGTTAAAGCTAAAATTGTTGCTGAAGGTGCCAACGGTCCTTTAACAAGAGAAGCAATCGATATTATTACAAAGCGCGGTGGATTCATTATCCCTGACATTCTTTGTAATGCTGGTGGTGTTATCGTTTCATACTTTGAGTGGGTACAAGGACTTCAAAACTTTTTCTGGGACCTTGATCAGATTAACGGTAAGCTTCATGACATTCTTAAAGATTCATTTGAAAATGTTTACGAAACTGCAACAAAGTATAATACTGATATGAAGAAAGCCGCTTTCATTGCAGCTCTAGCAAGACTAGAAAGAGCAATGAGACTTAGAGGTCTTTTCCCTGCTTAATAAATTGATGAAACCAATTTATCTAGCACTATTAATTTTATTATTTATGCAATGGCCTTGCTTCTCTAAAGTTTTAGAGAACAAGGCCATTTCTCTTTCTAGCGAGAAGTATTCGTTTCGTGATGTTTGTAAAGCGATGGGCGTAAAGAATAATCTTGTTGAAGTCGCAAAGGGACAGACGAAAATTGATTGCACTTCAAGAGTCGTGAGTATTCTTGATTTTTGTAAGAAGAATTCTTCAAAGAGGCAGAGTCTTATTAGAGGGAGAGTTGATGTTCTTTCAAAGAATAATGTCGTCTGTGAATACGCAAAGTCTGTTATTTTAAAAGTCGAGTGTGATACAGATTTTAAGTGCTCAAGTAGTATTAAAAATGATTGTTTAAAACTAAAGAACGCATTCGCTTATACTCTTGAGTTGACCCATTCTTCCAAATTAGAAAACTCTATTTCTTGTATATATAGTTCTGATGAACCGTTAGATATCTAGAAGATCGATATAATTAGCTTCGCCGCTATGATGATCGCCTCTTCCCCAGGTATTACACTTCTTTTCATCTTTCATTTCATAATTCATTCCAGTTCCACGAACAAGAATTCCTATAATCTCATTAGTTTTTGATGAAAAAATAGACGAGCCTGAATTTACTGAAAATGTATCAAGATTGTGAGTAAAAGAGCTCTGTCCTTTTAAGTTCGTAGTAGAGCTGGTTACGAATCCATTGTCATGATATTTCATTGGAAGTCCTAGCGGAAAACCAAGCATGAAGATTTCGCTTCCTTCTTTGATTCTATTCTTTGCAATTCTAAGAGGAGCTCTCCCTTCAACATTCTCTTTTAATTCAAGGAGTGCAACATCTTTATCGCCTGGAAAGTCGAAGGTATGTTGAAGAAGACTTTTAATTTCATAGACACTATTTCTTTCTAAAATTAATTCATCCATTGCTTCACCATTATATGTATAGTCGAAGACAATGTAGTAGTCGTTAATAGAATAGCCCTGCTCATCATCAATACAATGGGCAGCAGTAGCTATTTTATTTCTTCCAACGAGTGAGGCAGAACAATTAGCGATTAGTCTTTGAGTGCTTACAAAGTTTTCATCTTTGCAGAAATTAAAATCATCAATATAGCTGAGTCCAGATAGTTTAAAACGGCCATCTTCTAGTTTTTGTACTCTAGATTTTGGAATTAATGCCGCAATTGATTTTGAGATATCTTGAATTTCAATAGGAGAGTCTGAAATCTCATGACGATCGTCGGAGTTTACAATTCCTGCATGAAGGTTAATAGAAATAATGAAGATAAATAGAATTCTTTTCATAGGCTCTTTTATCAAAAAATGAGTCTTGAATGTGAGTTAAAGTAATTTTTATAGCCCTTCTAGATCGTAAAAATAACGAGTTAGCCTTATAACTTAATTGGAAAATTGCAATGAGCTTGACCAATTTGGAGGAGTTTATGGAATCAATGATTAAAGGGATAATTCTAAATAAGAATGTCTATAAGACTTTAAATATCTTTGCTTATGCAACAAAAGGAATTCCGGGGCTAGAGATAAAAGTAGGTTCAAGTAATTCTAAGATATTGAAAGAGAAGATCATTTATCTCACGAGGAAGTCCTCTATGAGAATACCTCTTAAAAGATATGTAATTTGTGTAGAAGAAGTGGGAGGAAGTCTTCAAAAAGAAGAAGTGAGATGGTTAGAATTACCTATTTTAATTTTGTATTGGTCTTTAGCTGAGTGCTTACCGATTTCAAGATTGAGTGATTGTATTTGCGGAGGTGAGATAACGCTTGAGGGAGAGATTCGTCCATTGAAAATTCAAGGTAGCTATCTAGATTATTTTAATTCTTCAAAATGTGAAAAAGTGTGGAAAATAATTACAAGTAAAGGACAAGTTGAGTGTCTAGGTCTTATGAGATTGCCAGTGGAAGAGATTATTCATCTTCCACTGGATGAGTACCGTATTAAATCGATAGGGTCTTAACTAGATTTATGTACTGAGGAAGATATTCAGTTTTCTTTTCAAGACATTCATTAAAAGGAGCTGGAACAACATGGCCATTTCTGTAAGAGGTAACAAAAGAGTGATTTCCTTTGAGTAGTTCTTCAATTGCAAGATAACCCATTCCAGAAGCTATAAAGCGATCTTGCCCAGAAGGATTTCCACCTCTTTGAATATGACCTAAAATACAGACATGAGAGTCAATAGAGAAGTTATTCTTTAATTGCTCTTGAATACGGTGGCTAAGGCCTTCTTTTTCACCTTCCGCCACAATAATAATGGAGGAATTCTTTCCCCGCTTTATTCCACGTTTTATATCATTTGAAATCTCTTCAACATCTAAGGTTTCACTCGGGAGAACGACATTCTCAGCACCTGTGCAAACTCCTACATGAAGAGCAATGGCCGCAGATCTTCTTCCCATCACTTCGACAATGAACGTTCTCTCATGAGATGACGCCGTATCTCTAATTTTATCGACAGCATCGATTGCTGTCTGCACGGCCGTATCAAAACCGATAGAGTAGTCAGTTCCTGAGATATCATTATCTATCGTTCCTGGAATTCCTACCATTGGAACTCCGTGCTCTGTATGGAGAGCATAGGCACCATTAAAAGAACCGTTGCCTCCAATGACTATAAGGGCATCAATTTTCTTTCTCTTTAAAATATGAGCGGCTTCTTTTCTGGTATCGGCTTCATGAAACTCAGGACATCTAGAGGTTTGAAGAATTGTTCCTCCGTGTTGAATAATATTACCAACACTTGAGACATCTAATGGCTTTATATTTCCTTCAAGGAGCCCTGAAAATCCTCTTTGAATTCCATAAACCTCAAGGCCAGCGTTTATTGCTGATCTTACAACTGATCTAATTGCGCAATTCATACCTGGACTATCACCACCGCTACAAAGAAGACCTATTCTCTTAATTTCTGCCATTATCTTATCCTTACTTAAAAATTGATTTACCAGTAAATGAGTCTGGGCATTCTATATCTAAAATATTTAAAACAGTAGGGGAAACGTCCATTAAGGCATGTTCACCACTACTTACTTGAAACTCACAATCTTTTAACTCCTTGTGGAATACAGAGAAGGGCACAAGGGAGTTTGTATGAGAAGTGTGTGGAGAGCCATCTTCGTAGATCATTTGATCACTATTCCCATGATCTGCGGTAAGAAGAAGTGCAATATTCTCTTCTTCACATTTCTTCATAAGCCTCGCTACACATAGGTCTAGAGCTTCGACTGCCTTTACTGCGGCATCAAACTTTCCTGTATGTCCAACCATATCGGAGTTAGCAAAATTTACGAGAAAGAATTTTGTCTCTTTATCTTCTA
Source organism: Halobacteriovorax sp. JY17 (assembly GCF_002753895.1). Classification (NCBI taxonomy): domain Bacteria; kingdom Pseudomonadati; phylum Bdellovibrionota; class Bacteriovoracia; order Bacteriovoracales; family Halobacteriovoraceae; genus Halobacteriovorax; species Halobacteriovorax sp. JY17. The sequence goes on along the minus strand of NZ_NJER01000003.1, from coordinate 209,955 downwards.
ATTTATCAATCAATTTATCAGTCACGAGGTAGGCACTCATCTCAGGCTTTTGATCGTAAGTCGAAACTTCTTTAGGCGAAGGGATGAGAAAGTGTTCTTCATTTTCAAAAGGCTCTTTTTTACCGCCATTGAAGAAGAAGGTTACATGAGCGTACTTTTCTGTCTCTGCAATTTTAAATTGTTTTATACCAAGACTTGATACGTATTCCGACATTACTCCCGACAATCTTTCTTTATTGAAGAGTATTGGAAGCTCTACTTCATCTGGAATATAAGGTGTCATGCAAAGAAAGTAGTTTGGAGTGAAGTCTCTCTTGAATTCACTGAATTTTGGATCGTTAAAAGCTAGTGCTAATTGAATGGCCCTATCAGGTCTAAAGTTTATAAAGAAGAGACTATCTCCTTCTTTCATTGCACTAGTCTCTCCAAAGAGAGTCGGGGTTATAAACTCGTCATAAATACCTTTTTCATATTCAGACTTTAAATAATCCATAGGGGATGTTTTAGAAATACTTCCCTGTCCTGTGAAGGTGTCATAGGCGAGCTTGATCTTTTCCCATCTTCTATCTCTATCCATACCAATTGAGCGACCTTGCATTGAGGCAAAAGTACAATTTGAAACTTTACTCATTTCTTCAACATACTTATGACCGACATCTTGAGCAGTGTCTCTTCCGTCCATAAAAGCATGGAAGAAAACCTCTAAGTCTCCATCACTTGTAAGAGCTTTAATGGTTTCTTTTATATGATCTATATGTGAGTGAACTCCTCCATCAGAGAGAAGGCCCATTATATGAATTCTCTTAGAGGCTTTTCTCGCAGATTCTTTTAATTCGATAAGTTTTGGAAGAGTGTTGAAAGTATGATTTTCAATAGACTCATTGATTCTAACAAGATCTTGTCTTACAGGTCTTCCTGCACCAAGATTCATATGACCTACTTCAGAGTTACCAATAACTCCTTTAGGGAGGCCTACTTTTTCACCACCGGCTTCAATTTTAGTAAAAGGATAATGCTTAAATAGTAAGTCTAGATTCGGTGTATTGGCGTGAAGGACAGCATTCTTATTATCTGATTCGCTTAATCCGTAGCCGTCGAGAATAACAAGTAGCGCTCGGTCACTTAATTTTTTGATAGATTTCAAACTTAACTCCTATGAATTTCTTCAATATTACCCTAACTACACCTGATGGTAAGGCCAAAAAAAGTGGCTAATAATTACTCTTTTTGTGAGGAAGAGTGTCTAAAATTTAGTCACTGTTTAAAAATCTATCTATTTAGAGCTTTCTAAGTCCCTGTTTCAGGGCTTTAAGAGTTGGCACTCTATTTGCTTATTAAATAGTGAACTAATTTTAATCGTATAGGGAAAATACACTTTCGGAGGTGTGAGAGATGAAATTTAAAACAGCATTCCATTTACTGGTTGCCGCAATGATCGCCTTTGGCGTGACATCTTGTGGTAGTGATAAGAACTCAACCGATACTGGTAGCATTGCAACACCTGTTGTTTCAACAGTGACTAACGGAACTGGAAACGGTGCGAGTACTAGACAAGAATTTTATAACGAAGTTGCAAACTATATGTTTGAGCAAGCGAGTAGCTCTGGACTTTACTCTTTTCCAAAGAATGTAAGCTCTGGTGGAGGCTTTGATTTTGATTTTGACTTCTGTTGGGGAGATGAGTGTTTTGAACAACAACTAAGTGGGTATCAATCAGAAATTAATCGTTATTACTGGAGATACTTAGAGTCTGATGGACAAACAATTATCAGAAACTTTACAGCGAATGGATTAAGTTACTCAGCTCCAGACTCTGATAGCCAATTTGGTGGAACAATTACATCTCTTAGAGATGGGATGCTAAGTATTATTACTAACGCTTCAAGAGTAGAGAAAGCGGTTCAGAGTTATTACGGATACTCATGGCAAACAGTTTCGTCGGGTGTTACAGCAACTCCATATGGGAGTGGGGTAGATCTCAGCGATAGATTTAACAATGGGTCAACAACGAACTCAAGTTACTCGAAAATCTTTAAATTTAAGCATAGCAACTATTGGTATGTAATAGATTTAACAAAACCAATAATTGCCAATCCTGTAGCAGTTTACAGAGATTAATAAATTATAGGAGAGCAAATTGCTCTCCTTTTTTTTTCTTCAAATTCCCCCTGCCATGAAAATTTAAAAGGCCTTATAATAGTTTAGAACTAATTTAAAAGGACTTTACTATGGCAGTTTTCAAAACAGATCTACAGGATATTTATTTTAACCTATTTGATGTTAATAACGTTGGTGAACATGCACCGGACTATGGTGATGATGAGTTAAAAGATATTGTCGAACAATTTAATAAATTTACTGAAAATGAAATCTTTCCAACGAGAATGATTGGAGATGAAGAGGGTGTGAAAATGGTGGATGGAAATGTAAAAGTTCCAGCATGTTTTCATGGACCTCATAAGCAATTCTATGAAAATGGTTGGTACGCTCTTGGTTATCCGGAGGAAATTGGAGGAATGCCTGCTCCACATGCGATCTCTATTGCGTGTAACTCAATTGCTATCGGAGCGAATGTTTCTTTTTCTATGTACTACGGTCTTACTCGTGGAGCGATGAATGTTATCAATCAAGTAGGAACGCAGGCCCAAAGAGATTTCTATGTATCAAAAATGATGACTGGCGAATGGGGTGGGACAATGTGTCTTACTGAGCCGGGAGCTGGGTCTGATGTTGGTGCCTGTAAGTCAACAGCAAAGCCTGTAGCTGACGGAAAGTATGCCATTAATGGAGTAAAGATTTTTATCTCTTCTGGAGAGAGTGATCTTTATGAGAATAATATTCATCTTGTATTAGCAAAAACTCCAGGGGCTGCTGAAGGGACGAAGGGACTCTCACTTTTTATTGTTCCAAGGTTTAATACTGAAACTGGTAAGTCTAATAATGTCGTTTGCACTAAAATTGAAGAGAAGATGGGGATTCATGCTTCTGCAACATGTGAGCTCACATTTGGTGAAAATGGAGAATGTGTTGGAGAGCTAATCGGAGAAGAGTTTGAAGGAATGGCCAATATGTTCATTATGATGAATGAGGCGAGACTTCTTTGTGGTCTTCAAGGTGAATCTCAAGCAAATCTAGCTTATATGTTAACTGAGCAGTATGCAAAAGAGAGAACTCAATTTGGAACGGAAATTTGTAATCTACCTGATGTGAGAAGACTGCTCTTAAGAATGAGAGCACTTTCTAGAGGAATGAGAGCATTAACAATCTACACTGGGAATCTCTTTGATAAAGAAGAGAAAGGAGACGAGATTGCAGCGAAAGAGATAGCCCTTCTAACTCCAATTTGTAAGGCCTATTGTTCTGATCAAGGGTTTAATGTTGCAGTTGATGCTGTTCAAGTTCATGGTGGATATGGATTTTGTACAGAGTATGGAATCGAACAATTTATTAGAGATACGAAAATTGCGAGTATTTATGAAGGAACGAATGGCATTCAGGCCATCGACTTTGTGACAAGAAAAATTCTAAAAGATAAGGCGCACACATTCTTTGAAGTTGGGAAGAAAATCAAAGCGGTAATGGAAACTGAAGAGGCAAAGGAATTTGATCATGAGAACTCAATGATTGGTAAGTCGATGGAGATGTCTGAAAAGGTTCTAGGAAAGTTTAGTGAGATGGCCGCTAAGAAAAATCATAATGGAATACTTTCTCATGCAACAGATTTTCTAGATTATTGTGGAAATCTTGTTGTTGCTTGGCAACTTTTAGAACATGCGTGCTTGGCGAAGAAGAAAATGGCCGCTGGAGCTTCTGATGAAGAGAAGAAGTATTACCAGTCCAAAATAGTCGACTTTAAAGTTTTTTGCCAATATCAATTGGTCAAAAATATTGGAATAGGAAATAGTGTTCTTAATTTTGAAAACAATTTGATGGAGCTAGAGCTTTAAGAGTTTTAGTGTTACTATCTTCTTTGAATTTAATGAATTAGGACAGTATGGACTCTTCTGAAATATTGAAAATTATAGCGGAATTTAATGAGAAGACTCATGGAAGTTCTGATTACGATAAAGGTGAGTTCTTTCTTAGGGGAGAAAATTCATCAAGTTTTGCTCCTTTGAAATTTGTTCAAAAGAAGCTTCAGGGAATTGGGGGAGTTGGATCACTTTTAAAACAAGGTTTTGTTTGTGATTCTTTAGAACTCTTTGAGCTTGATAATTTTACGAAATGGTTTGAAAAACAATTTTCTAAAAAATTGAAGCGTGGACAAGGAAAAGATATATCAATTCTTGGACTTCCAGATAATAAATCAATTTTCGATGCAGTTGAAACAGTGAATAAATGCTATCAAGTTTTATCTGCACAACAAATTCTTGTAAATGGTAAGAAGCTTCCCGTTCAACTTGGTGAATGGTATTCAAAGTGTATTTTTGGGCTTCATCAAAGAAAGTCGACTTCTCAAAGAGGTTTTGATTTCTACCTTGAAGGGAAGAGAGTTGAAGTGAAAGTTCACTGGGGTGATCATTCGTCGCCAAAAGGTGTAAAACTTAGAAAGAGCTTAGTAGAATTAAGTGATTTTTGCGTCATCATTTATGTTGCAAGAAACTTTATGATTCGAGAAGTTTGCTTTCTTGATTCAGAATTTATTAAAAGAAAATTTTCAAGTAAAGGGCACACAATATTTTTGAAAGATATTGATATCAGCCCTTACTTCTTTTCAAAATCTGATAAGCATACCAGTAAGGTTGTAAACTCGAATGCTTTAATGAAATTTTCAAATCCAAATCTAGCGATGAAACTTGTCGATAGATTTGGAGAATAAACTTTTAACGAATGTCGTACTTTAGAAGACGACATTCGATTCCACCATTGAAGAATGGCTTCCTCATTGATGTCTGTAACGAAATCGCTTTTCTAAATTCCTGATCACTTGTAAGTATAAAACATCTAAAACCTTTATAGTTTGCCTTAAAGTTTTCCCCTAGCTCGTGATAGAACTTTGGAAGGTCTTCTTCTTGTCCAAGTCTCTCTCCGTAAGGAGGGTTGGTTATAACAATGCCAGGAGCTTCTTCGTACGGCTCAAGAGTAAGCGCGTCAGCAACATCCATTTCCACTAAGTCACTTGGAAAGTTTGCTAGCTTTAAAGATTTTTGAAAAATACTTAATGCTTTTGATGAGAGATCACTTCCAAAGAATTGTCCTCCAGGAAGTTCATTAATACTATCTTCGCCTTTCTTTAAGAGGTCCATTGCATATTCTTCAAGTCTTTCTTGGTGATCTTCTCTTTTATACCAGAGGTGATCTTGGAACGAGAACATTTGGCTCTTTTTTGCGAGTCCGTGAAGCTTTAGCCACGCTCCCGGTAGGTTTGCCGCTAGATATAGAGCCTCTATAATAATTGTTCCTGATCCACACATTGGATCCATGAAAATATCTTCGTCTTTATTCCAATCAGTCGATTGAATGATTGCAGACGCTAGATTTTCTCTTAAAGGAGCTTCGTGACCATGAGGTCTATAACCTCTGTGGCTTAAAGGGTCTCCACATAGATCAAGATAAATTCTATTAAACCAGCCTTTTTGTCCATCAATAGCTTCGATTCTTTGAAGTAATGAAATATCGGGCGAGTCCTTTGAAATACTAGGACGAGTACCAACATTTTCTCTGAAACTATCTGCAATAGCATCTTTTAATCTTAGGGACATCACCATTGAGTTTTTAAAGAATCTATTGGCGTCTTTATCAAAGAGAGTAGAAATTTTAAAAGTTTGATTAACTGAGAATAAGTGATGCCACCACTTATCTTTTGCTAAAGAGAAATGATCATTATCTTTGTAGAATTTATATTGATGAACTTCAAGATAAACTCTACTCGCGAGCTTGGAGTTAATGATTAATTCAATGATATTCCACTGTCTGGCCTTAAATCTAATACCGCCAGTAAATTGTTGAAAGCTTTCACCGTCATACTTCTTCACTTCTTCTAGAAGCATCTCTTCAATTCCAGAAGGGCAAGAGGCGAAGTACCAATTTAATTTTTCAGCTGTATTTTCATCATTCATTGTTTGTCCTGTCGTCCCAAAATATTTTAGCTTTACTTAAAAGCTCTTGATAACTATTTGCCATTAACGGGTTTAGACTACCTTCTTTGAAGCGCTTTATTCTCCATAGAGCGATCGATAGAAACCCAATAACTATAGCTTTATCTAAATTCTCTCTTTCAAAAATTGAAAGAGGCCTAACATCTTCGTATCCATTTAAGTATGAATCTATTAAGGAAGAATTAATTCTTCCCTTCTCTAAACAAGTTCCAGAAATTGAAATACCTAAGTCAAATAAGTATTCTCCAACACCTGCTTGTTCAAAATCTAAGATGACTGCCAAATGGTTTTCATCAAAGAGAGTATTGTCGTAGTATAGATCTCCGTGAATAATTCCTTTTTCTAGAGGGAGTTCCATGAAGCTCACCAATTTATCGGGAAAGATATACTCAACAATTTCTTTAAAATCATCTGGGCATTTTTCACTTTCAGTATATTCAACAATCTCTTGTGGTCCAAAGCCAACACTGTGATGTGATCTAATATCTTCAGTATCACATTCTAAACTGTGAAGCGTTGCTAATCCTCGTCCAATTTCAAAACAAGTTTGATCACAAGGCCCTGGCGCAATTCCTTCTATGAATGGAAAAATAACCCCGAAGTACTCTTCGTAAATATAAACGTTCTCGCCGGCCTTTGTTGAATATGGTCTAAGAGAGAACTTAAACCCTGATTCACTTAAGTGAGTGAGAATTTCTTGCTCTTCTTTTAGATGATCAAAGCCTTTGTCATTAGAGACTTTTAGTAAGTATGCACTACCATCAATCTCAATTTTATAATTAGAATTTGATATTCCAAGAGAAAGAGAGCTCAAGCTTGTGATCTTTCCGAGTCCGTATAAATCGATAATATTCTGAGCGTCTGTAGCGCTCAGCTTTGTGTAATCACCCACAAAGTGTCCTTGTTGCAATGTGTCCTAACCGATAATGCTGATTTTTAGCTTTTTTAAGGCCTTAGGTCAACGACTTGGGTAAAGGTTTCTTGCTCCTATGGTGCCCTAAGTGTTATATTATCCGAGTTTTAGACATCAAATCTTGGAGGATTAAATGGAATTTACTGACTACAAAGTAAAAGATATCACGCTTGCGGACTGGGGACGTAAGGAAATCACAATTGCTGAATCTGAAATGCCAGGTCTAATGGCACTTAGAGAAGAGTTTGGAGCATCAAAGCCACTTAAAGGCGCTAAGATTGCTGGTTGTCTACACATGACAATTCAAACTGCTGTTCTTATGGAAACTCTAGTTGCTCTAGGTGCTGAAGTAAGATGGTCTTCATGTAATATTTTCTCTACTCAAGATCACGCTGCTGCTGCTATGGCCGCTGCTGGAATTCCTGTATTTGCATGGAAAGGTCTTAGCGACGAAGAATTTGACTGGTGTATCGAGAAGACTCTTAAGTGGGCCGATGGTTCTCCATTAAATATGATTCTTGATGACGGTGGTGATTTAACGAATATGGTTCACGATAAATTTCCTGAAATGATTGCAGGAATTAAAGGTTTATCAGAAGAAACAACTACAGGTGTTCATAGACTATATGAGAGAGTTGAAAAAGGTACACTAAAAATGCCTGCTATCAACATCAATGACTCAGTTACTAAATCTAAGTTTGATAACCTTTACGGATGTAGAGAGTCACTTGTTGACGGTATTAAGAGAGCAACTGACGTAATGATCGCTGGTAAAGTTTGTGTTGTTGCTGGTTACGGTGACGTAGGTAAAGGTTCTGCACAATCTCTTAAAGGTCTTGGTGGACGTGTTATCGTTACTGAAATTGATCCAATCTGTGCGCTTCAAGCTGCAATGGAAGGTTTCGAAGTAATGCCAATGAACGATGCTGCTAAGCTTGGAGATATCTTTGTTACAACTACAGGTTGTTATGATGTGATCAATGCTAATCATATTGATATGATGAAAGACAACGCAATTATTTCAAATATCGGTCACTTCGATAATGAAATTGCTGTTGCTCACTTAAATAACAACTACGATAAAATTAATATTAAGCCACAAGTTGATCAGTACATCGGTAAAGATGGAAGAAGATTAATTCTTCTTGCTGAAGGTCGTCTTGTGAATCTTGGTTGTGCTACTGGGCACCCTTCATTTGTTATGTCTAACTCGTTTACAAATCAGGTTATGGCACAGATGGAACTTTGGGATAATTCAGATAAGTATGAGAACAAAGTTTACATGCTTCCTAAGCACCTTGATGAAAAAGTTGCAAGACTTCACCTTGAGAGAATTGGTGTAAGACTTGATACTCTTTCTAAAGACCAAGCAGCTTACTTATCAGTTCCTGTTGAAGGACCTTATAAGCCAAATCACTACAGATATTAAATTTCTTTGCCCTTGTGTTTAGTAGCACAAGGGCAATTATACGGATGAATATATGAAGATCTACATAGGCTGTGATCACGCAGCATTCGAAGAAAAAGAACTCCTAAAAAATTACCTCATTGAACTTGGTCATCAAATTGATGATGTGGGAACTCTCGAAAATACTCGTTGCGACTACCCTGATTACGCAAGCTCTTTGGCCAAAGGGGTTGTTCGTGATGGTGTAAAAGGAATTCTACTATGTGGTTCTGGAATAGGAGTCTCAATGGTTGCCAATCGCTATAAAGGTGCAAGGGCAGCTCTTTGTAGAACCGAGTTAGATGCAAAGCTTTCTATTGAGCATAATAATGCCAATATTCTTTGCATTGGTGCTAGAATAAATACAATAGATGAAATAAAAAATATAGTTGCTATATGGCTGAGCGCTGAATTTCAAGAAGGTCGCCACGCAGAGAGAGTCGCAATGTTTAATGAGATCGGAGAAGATGTTTAATGTTTAGTTTGGAAAGATTAGCTTATGTTATTGTTCTTCTTGTCTCTCTTGCTGGTGCTATTGGATCTCATATAGATCTCACTTGGTATGAAGGAACTTTTGCTAGAGAGGATGGTTTTGTTGAATGGTTAACAGTCTTAGGACTTCTTGTTGGTTGTGTTCTATGCTTCTATAGAATTTCTATACTACGTCCATTTAGAGGAAAGTTATTTCTCTTTTGTACTTTTGTCTTAGGTTGTTTGTTCTTCTTTGGAGCAGGTGAGGAAATTTCTTGGGGGCAGAGGGTTTTGGGAATTCAATCATCTGATTTCTTTTTAACTCATAACTCTCAAGGCGAAACTAATCTTCATAATTTAATTGTTGGTGGAACAAAAATTAATAAACTTATTTTTGGAACAATTCTTGGAATTCTCATTGGTTTCTACTTTCTAATACTTCCTTTTCTCTATAGGAAGATAGATAAAGTTAAAATAATTATTGATTCAATGGCGATACCTCTTCCTAAGTACTTTCATATTGGGGCGTATCTCTTATTAGTCATCATTACTGAATTCATTGCCGGTGGTAAGAAAGGAGAAATCCTCGAATTTGGTGGCGTGTGGATCTTTGTCCTTATGACTTTTATACCTTTTAATAGAGAAATATTTTCTAGAAAGACATTTGACCGTTAGTTGAGTGATTCACTCTTGATTTCTAGTGTCATGACACGCCTTTAAATGAAAAGATACCATGGAGGTATTCACTTATTTAAAGGATTTTCTATGAAATTTATTTCTCTCGTGCTCTTTCTTTTCTCATTTAATGCATTCTCTACTACCCACGAAGAGGATCTATCAGAAGCTTCTTTTCAAAAGCTCATTGATACAAGAATTTCACCGGACTCGGTAATTTCATTTCCAATTAGAAATAGAGGGGTCTCTATAAATGCTGTTATTCTAAAGAATGGAATTGAAGAAACCGTTCAGAATCTTTCATTTAAAAGTGATTCCAGAACGAATTGTGAGAATGGAAATCATTTCTCAGTCACTGCAGATTTAAGCTTAGAGAAGTTTAAAATTCTAGGGGATTGGAATAAAGAATTTGAATTAGAAGTTGAAGGAAATTGTAGTGAAGGGCAGAAACTAATCTTTGATTATGACTCTGTTGGTGGTGAATATTTTAAAGTAAGAAATGTGGCGGCAACGCTTTCTCGAAAATTAAAAGAAATAGACCGAGACGACTTTATTAATGGAAAAATAAAAATTAAATTTCCTTCAAGTGGTGACTACTATAATGGAACAGTTAACGTGACGAAAGGTTATCAGTGGGATGTCGTAGGACATGAGATCGGTCACGCCATTTATGCTCACGGAAGAATTGGTCGAAGTGGTGGTGGAAGCCACAGAATTGATGAGTGTTATTCAAAGGCGCTGGCTCTCAGTGAAGGCTGGGCAAGTTTCTTTTCGGCGTGGGTTTCAGTCGATTTAAATGATCCAATGGCAAAGTTTGAATATATGGTTCCAAGACGTGCTCCTCTTGAAATTGAGCACGTTCCAAGTGATGTATGCAAGGGGCCGACGAATGAGTGGAGAGTCTACTCGTTTCTTTGGGATTTAATTGATCTTAATAATGATAATGAAAATATAAGTATCAGTTTTAAAGACCTCTGGGATCTTTCTGTTGGAAAGAACTTTCCTTCTATCATTGAGTTTAAAGATGAAGTTTTAAAGAAGGGCTTTGATCCAGTTCTTGTGAATGTCGTCTATTCTCAAAATATAGAAGGGCTGTAATTGACCTTAATGCTAAAAGCGTAGCCTCTTTTTCCTAAGAGGCTATTTCTAAAGTTTCCCCAGAATTCTGTGAACTCTAAGCCTTAGAACTGAGTATAGAGCTTCGAAAATAATTCCTCCGGCCATCTTAGATTGCCCATCTCTTCTCTCATAGAAAATAATAGGAACTTCTTTTACCTTTAATCCTTTGGCCCAGACTTTGTAATTTAGCTCAAGCTGAAAGATATATCCTTTAGAAATGATATTCTCTAAATCAAGAGACTCAAGAGCTTTTCTTGAAAAGCACTTAAAACCACCAGTAGTATCAAAAACTGGAATATTAGTGATAAATCTTGTGTAGATAGAAGCTAAGTATGAAAGTAGTAGTCTTCTAAAGGGCCAATTGATAATTCTAATTCCATCAATATATCTTGACCCAATTACGAGATCGTTAGTCTGAGCAGCCTCTAGAAGATCTGGGACCTGAGCTGGATCATGGGAGAAGTCACAATCCATTTCAAAAATAAATTGATACTCTCTCTCTAACGCCCATTTGAAGCCAGTGACATAAGCAGTTCCAAGGCCTAGTTTTCCAGTTCTTTGAATCATATGTAATTGAGTTGGATAAACTTCTTGGAATTTCTTTACGACATCAGCTGTTCCATCAGGGGAGCCATCCTCGATAATTAGGAGATTTACTCCCTTATGAAGTTCGAAGAGAGTCGTAATCATTCTCTCAATATTATCAATTTCATTATAAGTTGGAATGATAATCAGCGTTTTATCAAATGGTAACAATTCAAACTCCAGCTAGTTCATTAGTTCTATTTATTCTTACATTTTGGGCATCTATTTAGCAATGACTCGCGGTAGAGATTTGAGGATTTATAGAAAATATCTAAAGCTTTTTGGCCCGCGTTAGACTGAATTAACCAAGAGATTTTTTTGATAGTAGGATTTAGAGTGATTAAGTACTCGACAACTTTTGGGCCCTTTAAGACTTCATAGTTAGAGAGTAGCAAGTGAACTTCTCTCTCACATTCTTCTTTGTTTAGGATTGGAAATTTCTCAAATAATTCAACATTATTTAATGGCTGAAAATTGATATGAGTAGTGTGCTCCATTCGTTTTACTGAGTCAGTAAATCTCTGACAGAGTGAGCATTCATCATCAAAAATTAAAATAGGGGAGAAGTTCTCCCTTAATTGTTGCACTTCCATGGCACCTGCTTTTGATTATTTTATATATTCCAGTCTTCTCCAGCCTGAAACTTGATATCTTCTTGAAATAATATCAAATATTTTTCTATCACTATTCTTAGATATCTGTGCTTGCTTTTCTGCTTGCTCTGCGAACTTTAGTACTTCTTGGCTATTCTTTTTAGTCTTCTTCTTTCCAAATCTTGAAAGAAAGTCTGGCTTCTTGTTTACAACTGTTCTCTTGTTTGAATTAATTCCATCACCACCAGAAAAGGTTAGAATATTGTTCTTCTTTCTTGCTGATGAGTTAGAGTAGTTTCTTCTTGTGTTATTAAAGCTTCCATTAAACTTTGCCATATTCTTCTTGGCTTCAGAGCTAAGCGCTGTCGTTGCTACTCTCTGAGCGAGGTTTGCAGGTATTCCCATACTCTCTAAGAGCTTCGCTTCATTTTTTTGAGCTGCATTTAATATTGTATTCGGTTCAAGTTCAACTTTGCTATCAAGTTCCTTTAGTTTTGCTAGAGCATTATTTAAACTTGTTTGGGCGTTAGTTAAACTCTTAGAAGTTAGCTCCCCTTTTGCTAGAGTGCTAAAGTCACTAATGGAAGGAGATGAAAGTAAGCTTTGTCCATTAAAGCCTGAGATGGTTGTCATAACTTTCTTGTCGACACATGTATCTGTTTGAGCACAACGGCATGCCGGATCCTCTTTCATATTTTCATTAATACAAGTCATTCTCTCTGAGGTATAAGCTATCGCTCTGTTGCTCATTTGTGGCTGACAGTATTGTTGGTAATCAGGTCTTTTCTTAGAAGTCTCTTCAGTGCAAAAACATAGTTTATCAGTAATCGGGTTACAATCACCCTTACCTGGAAGCTTGTCTGCGATAGCCTTTGTCTTGTCAGCATACTTTTCGTGTGCCTCAATCTGATCATAGTAAAACTTTGTTAATAAAACTGAAGCGCCAAGTTTAAGTAGGTTTCCAGTACTTCCCCAGGTGGCACTACTCATTGACATCATTGCTATATAGCAAGCTGTTCCTGCCCCCCATCCTGTTGTTTGTATTTTTGCTGTTTTTGCTCGACTTTCGTGATTTGCAGCGGCCTTTAATAAAGAGTCCCTTTGTTGAGAAGATTCTTTAGTAGGTAGGTTGCTAATAGATTGTTGATCAGTAGTGGTATTAAACATTCCAATGGCTTCAGTCGCGATAGGTATATATTTACAATAATCTTTCTGTTCATCTTTGCTGTTTGTTGTTTGGTTTGCAGAGTCATCCGCTGTTTTGGCAGCATCACTTGGTTTGGCCCAACTACTTTTTGTAGTACTTAGGTCTCCGCCAGCAGTCCCCATAATCATGGCATAGGCTTTGGCGAGAGCACTGACCATGGATGACTTCATCTTCATGAATTTTGGATCAGCTTTATTTCCAAGACAAGCATCTTCCGTTTCACTATTTGCAGTACATTCTTCTTCGTAAATTCGTTGAACTTTTTCACCATGAACAAAATTTTCAGACAGGTCTTTGTCTTGGTCTGTGAGGTTGGATGGATCATTATTCTGCCCAAATTGAGTATCCATGATTGCCTGGGCACCAATATCAGCCGTGGATAAGAGGAGGAATAAACTTAAAAAGATCCTTAGCTTCATTGTGATTTCCTTATTTCAATACTTTATCATTTTATCACGGTAGTAAAATTCGGCCTATGGGAAAATCTCACCTCTTAAGTAAAATCTTTAATATCAATAACTTAACATTGTGAAGAGAGGGTGTTATAGTTTTGCCTAAGTGCAAAGAAAAGTTGACGTTTGACTCGCATCAATAGAGTTTGATACAAGGTATATTATGACTGGAAAAACACACGAAATAGAATTATCACACTCGATGGCCCATTACCTTCTGACGATTCATAAGTTGAAAGAGAGTAGAGGTTTTGCGAGAGTTACAGATATTGCAAAAGACCTTGGGCTTACTAAGGGAAGTGTATCAACGGCACTTAATAATTTAAAAAAGAAAGGTTTTGTCGAAGAAGAGGAAGATTGCAAATTTCTCATTCTTACGGATAAGGGTCACGATGAAGTTCATAGAATTCTTTCTTCTAGAACTTTACTCTTCTATTTTCTAAAAGACTTTGTTGGAGTAAACGAAGAGACTGCTGAAAGAGATTCTTGTTTAATGGAGCACTTAATGAGTTCTGAAACAGGGACGAAGTTCTTTGATTTTATGAAGAATCTTGCATGTACTTGTGAGAGAATCGAAAAAGAAGGTGGAAAGGTTCCTGCTGGATTTAAGTTTCAATCATCTTTAGACTTCTGCGAATTTGATAGTGCTGAGAAGTTCTTTGCCAGTCAGACGGGGGACTCACATCTTGGTGAAAAAGAGTAATCTAGTCTTACTTCTATTCATTCTTCTCTCATCAATTAGTCTGCGTGCTATGGAGTTAAGACAATACTGCTTCAAGAGAAATGTCTCTCTAGAGCGAGTTAAAATCTATTTAAATCAAATAAAATTAGAAAAAGATCTTATCACTCTAAATAGAGCTCGGCACTGTGTAGAGGTTGGCGTGGGCGAAGACAGGGTAGAGCTCTTCCAAAAGTATCTTTCAATGAATTATCAATTTGAGGTCATGGGAAATTCTGCTGTAAGGAAGAGGGAGTGTCTATTTGAAATAGAGACTCTAAGAGAAAGTGAGAAAAATACAAAGTCTATAAAGTTTGGCTCCAAGATTCATATTGGTGAAAAACAAAAGAGTAATGAGGGGAAATCTGTTTCAATGATTAGAGTAATGGAGCAAAAGCTCGCTCAATTATTTGTAAATGATACTTTGATTACTATTTCCTGCCAGATTCGAGGGAAATTTACAGAAGTCGATATTAACTTAGGAAATAAGAGAACGAACCTTATCACAACTATTCAAGTGAGTAAGGGACAGCGAGTGGATCTAGGAAGTATCGTGCAGGACTTATCAAGTAAAGATTCAGGTGTCTCTTTGTCGAAAGGGATTAATTATTCTAAGTCTTCTGGCTCTAAAAAGAGCAGCGTCTTTTTAATCTTAAAATAATCTATTGTTTTGTTTCATGTCGCAACTCATTCGTATATCATTAGCTAGTTAATAATTTAATTTAGAGCTAGAAACTATGAGTGAGAAGAATTACTTTAAAGATTTAAAAGAGATGCTACTTGAATTAAGTTTAGATAAGAAAAGAGGTCTGATCTTAGGAAGTCTCTCTTTGTTCTTCTTATTCTTTTCATACCCAATGATTAGAAGTGCTGCAGAGGCAATCTTTCTTGATATTTATGGTGCTAAAAAATCTCCCCACGTTTGGTTCTACTCCATCATTGCTCTGAGTTTTACTGTAACTATCTTTAATAAATTTCAAGCGACAAGCTCAATTCATAAAATATTTTGGGCCATAGGTGGAGTGACTGCTCTAGTATTTTCACTGTCTCTTTATTCTCTTAATACTGGATCGAATCTATTTGCTTATGTCTTTTATATTTGGAAAGAAGTTTATATTGTTTTAATGGTCCATACTGTACTCGCATTTATAAATTCTATCTTAAGCTATAAAGTAGCTAAAACAATCTATGGTCCAATGGGAGCATTGGGTTCTGTTGGTGGAATTCTTGGAGGATTGATTACGTCAAAGTACGCAGTTTCCATGGGGGGCGCGGAAGGAATAGCTCTTATTGGAACTTTCTTTGTTCTTGTGGGCTGCCTCTGTTTTCAGTTAACAGGAAAGAAGTTTGATCAACTTGATAAAATTGATGATAGAAAGAATGAATCTCCATTGCATTCAATAATAGAAGTTAGAAAATATATTTTTCTTATTGCCCTAGTTATTATTTTCTCTCAGTTTTGTATTAATCTTGCGAATTTTAAATTCAATATTCTTTTGGAGAGATTTGTTCAAACAAAGGCCGAGAAGGTTTCCTATTTAGGAAATCTCTACTCGTCAATAAATGGAATTTCTCTATTTATGCAAATATTGATAATTCCACTTCTCTTTAATCTCGTAAAAAATAGAACTATTCACTTTTTTATTCCTATACTTTTCTTCTTAGTTTCAAGTTTGAGTTTTACTTTAGGTGCCGCTTCTCTATTTCCTGTAATGCTGACTTTTGTTCTCTTTAAAGGAACTGACTACTCTTTGTTCGCAGCAGCAAAGGAGATGTTATATTTTCCACTTATTGCTAGACAAAAATTTGGAGCGAAGTATGTAGTTGATATGCTTGTGTATAGGCTTGCGAAAGGTGTAATTTCCCTAGTTCTCGTGTTCTATCAAAGCGAAACGTTTGTAGAATATTGCCTTGGAATTTGTCTAATTGCTTGGTTTTTTGTATTAATTCCTTTGTTTAGAACACAAGAGAAAGTATTAAGTCAAAATAAGGAGTATTTATGAATCCAATCTTGAATGAATATAAGACTGTTTTTGGAACAGTACCATTTGAAGAAATTAAAAATGAGCACTTTCTACCGGCCCTAGAAGAGGGGATTAGAGTAGGTAAAGAAAATATCGAGAAAATTAAAAATAATAAAGATGAGCCAACTTTTGAAAATACAATTCTTGCTTTAGAAGGTTCAAGTGAAATAATCGATAAAGCAGCTGAAGTTTTCTTTAATTTATTATCTGCGGAAACTAATGATGAAATGCAAGAGATTGCAAAAGACTTTTCTCCAAAGCTGACAGCTTACGGGAATGATGTAGGACTTGATGAAAAATTATTTCTAAAGGTTAAAGCTGTTTGGGATAATAAAGATTCAATGGATTTAGATGCAGAAGATTTAAAACTTCTGGAGAAGAATTATAAATCATTTGTTCGCAATGGTGCTCTGTTAAATGAGTCGCAAAAAGAAGAACTAAGAAAAATTGATGAAGAGCTTTCGACTTCAGGCTTAAAGTTTGGAGATAATAACTTAAAAGAAACTAATAAATTCGTAATGGTTCTTGAAAGTAGAGATGACCTTGCAGGACTTCCGGAAGGGGAAATTGAGGCAGCAGCAATTCTAGCGAAAGAAAAAGGACATGAAGGAAAGTGGGCAGTAACTCTTGATTACCCAAGTCTTATCCCTTTTATGACTTATGCGGAGAAGAGAGAGCTAAGAGAGAAGCTCTATATGGCTAACGGTTCAAAGTCTTGTAAGGGCGATGAATTAGATAATAAGGAAATAATAAAAAAGTTATCAGAGCTTCGTCATAAGAGAGCTAAGCTTCTAGGTTATGATTCTCATGCGCACTTTACTCTTGAAGAGAGAATGGCCGCGAATCCAAAGACGGTAACTGACTTTCTAGAAGATTTTCTTTCAAAAGCTAAAGATCAAGCAAAGAATGAAATGAAAGATCTCCAAGAGTATGTAGTAAAGAATGGTGGACCATCTGACTTACAGAATTGGGACTATGCTTTTTGGGCAGAGAAGTTAAAGAAAGATAAGTATAGTATCGATGATGAGATGCTTAAGCCTTACTTTAAGTTAGAGAATGTTGTTGATGGAGTTTTTCAAGTTGCAAGTAAGCTCTATGGGCTTAGCTTCAAGAAGAACGAAGAGATGCAAAAGTACCATAAAGATGTAATGACTTATGAAGTTCTTGATGAATCGGGAAGACATATTGCTGCATTCTATGCAGACTTCTTTCCTAGAGCTGGAAAGAGAAATGGTGCTTGGATGACTGCTTATAGAGGACAGTCTAATGTTGATGGAGTAGAGAAGAGACCACATATCTCAATTGTGTGTAACTTTACTAAACCAACAGAGACGAAGCCTTCTCTTTTAACTTTTAACGAAGTAACAACTCTATTCCACGAATTTGGTCATGCTCTTCATGGAATGCTTGCTGATACAAAGTATGAAAGTCTTTCAGGGACAAATGTTTTTTGGGATTTCGTTGAGCTTCCTTCTCAAATCTTAGAGAATTGGGCCTACGAGAAAGAATGTTTAGACCTATTTGCTAAGCACTATGAAACAGGTGAAGTGATTCCAAGTGAGTTAATTCAAAAAATTAAAAATAGTGCAACTTTCCACGAAGGTAGAGCAACTCTGAGACAAATTAGCTTTTGCTTACTAGATATGGCCTGGCATAGTGGTGATATTGGAAACGTAATAGATCCTGAGAAATTTGAAAAAGAGGCCATGGCTCCTGCAAGTTTACTACCTTCTGTTAAGGGGACAATGATGTCGACTTCATTTGGACATATCTTTGCTGGTGGTTACTCTTCAGGGTACTACTCATATAAGTGGGCCGAAGTCCTAGATGCTGATGCATTTGAGCACTTCAAAGAGAATGGAATTTTCAATAGAGAGATTGCAACTAAATTTAGAGATAATATCTTATCAAAAGGTGGAACGGAACATCCGATGGAGCTTTATAAGAAGTTTCGTGGTGCAGAGCCAACGCCTGACGCTCTTTTGAAAAGAGGCGGATTAATTTAAATAAATTCTAATAAAAGCACTCGCTTTATTGTGAGTGCTTTTTAAAAATATCTAAACTCGAATTCCAGACAAAATCTTTTTCACCAGTCGTTGATAAATTTAAGAGATGACTAATTAACTGACTTGAAAAATCAGTAGAGCTCTCTTTTGGAAGAATTGATGGCAAGTTATCAACAGCTAATAATTCAAGTTCGCAAGTATTTAAAAATGGTTTTTCCCAAGACGTAATGTGATCGTAAATAGGAATAGGATTGAGATCACTTGTTGGATCACAACTTACATCTCCAATAATAGAAAGCTTCTTCTTTCTTTCTAGCATCTCACGGGTTACAAAAGGAGGAATTTTCTTAGTCATAAGTACACAATTAATAAAAATGTCATGCACTCTTATTTCTGGAAACGGCCCACCTTTCTTTGTTTCTTCGTAGTCCCAAAGTGTTGTTTCTACTTCAAATTTATCGAAGACTTCTTTTGCTCCATTTCCACATCTTCCTAGAGCACCAATGATTAGAGCATTTGGATGAATAGAGCTTTTCTTCTTATTTTCAGATATTTGTTGAAAGAGTTCTTCAACATTTTCAAAAGAAGTAAGAGCGGGGTATGGATGGCCAGTTTGCTTTTGATAGAACCTATCAAGACTAATCGCAGCCCCTATAAATCCGGCCCACTTTCCAAAAGCGGCGACTCTTCTAGAATCAGGTCCTACAAGGTATTCAAGATCAAAGTGTTTTCCACCACCGTCCTTATATCTCTTTAAAACTTCTTTAGCCCCATGTTGCCCTTTATAAATATGAGCAAAGTAGATATGTCTATGAATGAGAGGAAAGTCATCAATTGGTAATTCTTTTAAACCTAGAATAAATGAATCTCTATCTTCATCGGGCCAGCTATTTTCTGGAATAAGTTTACAACCAACATCGATATAATCTTTATTCTTAAAAATTCTATCGGGACAAGCTTCAACTTTTACGACGTGTCCTTGATCGATTAACTTCTTTGCATCACTTGGAGTGAGAGGCGTTCTTCTTTCTGAGCTCTTATATTCTTTTCTAAGTATAAACGTTGCTGCCATTACTCTTCCTACTTCTGGGCGATCTTTGCTTGAAACTCTTTCACTGAAGTTTCGTACTGAGATATTAATCTGTCCACAATTTCTTTCACTGGCTCAATCTTATTTGAAAATTCAATGGAAGGTCCCGCACACCAGACCGTTTTATAGGTCGCCGAGAAAGCGGCTTTTTCTATGGCCTTCATTCCCTTGTAGTAGGTAAGCATCTTGGCGTACTTCTTTAATTTCTTATTCTTATTTAGGTATGATTCTACAAAGTTTTGTTCCGTACCAATTTTTTGAACATAAGGAGTATTGATAACAGTACAAGGTGTTCCTGAAACACGCGAAGTTAGAACAATGTCCTTTGCACCAAATTTAACAGCAGCTTTCTTATAGTCTTCTGTCACTCCACTTTCGTTAGAAGCAATAAAGGGAGAACCAATTGAGGCGCCTTCCGCTCCAAGTGCTAGTGTTGAAAATAATGCAGAGCCAGTTCCAATTCCCCCGGCACTTATCACTGGTATAGAACAATTTTCTTTTAATAGAGGAATTAGGATAGAAGTTGGTGTTGGCCCAGCGTGTCCTCCTGCCCCTGAATTGACGGCAATGACAGCATCAGCTCCAAGAGACTCAACTTTCTTTGCATATTCTAGATCTACAATATCGCAAATGATTTTTGTTCCTTTTGAGCCACAGCGCTTGATAACTTCCTCGGGACTTCCAAGAGAAGTGATAATGAAGTCTGGAATATATTTTTCACAAATTTCTATTTGCTTCTTTAGATGAACATTGGACTTATTTACAATTAGATTTATGCCAAATGGTCCTGTGCACTTTTCCTTTAATTCTTTTATACCTTCTTCAAACTCCTCTGGACTTCTCCAGTTTAAAGCTGGAATACAGCCCATGATTCCACATTTAGAAGCCTCAATAAGCATTTCATTATTTGAAACGAGGAACATAGGCGCCATAATGATAGGATATTTAATTTTAAAGGTTTCAGTTAACCAAGTATTTATCACGAAAAGTCTCCATTTCTATTAACTTAAGTAGTTGTATTTATTCTTACATATATGCCTATCGCCATAAAGTTTTATTTTGTAAGAACTTATTTGCAGTATTTAAATAAAGTCTGCTTTACAATAATTAAAAAGATCAGGAAGATTTTTAATTAGGAGAATATACAATGAAGAATTCGTTGAAATGGATTTCACTTTCTTTACTCTTAAGCGCATCGGTGAATGCTGCTCCAAGTAAGAAATTAATTACAATTGATAACGATGCAGTGAACTTTACTAATAAGTCATTTGCACAAAAATCTATGACAATCAAAACTGTTGAAGGGATTTCACTCTTAGAAATTGATGAAGACGCTATTGCTGAATTAAGTCATGAAATGCATGATAAATTCCATAGATGTGGTGGATTCATGGTTCATGATAGCATTGAAGAAGCTCTTGAGAGTTTAAATGCGACAGAGGTTAGAAATTTCGCTAAATCTGCTCCATTTGCAGATTACTCAATTACAGAAGAAGAGACTGTTAGAGACCTAATTGCTCAAGTAAGTGAGAAGAATATAACTGAGGTAATTACTAAATTATCTAGCTATAAGAATCGTTACTATAAATCACAATCAGGTGTTGATGCTGTTCATTGGATTAAGGATCGTTGGGCAAGTTTAGTGGCGCATAGAAATGATGCGAGAGTCGAGCTTTATGAGCACTCTAGTTGGGATCAGCCATCTGTTATTTTAACAATAGATGGATCATCTGATGAAACGATCATTATTGGTGGACATGCAGATTCAATCGCAGGTTTCTGGGGAAGAGCAACAGCTAGGGCTCCTGGGGCAGATGATAATGCTTCAGGTATTGCAACTATAACAGAAGTAATTAGAGTTCTTGCAGGTTCAGCTTATAAGCCAACGAAGACGATAAAGTTCATGGGTTATGCAGCAGAGGAAGTTGGACTTCTTGGATCAAAGGCGATTGCTAAAAGCATGAAGCAAAAAAATGCAAATATTATAGGTGTTCTTCAACTAGATATGACAAACTTTAAAGGGTCAGATCTAGATATCGTTATGATGACTGATTACACTAATCAGCAACAAAATGAATTTATCGGAACGCTCCTAGATAAGTATCTTCCTGAGGTTGGTTGGGGATACGATAGATGTGGGTACGGTTGTTCGGATCACGCATCATGGCATGGAGAAGGTTATCCAGCTTCAATGCCTTTTGAGTCAAAGAAAAATGATATGAATCACAATATTCATACTGCTCGTGATACAATAGAACAATCAAGAGGTGGTTCACTTCACGCAGTAAAGTTTGCTAAACTTGCTCTTTCTTATGCAGTAGAGCTTGATCGTTAGACTGATTTAATACTGTAAGTTATGATGGGCCACAACACATTTTATATGGAGTATACGTGGCCCAATCTGAGGTTCCTTCTTTAGTAGATTTTGATGAAGTAAAAAACCTATTAGAGACAGAAAGAAAAACAATCTTAAAAATTAATAGCTTTAGTGATGACGACGATTATGTTCGTTCAGTTGAAGATGCAGAAATAATTCTAGACTTCATAAAAGAAGTTCAAATATCTCTCCACACATTCTTTTCAGAGTTTCCATCACTAATCCCACTTTTTGGAAAAGAGTACACAACATTCTATGATTTTATTCAAAGAGATAATGTTCTAGACCTAATCTTCTTAGATGATTGTATGTTTCCAGAGCAAGAGAGATACTACTTTGGTCAAGATGGTGGAATTAGTCTAAATATCATGTCTCTTCACCAGAAAGCATTCTTTGAATGGATGCAAAAGGTTAAGAGTAATCATGTTAAGTCTCAAACGAAAATTTTAGAAAGCTTTAGCTTGTCTCTTAAAGTTTCCGATCTTGATTGCCAGTGCTTAAGTTGTATTGCAAATTATAGAACAAGGCTGCGAGAGTTTATCTTTGAATCTTGCCAAGAAAATATTCAGAAAGCTTTTGAAAAAATTGAAAGTTCTCTTAATTTACCAATTGAAGAAATAGGTGAGCTTTATAATAATTTACAAAAAGAATTAGATAAGTCTCTATTTAAGGCGAGAAATAAGTTAAAGAGATCGTCTTTAAATAGGTTAGAATCTCAAATCAAAAATAATCTAAGTGATAAATTTGACTACCCAAGTGATCTCGCCAAAGATCATGCGAGAAATATTATTCCCCACCTTCGTGACTGGTTAAATAATAACGAGTTCTCAGAAGATTTAATTGAAGATCATGAGTATGAGAAATTCTTCTCTCAATTAGGATCTAATCTGTGGAAGGGAAAGAAATATCTTCAAAGAGAATTTAGAAAATTTGTCAGAGCGATTGTTGTTCTAAAAAAGAAAGATGTTTCCTCTAAAATCCTAAATGATTATCTTGGAGAGTTCTGGATTCATTCTAATGCTAGAGAAATTAAGAGAAAAATTATTTATCATATGGGTCCAACTAACTCAGGTAAGACTTATCACGCTGTTGAAGCGCTAAGTAAGGCAAAGACGGGTTGCTACCTCGCTCCTCTTAGATTACTTGCAGGAGAGCTCTACGATACTTTAAATGAAAAAGGTGCCAAAACAACTCTACTTACAGGTGAAGAAGTTATTGAAAACGAAGGTGCGACTCATTTTTCTTCAACAATTGAAATGGCACGCTTTGGTGAAATTTTCGATTGCTGTGTAATTGATGAAATTCAAATGATTACGGATAAGCAAAGAGGCTGGGCGTGGACTAGGGCGCTAGTGAATGTCTATTCTCCAGAGATTCATGTTTGTGGGGACCCATCAGCTTATGAAATGGTAAAAGAAGTTGCTGACTTATGTGGTGATGAATTAATTGTTAAAGAATACACCAGAATGACGGAGCTAAATGTTGAGCCTAAGCCAATCGTTGTTGGTCAGCTTGAGAAGAATGATGCTCTTATTGTTTTTTCGAGGAGAAATGCTCTTCGCTTTAAAAGAGACCTAGAAAAAGTTGGGTTTAAAGTCTCAATTGTTTACGGACGATTAAGTCCTGAAGTAAGGCGTGAGCAAGCTCGTAAATTTGATGAGGGCGAGACGGATATTATTGTTTCAACAGATGCAATTTCGATGGGGATGAATCTTCCAATTAGAAGAATTGTTTTCTCAACACTGTCTAAGTTTATTGATGGTCATGAATTTATAATCTCTCAAAGTGAGATCAAGCAAATTGCTGGTCGTGCGGGAAGATTTAAGCGTTTTCCTACTGGCTTTGTAACAACACTAACAAAAGTAGAAAATGGTATTAAAGAAATAAACGATGCGCTTACTGCAAATTTAGCTCAGTCTACTCAATGCATGGTTGGACCTGACTTAGATATTTTTAATAAAGTGAATAATGCCTTAGATGATAATAATCTTCCAGGTCTTAAGCTTTCTGAGTTCTTACGCTTATTTCATACGATGGATTTTAAGAAACCATTCTTCTGCGTTCAGCTTAAGGAAATGATTGAACTTGCTGAGATGGTTGAAGATACTGATACTGAAAATATTTTAACGACATCTGAAATATTTGGATTTGCTTGTGCTCCGGTTAATCAAGGATTATTAGAGCATGTTCAATATTATATGTGGATTTTATCTCACTATGTAAAATCTCAAAACATTCTCAATGAGCCGATTGATTTTAAATCAAGTGACATCGACTATCTTGAAACTTCTATTAAGTGTGTAGAGCTCTATCAATGGCTTGCAAGGCATTTTGATAATAAGAATTTTCTCTTTAATGAAGCTGAGCTTCTTGAAAACAAAGGCGGAGCAGTTGATAGACTAAATGTTCTACTCTCGGAAAAAATTGTTCCTACGTGCTCAAGCTGTGGAACAAAGCTTACTGAGAAACATAAATTTGCTATCTGTGAAGATTGCTTTCAACAGAGAAAATTTAGTCGTAGAGGACCTCGCTCTCCAGGTGGTAGAAACTCTAAAGCAGCGGCCTTTAAAAGAGGAGCTCCTGCTGGAAAAAATAGTGGCGGAAAAGCGACTTTCAAAAAGAAGAGAAAGTTTAGCGGGAAGAAGAAATAAGCAATGAATATTGATGAGTATGCTAGAACTCTTCTCTTTTCTCCTCATTTAGAAGATAAGCTCCTAAATCCCAAAGTGATTACGAGCTACAATTCTTTTAATATTGTGGAGAAACCACTATATCCAGGAAGAGATAAGCTTATTGCTTTTTCTGATGTTCAGATTAAATTTCCAAAGCCAAGATCTCTTCATGTTCCAGAGAGAAGAGCAACAGCTCTCCACTTCTTTGCAAATCATGAACTTTTGGCCATCGAAATGATGGCCGCTGCAATTCTTTGCCTACCTACTCGTAATGAAATGGACTTGAAGGCGAAGAGAGGATTAATTGCAACTATCGCTGATGAGCAAAAGCATTTTCTTCTTTATAAGAAACGTATGGAAGCTCTAGGTCTTGAATTTGGAGGAGTTGCTCTTAATGATTTCTTCTGGAAGAAATTTAGTGAAGTTGATCAATTAGATGGATTCTTCGCACTTGTATCCCTAACGTTTGAAGCTGCTAACTTAGATTTTGCAAAATTCTATGAAAATATTTTTAAAGACTTTGAAGACCATGAGTCCGAAAAAATTATGAATATTGTCTATGAAGATGAAATTAGCCATGTTGCTTATGGAAGGAATTGGTTGAATAAGTGGAGAAGCGATAAGAGCCTTTGGGAATACTATAATGAGCTTCTGCCAAAGAATATTACTCCAGCGAGAGCAAAGGCCATGATGTTTGATCACGACGCTAGAGTACGCGCTGGTCTTGATCAAGAATTTATCGACGGAGTTAAAAACTACTCTGATGATTTTGTTGTAACGAATAGAAGAGAATGGAAGAAGTAAAATATCACCTAAATTTGGATTATGAGAATTTTCTCTCAGGTTCTTCTAAAAAGATTAAAGGCGCTAGCTGGTTTGATCATATTTTCTTCTTTATCAATACCAATGAAAAATCTATTTTAAAGACCACTTATAAATTTAGCGAAGAATATCTTGAACATCTACTTTCATTAAATCTCCTTTCTAATAAAGTGTCTTATAAAGGAGCCTCGATTCCATGGTGGGGAAAGTGTGTCGATTTAGAAAAAGAAAAGTTTTTCAACTCTAAAATCTCTATGACTGAGCTTGGAATTCGTGAGGGATGGATACCTATTCCCTCTGTTATCACAAAAAATGAAGCAATTAAGAAGCTAACTTATCCCATGATTGCTCGGGCTGAATGGGGATTTTCTGGAAGAGGAGTTAGCGTCATTAGAAATCTTGAGGATATAGAGAAGATATCCACGACATCTGTTTTTTCTCAATTTGTAGAAAAGTATAAAGACTACGGTGTAACTTTTAATCTCAATGATAAAAGCTTCTTTATAATAGAGAATTACATTGATCAGTACGGCCAATTTAAAGGCGGTGAACTTAAAAGTATTGACGACAGTATAGGAGGTGAGAACTTTAAAATACTAGAAGTTATTAGGGATAAGCTCGCTTCACTTGGGGCTAAAGATTCAATTCAAATTGATACTTTTACTTATAAAGATGGTTTTCATCCCTTTGTTGAGGTTAATTATAGAAAAACAATGGGACTGATGGCTCATTCTTTAAATAGAATCTTTCCTGAAAAATTTGTCTATTGGGGAATACTTAAGATAACTATTTCCAAAAACTTTAAAGAACTTTTAGAAGTACTGTCTGAGTTCGAAGAGAGGGTTGTCTTGCTCTCTCCTGTCGATAAATTTATTTCTGTTGCTCTACTTAGTGATAAGCCTTTAGATGGAAGAAAAGTGTTTCAAGACTTAGAGAAATTTATCAGCGAGTTCTAAAATCAACTTACCACATTGGTCCATAGATTTTGAATAAGCAATAACTCCATCTTGATGGCCTTTCATTACAATGAGTCCTGATGATTTACCTGCGATTAATTGTCCTACACAGTTTGCCATTTCAATAGTTCCATAAGGGACATCTTTAGGAGTCGCATCATAGTTCTCTTCAATCATTCTTTCCCAAATAGTAGTGTTATGAATATGAAAGACAGCAGTGATATCTCTATTAGCTTCATAAACTGCTGCGTGAGTAAGGGCCTCACTAGAAGCCTCAAGTGGACCAACTTGCTTTAGCTTCATTGCTTCTAAGTCATAGCCATTCACAAGAGTGTAGTGTTCTCCTGTTAAGTTTTCATACTTTCCTGTTTGCGTTCCAGTAATAATAAACTCAGCCTGATCATTCCATCTTATAATTTTTGACATATTTCCAAAACCAACTTTTTCAGTTGGATATTCGCCAATCAGATTTAATTTAAAGAGCTTCTTTCTCCAGGACTCTATTTCCTCCCATAAAGCAGGATCTAGAGGCCCTGATTGGGTAAAGTTTGTCCTATCGTACTTAATTACTCCGTCATCGATCACTTTTTCTCAACCTTTTTTGTTAATTTTCGATAAGTTATAAGATTGCATATATTATAAGTTATTGAATCCTTCAAAGGAAAGAAGAATGTTCGACGACCTGAAAGATAAAATTAATGATTTTGCTAGTTCTGTTAAATCAAAACTTCCCGGATCAAAGTCTGATGACGATGATGAAGAGTATGAAGACGAGGAAGGTGAGTTTGATGAGAAGACAGAGGAAATAGACGTCAAAGATAAATTATCTGACTCAGAATCTGAAGATGATGAAGAAGAGTTTGAAGAAGATGATGAAGAGGATGACGAATCTGAGGATGATGAAGACGCAGCAAAGGCTAAGAAGCAGAAAGTAATGCGACTTGGATTAGTTGGTCTTGTTCTTATCTTAGGAGCAAGTATATTAATGGACGATGGAGGAGAGGACGAAAATGTTCTTCCTGAAGTTAAACCTGTTGTTAGAAAGAATCGTCCAAAGAGAAAGAAGAAAGTTGTTAAGACCGCCAAAGAAAATCCTGCTGAAGTCGCTAAGAAAGTGGAAAATAAACCGGTAGATCCAGCGCCAGTGCCAGCAGAAGTAGTTGAAGCTAAAGTTGAGGAAAAGAAGAAAGAAGTAGAATCTAATGAGACAAATGTTCAAGTTGTAGAAAATGAACTTAAGTTAAAAGATGATTCCCCTGAAGAAGGACCAGACACAGTAGACTCTTTAGGAAAAGAAGGCTTTGAGGATAATTCACAAGTTGAGAGCACTCCTTCTAGCCTAGGCGAAGATAATCTTGGACAAGAAAATCAAGGAAGTATGAAGGGTGCGAATGAAATGTCAGAGGCCATTGATAGTTTAAATAACCCAGAGGCTCCTACAATGATTGAAAAAGTCGTTAAAGAAAAATTAGAGTACCAAGAACCTCCTAATTATCAAGAAACAGGAAGGGGACTTGTCTATAACTGTAGTGGTAAGCACTGGGCATGTGTAGATCAAAACAGCTACATAGAGTGCAAGAAGAATAGTGATTGGAGTAAAGAGAACGATAAAGATCCTGAGTGCTCGCCTTCAAATGTTTATAGAAGTTTCAAAGACTGTAGAACGATTCAGGTCTACAATATCAATACAATTACAGAGACAGACTTTTGTAAGAAGTAGAAATAAAAAAAGGAGAAGCGATTGCTTCTCCTTTTTTTATTCACTTATTTTTATATTAATTAAGCAGCGTCTTTAGCAAAGTTCCCATCAATAATTGTAAGTTCAAAAGTATCTTCACCTTTTGAGTCCTCTCTAGTCATTGCTGTAATAAAATGCTTTACAAGAGCAGCATCAAATTGTGAACCAGAAAATTCTTCAAGCTCACTAAAGGCCACTTCGTATGGAAGACCTTTTCTATAAGGGCGTGTTGATGTCATGGCATCAAATGTATCGGCAATCAAAATAATTCTAGAGAATAAAGGAATATCTTCTCCCTTTAGTCCATCAGGATAACCACGACCATCATATCTTTCATGGTGATGTTTAGCATATGTCGCAATATCTTTAAAGCAATCAAAGTCTTGTAGAATTTCCGCAGTTAGACTTGGATGTGCTTTCATTTTGAGAAATTCATCCTCAGTAAGTCTTGCAGGTTTTAAAAGGACAGCGTCTGGAACACCAATTTTTCCAATATCATGAAAGAGTGCAGACATTTCTAATTCATACATTTCTTCGTCATTAAGACCAAGCTCTTTTCCTAGTGTAACACTATAATAGGCAACTCTCATGCTATGTCCGTAAGTATAGTGGTCTTTAGCATCAAGTGCTCTAAGCATACTTTTTACTGCCATTTCACACATTTCTTGCTGCTGTTCTCGAAGTTCGCGAACCTGCTTTACAAGGTCAAGCATCGCAACATTTGCGACAACTGATTGAAGAGAAATAACATTATCTTTTTTCTTATCCATATTTAGCCCAATGCCTCGCTATGTATTCATTGTAATAGCGTGCATAGCATTTATCGTTATTTTGACTAAAAACCTTTAGAATTTACTTTTTCATCAATAGTTTCAACCTGTTACCTAATTAAATAAAACATCTTAAGTGCCAAGAATTAGAGCACGTTATATAGGGGAGAATGGCAGAGAATTTTGCCTTAACTACTCTGAATTATTGTTTTTTGTTAGTCTATTAAGATTAGAAATTTATAAAACAAGTGAAAGAAAATGAAGAAAGTGGTTGTCCTGTCTAAAGATGCTGAATTAAAAACGGAGTTTCGAAGTTTGGAAAGTAATTACCTTTGTGAGGTTATAACTTTCAATTTTGATCAAGCGACAGTTTTTGAAAACCTCTTAAAAGATGATCAAGTTATCCTTCTCTTATCTATTAAAGATTGGAAGGCGTTCAAATTATTCTACGATGAAAATAAAATGGATATTAATGGGAATGTTATTTTGGTTGGAGATAAGAGTAACTCTTCATCGAAAGAATTGGAACAAATCTGTTCTGTCGATAGATTTATAAAAGGTGTACTAAGTATAGATGATCCTGATTACTTACATAGACCTTGGTTTAATCTATTGATTAATCCACAAATTGACAGTGTTGATAGTGAGGACTTAGATGAGGTAGGGCAGAGTTTGGAAAGAGTCATGACCGCAGCGATAAATGAGCTTCAAAGAGTGAAAGAGATCCACGAAAAATTAGTTCCTATTAGAGAAGAGAGCTTTAAGGGCCTTATGGCCACGAGTAAGTTTGGTGCCGGAGAAAGTTCGGGAGGGGAGTTCTTTGATGTTATTTCAACGGATAATGAAGTTCTCTTACTACTTGCAAGATCGAGATCATATCTTATTTCAAGTATTATAATGAAGCAATTTGACGAACTTAGAGGAAGTAGTACATTTACCGATAGTAAGATTGACAATTTTATTAAGGGCTTAAATTTAGAAGTTGAAAATTCAAAAGTTAAAGAAGAGAAGAGAAAATTAGATGTCTTATTTCTTCGTATTGACCTCCGAAAGATGAAAACTAGAGTATGGAAGTCGGGTAATTCTCTGCTTCTCCTAAACTCTAAAGAGGTTAAAGAATCTGAAGTTTCCATCGAAAGAGGTGAAAAGTTGATCATTCTCTCTAGTGGTTTATTAGACAATCCTCCTGGAAAGGAAGTTATTCTAAAAACAGCTAATTTAAATGTTCAAAAATCAGGACGTGAATTATTGGATGAAGTCTTCTATACTCTTAAGAAAGAGAAAACTTCAATGTTCTTTTCTCACGACGCAACGATGATTATTTTTGAGGTAAGTAAGAATGCAATTATTCAAATGTAGTATTTTATTTGTTCTTTTAATTTCTAATTCATATTCAATGAATATGTTTTCGGATATGGAGTGTATTCAAGGGAATTATGATGCCGTTGTGGAACATAAGGCTGCACCATTTGGTCTCTCTAAAAATATTTTAGCTATTTCAAAGAGTGATTGTTCCATTACCATTAATCATTCAAAATTTAAATTTATGAAAGATAGTTGGACAATAGATGTCTGTAGAGAACCTGTTCATATAAAGAAAGATGAAGGTGGTGTAGAGGTCTTAAAAAGAGAAGCTGGTTGTAAGGCCGGAAGTAGTGAGTACTGTAAAGAGTTAGTGAAAATTGAAAAGCTCCTACAGGACGATGGATTAATTTTTGCTACAGGTGAAAAAGAAAATATTTCAAGTGATCACGGAAAAGTATATTGTACTTACTTGCTAACAAAGAAATACTTAAGAAATGGACTTGTCTTTAATAGAGGTCGTGAGTATGTAGGAACTTTATTTCCAAGTAAAATTAAAGTTAATGCAGTTATAGACAATAATTCGAATAAAGAAGAGAGGCCACCAATGGAACAAACCATAGAAGACGGGCCTGCTGACTTCTAACGAATTATTTTAAAAGTATTTTCAAGATCTCTAATTAAATCATCAACATTTTCAATACCAACGGATAATCTAATCAGATTATCCGTGATGCCTAATGTTTCTCGTGTCTTTTTTGGAATTGAAGCGTGAGTCATGATCGCGGGATGTTCAATTAAACTCTCAACACCTCCAAGGCTCTCAGCGAGTGAGAATATTTGAATTTTTGAGAGAAACTTCTTCGACTTCTTTATATCTCCCTTAAGAAAGAAAGTTATCATTCCACCAAAACCCGACATCTGTATTTTTGCAATTCTGTGTTGAGGATGACTTTTAAGCCCCGGATAGAGAACTTTTTCAACCATTGGATGAGACTCAAGAAACTTTGCAATTTTCATGGCATTCTTTTGATGAGCTTCCATTCTAATGGCCAATGTTTTTATTCCTCTTAGGACTAGCCAAGAGTCAAAGGGAGATTGACTTGGGCCTATTGAGTTTTGAAGAGTCCACAATTTATCATAGACCTTCTTCTCATTGAGCATAAGAGCTCCACCGACAACATCAGAATGACCATTAATGTATTTAGTCATTGAGTGCAATACGATATCTGCTCCGAGAGAGAGCGGATTTTGAAAGTAAGGACTCATGAAAGTATTGTCTACCAAGGTCTTTACCTTATATTTTTTGGCAATACTTGTGACTTTCATTATATCAGTAATTTTAAGTAGGGGGTTCGTTGGAGTTTCAATCCAGAGAAGACTTGGTCTGTGTTCCTTAATCTTGCTCTCTACTTCTTCTAAGTCAGTTGTATTGATAAAAATAAAGTTGTGAATTTCATTAAATACAGTAGTGAATAACCTATAAGTCCCGCCATAAACATCATCACCGCAGAGAATTGTTGAACCCGCTGGAAGAGTGTGCATAACAAGCATTTCAGCGGATAGACCACTTGAAGTGACAAGAGCATACTTCGCCTCTTCAAGTGAAGCTAAGCACTCTTCTAGTCTGGTTCTTGTAGGATTGTGCGAACGTGTGTACTCATAGCCCTTATGAACACCTGGACTTGATTGAACGTAAGTTGAAGTCTGATAAATAGGAGGCATGATCGCGCCCGTCTCCGGGTCGGGATGTCCTCCAGCATGAATAACTCTAGAAGCTTTATCTAAGTCTTTAACTTCTGATTTCTTCACTAAACATGGCCCTTCTTTGAGAAGTATTGAAGAACGTCAATTTCCGTCAGAATATCGACAAGTTTATTATTGTCTGTAATTAGCGCAACTTCTTTTTGGAGAAGGGCTTCAGCAACAGACTCTAATAGCAAGTTCTTATCTACAACTCTATACTTATTTGAAAAGGCTAGAGAGATATTATCGTCTTTCTGGAATTCTCCCATAAGAACTGGCTTCACGAGATTTTTTTCCGCAACAAGACCAACAATTTCTTCCTGTGAGTTTAAGACGGGAAGCTGAGAAACGCCTTCTGAGTCCATAATGTTGATGGCCTCTCCAATAGTTGAGGTATCTCTAATTGTAAGAATGGTTCCTTTCTTTCCAATATCATTAAGTACATCTTTAATTTGAACATTGAATGAAGAATCAAGGTATCCATTATCACTCATCCAATCATCGTTATATATTTTAGAGGCGTATCTATTTCCAGAGTCGTGAAGGAGAATAAGAATTTTCTTTTTCTTTGTTTGTTTTGCCGCATACTTTAAAGCACCACAGATTGCTGCCCCAGCAGAACCACCAGCATAGATCCCTTCTTCTTTTAGAAGTCTTCTAGTCATGAGAAAACTTTCTTTATCGCCGACAACTTCAAAATCATCGATAACATCAAAATCATAGTTTTCTGGAATAAAGTCTTCACCAACGCCTTCTAGAACATATGACTTTGCTTCACACATTTCACCAGTTTTCTTATAATGAGCAATAATTGATCCTTCACAGTCAATTCCAACAATTTCAACATTTGGCATTTTCTCTTTGAAGTACTTTCCACAACCAGTAATTGTTCCACCTGTTCCAACACCGGCCATAAAGACATCGAAATCTCCTTGAGTTTGTTCAAACATTTCAGGAGCAGTCCACGTGTAGTGAGTATTTCTATTGTGAAGGTTGTCATATTGATTAACATAGAAAGAGTTTGGAATAGTTTGGGCCAATCTCTTTGAGACACTATAGTAAGATCTAGGATCTTCTGGTTCAACATTAGTAGGGCAGACCACAACTTTTGCACCAAAAGCTCTTAAGTTATCAATTTTTTCTTGAGACTGCTTATCAGCGAGAACGAAGATACACTTATACTTGTGTACCGCTGCCCACATGGCGAGACCAACTCCTGTGTTTCCAGAAGTTCCCTCAATAATTGTTCCACCTGGCTTTAGGTCTCCATCAATGATTGCCTGGTCGAGCATATAAGCACCGATTCTATCTTTAGTTGATCCACCAGGGTTCATAAACTCTAGCTTTACATAAATCTCACAGTTGCTATCTTTTGCTAAACTATTCAATTTTACAATAGGAGTATTTCCAATTGCTTCAACAACATTAGCTCTCGATCCTTTCATCATATCTCTCTCCTTAATTTAATACTTCTTTTATTTCATCTGTACTCGCCAGCGTTGCAAGTCTTGCAATCACCGTATACATAGCTTCTTTTGCTTTGTGATCTTGATTCTGTCTAATTTCACTAATACAGAACTTTCTAAAAACCATTCCGCGACTATTTAAATTACCATCGGCTTTCTTTTCGCTATTAGCTCTCATAAATCCACCGACACTCTTTCCTGCAACAAGGTAAATCGCAACCTCTGCGGGCATATCATCGTATTGAAGAATTGTATCTACACCTTCTTGGACTAGAAGAGATGTGAACTTAATCTTATTCTTCCCTACATCCATTTTATTTCGAGCTTTTCTATTCATTGTAATGATTTCTTCTCCTGAAGAAACGACACTGATACCCATACCGTAAGTTCCTTGAGAGGCCTTCACGAAAATCTTCTTATCTTCTGGTAGTTCGCTCTTTAAATCGTCAACAGCCTGACCTAATTGCTCTAATCCATCTTTAGAGGAAAAGTCGACATTTTCAACTGTTCTAAACTTTGCCTGAAGAATATTAGGATTGATTTCAAAGTGAGCTGAAAAATCCTTTACTGTTTGATCATAGAAAGAGAAATGCTTGTTTTTCTGTCTCGCAAACCAACCAATAAGAGGAGTCGGATTGATAGGTGTAGTGACGGACTTCCAATCAATATCAATAGGGTCAGATTGGTCATTATTTAAAATAACGAATTCTTGCTCTATTCCATTTGAGAATACTTTTCCATCTTTAATTTCTGCTTTAAGAATTTGTAGATCGAATTGTGAATGAGAAATTAAGTTGAGTTCGCCACCTTCTTGAAAGAGGTTATTGTCAAAGCTTAGAAAAGTCACTTCATACCCGGCATCGCTGATAACTTTTCCTAGCATTGCTAGGTGGTCTAGGTAGAAGAGATTCTTAGTGTGAGATTCTGGAATAATTCCAACTCTCTTTACTTCTTTGCCAACTTCCGAGATTGCGGAACCAAAAACTTCCGTCGCGTAATCTAGGTCGAGTGAACAGAGATTGTTGAACCCAGCAGGATACATATTGTGATCAACTGGGGCTATTTTATCTTTGCTCTCTCTGATATCAACGCTTGAATATATTGGAGTCGTTTTCTTTTCAAACTTAGTATCAATATAGGAATTAATTTCGTTCCAGTTTTCAGATACAAATTTTTCAAATTCGCTTTTAGTATTAATTTTAAATGACATTATTTGCTCCTAAGACCGAAGTAGATTCCAACCTTGTGCTAAATTTGTAACATGTTCACAGGGTTTTGAAGAGAGTATCTCTGAGAACTCAAGGACTCTGTGAAAGTTTTTACCTGCAAATGTTTTTAACTCATTTTCTTTAGTGAGCATAGTTGATTTCAGTAATTCTAGCTCTGTATCATGAGGATGCCAATTGTCTAAGAAGGGTTTGTGACACTTGTTGACACATAGAAAGTTATCATCGTGCATAAATTCACCTGCCCCTTGGAGGAGGTGAAGAGCTTCTCCTACTTTATGATGCTCTGCGGACGTCACCAAGAACCAGTTGGAGAAATCCTTCTTTCCCAGTTCTTTTTGAAATTCAATTGCCGACGTAAAGTGATCTTTTGTTTGATAGAGAAACCCAATTGCATCGACAAAGAGATCTACAAAGTCTGAACCAGTAACCTTTTCAAGATAACTTAAGAGCTTCTTTATTCCGGTAGAAACAATTTTAGAAAATAATTTCTTAGGAGCACTTTTTTGTCCTACTTTCTTTCCAAGAAATTTGAAGATTTCTACGAAACTCTTATCAAAGAATTGTTCAATTTTTCGTGTCGCCTGCAAGAAGTCAATAAAGTGTTTTCCTGGAGGAGTATCTAAGATAACTGTATCGTAGTCACTATGGCTTAGGTGAAACTGTACTTCTATAACGGCCATGATCTCATTCATTCCACCGTAAGGCTTTGTGAGAACTTTTAAAATCCTATTATCTAGATCTTTTGTAAGTCCCTCTGCAGTACCTATTCGTTCAAGAGTTTTTGCAGGAGAAAGTAATAACGCGTAGAGGTCGCTTGATTCCTCTTCGTCTGGAAAGAAAGTCTTAGTTGAAACGGGAGTAATATTACCAGAGTCTTGATTATCAAGGCCTAGAAGCTGTTTCAATCTTTTAGCCGGATCAATTGTAATGAGCAGAACCTTCTTTCCATCTTTAGCAAGAGAGACAGCTCTAGAAGTTGCAAGAGTGGTTTTACCAACCCCTCCAGTACCACAGAAAATTTCTACTTTCTTACTTGGAATACTCATAAGAGTTCTCCAATATCTTTCTTTGATAAATCGAGTATGACGCTTTGAAAGTCCTCTCCAAGTGAGTGAGGGACCTTCTTTGTGGCAACTTCTTTATATTCTTCAATAACAGCTGTCTCAAGTTGATTTTTTATTTTCAAAAAATCTGGTAACTCTTCCTTGCTTGAAAGAAGAGGTGAGAGACAGTCATTGATTATGACTTCTGTATTTCTAAAGTTTAAATCTTGTAAGTGCTCTTTTACTTCTTTGGATTCGTTAAGGGCCATTTTAGTTGGAAGAGAGACAATATAGTTTTTAAGTGAATTCTCAGCGTAAATAAATCGATGCATTCGGTTTATGTCTTCGACTAATAATCCAGACCCAAATATTTCTTTAAAATTATGAGAGGACTCAAACATGGTCATTGCATGTCCGCTGGATGGTGAGTCTAGAATAATTGTAAGGGTAGGATCATCTTCAAGTAGGTCGATTACATGGCCTAGGAGAATCATGTGACCAAGACCTGGAATCATATTAAAAAGGGATTTGAAGAAAGGAGTTTTCATGATCCATGAGGCAACCATTTCTGATCCAAGCTTCTTGCCCATGTAAATTTCGGCCGATTTTTCTAGCTCTAAGTGAAGGGAGGGGATATTCAGTTCTTCACAGAGCTCTGTCTGGTCTTCTTGATCAAAACTGTTATAGAGAACTTTACTTCCACTTTCTGCAAGTTTCTTTGCTAATGAGAGTGAAAGTGATGTTTTCCCAACACCGCCTTTTCCTGTAATTATGTAAAGTCGGTGCGACATGCTTAGAAAGTGTAGAAAGTCGTCATCATTAATTTGACGTAAGAGCCTTCAACTTCCGGTTGAAGGTCTTGCTTAACATCAAATGGATTATGAAGAGTTCCCATAACACCTATTGTAAATTTGTCATTGAGTCTAAGATCAGCGCCAGCCCCAGCATGATAACCAAAAGTCATTTTTGTTTTCGAAGTGACAAGCTCATTGTTAATGAGTCTTCTTACTTTAGGTTGATAGAAGCCAAAACCACCTGTGATAAATGGTGAGAAGTTATCAAATTGAAAAGTCTTTGCCTTAATTCCAAGGGCCAGACCTGTTAGTTGTGTGTATTGATTGAGATACTTATGCTTGGAAGTATGAAAGTTTGCTAGAAAGTCAAAAGAGTGACTAGCAGAGTAATTATAGAATAGATCCCAAGTAATCTTGTCTTCGCCTTTGTCTGCAAACTCACTCATGAGAAAAGTTTGTCCGATACCAAGACCTATACTGTGCTTATTTAAAGGATTCATATTCCTAGAAGCAGGTATTGATGAGTCTACATTTTTAGACTTTTCATCAGATGTTAATTTCTTTATAGATGGTTTTGCTGTGGCTGAAAAACCTGTTGCTAAGAAAGCAACAGGAATTACATATTTTGAAAAATTCTTTAAATATTTTTTCATTTCTAGTCTCTAAACTGGGGGATTAATCTCCCCCTTATATTAGTTTAAAGTACTTGGTGTTTCAACAGTTGAGTTTACTTCAGTGTTTTGTACGAAATTGTTTAGGTTTTCGCTTAAAGTTGGCTCAGAAGTAGTTTCAGTTGAAGTTGTCCCTTCAAGAGCTCTAATGTGCCCTGTAAAAGTCCCTTCTTCTGATCTGATAACTCTTTTAAGAAGTTCAACGTCACCAGCTCTTGTCGATTTCTTTTCTTGATCAAAAAGAAGTTGAATTTGAGTCATGTAAGTGATGTCATTTTTAGTTTTGTTATCAATTACTTGAATCTCATGACCTTCTCTGATGATCTGAGCGATTTCTTCTAGAGTAACGTAACAGCTTTGGTGTGTGTCATAAAGCTTACGGTTTTGGTATCTCTTGATAATTCTTACGTCGTTCATCTTTTATTTCCCCTATTTGAATATGAGATATTAGTCTCATTAAATAATTAATTTGTTTTTTAGCTTCTAGCATCAAAATATCGAAAAGAAAGTCTTTATGTATATTTTTCAGTGCTTAGCGTTGTTAAGTAAAGGAAAGTAAAGAAGTATACAATATCAATAGCTTGAAAGGGCTATTGCTATAGTTACATTCAATTAATGCTTTGCTTCGATTAACGACTCAATGAATTAGCAAGAACGGCAAAAGGGTGTCAACTGAAAATCCTGACAAAATTCTTACAGTGCATTATTTCTAGGATCATTTATGTGTTTTCAGTTGATTAGAGAGACTGAAAATAAAGATTTCTTAAGGATCTTGATAAGACTGTTTTGGGTGTGCTGCACAATTTTTTCGGTAAAATGTACCTTTTTCTCTATTTTAAACAAAGATTTAAATATTTTCTCTGCAATCACGACAAGTAAGAAGGGAATTCTCCGATCTCGGAGGCCATTCGTACTTAAAGGGATATCATGTTTAAGAAAATTTCTTACTTATTGCTAATCGTTAATCTTTATTCATGCTCAGGAGTAAAGAAGAAAGTAAGCGTCATTGATCCGCTAAAAGCAATTGTAGGTTCAGAGAAAGATCTCAGTAAATTTTCATTACAGGAAAAGCTTGAAAGAGAGTTTAACTCAATTCCTGTGAGCAATAAGACAAGGCTTTCATTCTTTGCGGATGAAATTTATATGAAGGGTTCGGATGCTTCGCTTCGCGGCGATAGTGAGTCAGCAGCTCTATTTTTTGAATACGTTTTAAAAGTTAAAAAAAATGATGAATATGTAGAGAAGAGATATGCAGTAGAGCTTATTCGTTTAAATAAGCTTGCTGAAGCTAAGAAGATCCTTTCATCTCTTTATAAGAGTGAAGAATCTGAAAAGGTGGGGCTGATTTTAGCTGGAGTTCACACAGCATTAAGGGAAAAAAGAGAGGCGCAGTTAGTTTATCTTTCTATCTTAAAGAAATATCCAACTTCTGAAGAGGCCTGCGTATTCTTAGCCAAATCTTACTCTCTTGAATCAAAATTTAAGAAGTCTTTTAAACTCTTAAATAAGTGTGAAAGAAGCGCGAAAGGGAAAGCAATCTATTCTTTTTATAGAGGAAAGATTGAAATTGCTCGAGGAAATATCAGGGCCGCTGAGAAAAATTTTAAAAGATCATTGAAGATAGATCCTACTTATCAGCAATCGGCAATAGGACTTGGAGCTATTTACGAAGAAGAAAAGAAGTTTACGAAAGCATTAGAAGTGTATGAGAAATTCTTAAAAGAAAGTCCAAATGCTTACGGTGTTTTAAAGAACATCATTCAGATTTACTTCGCTCTTGGAAAATATGAACGAGTCATTCCTTTTGCAGAAAGATTATCAAATATCGATTCTAGTGATTTAAATTTAAAAGTACGTCTTGGAATTCTGTATGCAGACTCTAAGAGATATGACGATGCTAAAGGTATTTTTAAAGAAATCCTATCTGCGGTACCAAAGTCAGATAAAGTTCTTTATTACTTAGGAACTCTCTATCAACAGACGGGAGAGTTTGACTCTGCAGTGACTTATTATTCAAAAGTTCCTGAAGAAAGTTCTCTATTTCATGAAAGTAATATTCAAATTGCGCAAATTCTTCAAGCTAGTGCAATTGAGCAAAAGGAAACTAGAAATAAGCTTGTGAGCTTTGTTGATGAAAGAGCAGGGAAGCACTCTACTTTAAGAGTTGAGCTTAGAGTTATGCTTGCTGGATTTTATGAAAATGAAGGAGAGCTCCATGGTGCAGTTGCTGAAATGGAGAAGGTAAAAGACGAAAAGTCTTTTAATGAAGGGCATGAGTATTACTTTGCAGCTCTACTTGAAAAAACAAATCGATTTGATAGAGCTAAAGAAGTAATCGAAAAACTATTAGTTAAGAATCCTGAAAACCCACATGCTTTAAATTTTTTAGGTTACTCACTTCTTGAAAGAGGAATTGAGTTAGACAGAGCTTTAAAGCTAATCACAAAAGCGGTAGAGTTAAAGCCAGATGATGGCTATATAAGAGACAGTCTTGGTTGGTTCTATTATAAGACTGGAGACTACGAAAAAGCGTTAGTCGAGATAAAAAAAGCATGGACTTTAGTCAGTACAGATGTTGTTATTACTAAACATTTAGCCATGGTTTATACGAAGCTTAAAGATTTTCGAAAAGCTAAAGAATTCTATGTGGAGGCCTTGAACAATTGCAAAGTCGAATCGGAAAGACAGGACGTACTAAAAGAATTAAGTGGCTTAGAAAAGCTTCGCTTGCCTGCGTCTCGTTAATACTACTTTCTTGTGCACATAATGGCCCTAAAGTAGAAGCTCTTTCAGAGCTAAGAAATCAATTAACAAATTTATGCTTGTCTGGAGAAGGTAGAGGGAGAATAAAAATTCTCTCTAGTACTACTTTGTTTTCTTACGAGTCAGTAAGTTCCACAGAAGAGAAAGTCTGGAAAATGGCCGTTGATATTCCACTGCATGGCTCTGAGTTGCTATCTCTCTATTGGGGAGATGTTGAAAGGTCTGGGGCAAAGTTAAAGGGAAATTTTGCTAGAAGAATTTATACATCACTTAGAAATCACCAAGATTCAAAAGATAACTTGAGTCATTTGAAATCATTTGCAAATGGCTTAGGTGAAATTATTTATTTAAGCGAGAGTTTAAGCCAGGTTGGATCTAAGACTTGTTCGAAGAGCAAATGCCGCGTCGGAACGAGAGATCTGCTTTGGAGCATTAGAAATGAGCATCTCTTTATAGATAGAGCTAACGATCAGGGCAATATTATGAGGTTCGACTTTTCTAGCCTCACAAGTAATGGACCAAAGCGTCTTTCTATCTATCCCCTTGATAATAAGCAAAGCAAGGATTCATTTAAGGTTGAACTATTCTTTAACCGCTGTGAATAACGCGAAGCTAATAAGTCTTTTCCTTTAATTCCTAGATATTCTCTAAATAATTTTGTATAGATTTTAAGTTACATTGCTAGGTTTTGGAAGAAAACTAAACAGAGGAAATTTACTATGAAGAAGTTTACAACACTTTTTACAGCAATCGCTCTCCTTATTGGATTTGCAAGTTGTACAAAGAAGAACGTGGAAACGGGTAAGACGCTAAATATTGCTGTATCTGCTGAAGTTAAAGGTATGGATCCAATTTATGCAAATGACCGTTATTCAAGTAATGAAGTAGGTCGTGTTTACGAAGGTCTATTAGAGTACCACTACTTAAAAAGACCATACACTCTTGTTCCTAACCTTGCTGAGTCAATGCCAGTTGTTTCTGAAGATGGCCTTACTTATACTTTTAATATTCGCCAAGGTGTTCTCTTCCATGATGATTCTGCATTTCCAAATGGAAAGGGTAGAGAACTTGTTGCAGAGGACTTTGTATACTCTATAAAGAGACTTGCTGATCCAAAGCTTCAGGGACTTGGTTGGTGGTTACTTGATGGAAAAATTAAGGGACTTAATGAGTGGAGAGAAAAGTATTCAGATCTTCCAAGTGTAGATTATGATGAAGTAGTTGAAGGTTTAAAAGCAACAAGTAAATATACTGTGGAATTTAAATTAACAAAACCATTCCCTCAGTTTCTTTATTCTTTAGCCATGCCGTTTACTTTTGCAACTCCTAGAGAAGTTGTTGAAAAATACGGAAAGGAATTTTTAAACCATCCTGTGGGAACTGGTCCATTTATTCTTCCAACGTTTAAGCAGACGAAGAAAATCGTTTATACAAAGAACCCTAACTTTAGAAAGAAGCTCTACCCAACTGAGGCGAGCGATGAATTTAAGGCAGCAGGTTTTTTAAAAGATGCTGGTAAAGAGCTTCCATTAGTAGATAAGGTAGTAGTGAATGTTATTATTGAATCTCAACCAAGATGGCTAAACTTTCTAAAAGGAAAAGTTGATTTCATTGGAATTCCAAAAGATAACTTTGATTCAGCAGTAACTCCTGATAGAAACCTGTCTCCTGAATATGAGAAAAAAGGGATTAGTCTTCTGATCAATCCATCTCTTGATGTTACTTACACAGCGTTTAATCATGATTTAAAACTTTTTCAAAATGCTGACTTAAGAAGAGCAATGTCTCTTGCATATGATGTTGTGAAGTCTAATGAGCTATTTTACAACAACACTTCTCTTCCGGCTCAGTCAGTAGTTCCTCCAGGAATTGCTGGAAATATCCCAGGCTATGTCTCTCCTTATAGAGGACCAAATATCGAAGAAGCTAAGAAACTACTTGCAAAAGCAGGTTACCCTGAAGGTAAAGGTCTTCCAGAGATTACTTACGATTGCCCATCGGGAACTGTTTCTCGTCAAATTGGTGATTACATGAAGCAACAACTTGCTCAAATCGGAGTAAGAATTAAAGTTGTAACTAATCCTTGGCCAGAACTTCAGAAGAAGATTACAAAAAGGCAAGTAATGCTTTACGGAATTGCATGGGGAGCGGATTATCCAGATGCAGAAAACTTCTTACAACTTTTATACGGACCAAATAAAGCTCCAGGAGCAAATGGTTCGGGATATAATAATCCAGAATTTAATAAATTATTTAAGACAGCCTCTGTAATGCAAGATTCTCCTGAGAGAACAGCTCTCTATGAGAAAATGAATAGAATTGCAGCTGAGCAAGCTCCATGGATCTACGGTGTTCATAGACAAAACTTTACGCTTAGACATTCATTCTTAAAGAATTATATGTCCACTGACTTTGAAACAGGTCAGGCTCAGTATTTAAATATTGATTCGGAGCTTAAAGCTAAATCTATTGAAAAACTTTAAGTTATAACTTAAAAATCTCGGCCCTCTCTTGTAGAGGGCTTTTTACATTAATCAGGTGGTTAATTTTGAATTTGTGGCAGTACATCTTAAGAAGATTATTTTACATAATCCCTACAATCCTAGGGGTCGCATTGATAATATTTATTATATTTAATGTTGTTGCGCCAGATCCGGCCCTTATTATGCTTGGAAAACATGCAACACTTTCTCAAATTGCAGACCTTAGAAACGAATTAGGACTAAATAAGCCAATGTGGGCCCAGTACCTAGATATTGTTAAATCAGCATTTACTTTTGATTTTGGTAGATCGTGGACAACTAAGCAGGAAATTATTCAGATGATTAAAAATGGTGCAATACCATCTTTAACTCTGACTTTACCAGCATTTGTGCTCTCTACAATAATTGCAGTATCAATTTCTCTCGTTGTTTCTTTCTTTAGAGGGCAATGGATTGATAAGTGCGCGGTATTCTTTTGCGTACTTCTGATGAGTATTACTTCTCTTGCCTATATCCTATTTGGGCAATGGTTCTTTGCTTATAAGTTAGGTTGGTTTGAAATTTCTGGTTATGAGTCTGGTTTTCCTGACTTTGTTCCATATGTTGTTCTGCCAATTATCATTTGGATTATTCTCTCGATTGGTCCTGATGTGAGATTTTATAGAACAGTAATGCTAGATGAAATCTATCAAGATTATGTAAGAACGGCTAAGGCGAAAGGTCTTTCTGAAAGAGTTATTTTGTTTAAGCACGTTTTAAAGAATGCAATGATACCTATTATCACATTTGTTGTTATTCAAATCCCTTTCCTGATACTTGGAGCTCTCCTCTTAGAAAGCTTTTTCAGTATTCCAGGTCTTGGTGGAATCACATTGAATGGTGTCTATAATTCAGACTTTCCAGTAATTAAGGCAATGACTATTTTGACAGCAATGGCCTATATCATCTTTAGCGTTATTACTGATGTTCTGTACACAATT
Source organism: Halobacteriovorax sp. JY17 (assembly GCF_002753895.1). Lineage (NCBI taxonomy): Bacteria > Pseudomonadati > Bdellovibrionota > Bacteriovoracia > Bacteriovoracales > Halobacteriovoraceae > Halobacteriovorax > Halobacteriovorax sp. JY17. The sequence goes on along the minus strand of NZ_NJER01000003.1, from coordinate 166,745 downwards.
GTAGATCCAAGAGTTCGACTTAAGTAGGAGTGAGAAGTGTCACAATCAAGTATTCAATCCGTAGAGGGTGTAGAAATAGAGGAATCTAAATTGAAGAAATCAAAATCCCTTTGGGATCATGCCGTCGAAAATATTTTTAAAGATAAAATGGCCGTAATGTCATTGATCATTGTTGGAGTGTATGCACTTATATCAGTTCTTTCAGCAACTGGTCTCATTGCTTCTGACTGGGCAGTTGAAGTAGGGCCTTCTTACTCAGCTCCAGGCGGAGACTTCCTATTTGGAACAGATATTTTCGGAAGAAGCGTTTTTACAAAAATGATTAAAGGAACGGAAGTTGCGATGTCGGTTGGACTTGTAGCCGCTCTTATTTCTGTTTGTATTGGTGTTGTTATGGGAAGTATCGCAGGGTACTTCGGTGGAAAAGTAGATGAAGTAATTGTTTGGTTCTACACTTGCTTTCAATCAATCCCAACAATTATGCTCTTAGTAGCTCTTTCATTTGTTCTTGGTAGAGGACTTGTTTCAATGTATGTGGCCCTAGGGCTTACTTCATGGGTGAATCTTTGTAGACTGATCCGTGGTGAGGTAATGAGACATAAGAATAGAGACTACGTTCAAGCGGCATCTGCACTAGGCGGAGGACACTCTAGAAAGCTTATTAAGCACATTTTTCCAAACGTATCTCACTTAGTGATAATCAACTTCTCATTAATGTTCCAAACGGCGATCAAGACAGAAGTGATTCTTTCTTATCTAGGTCTAGGAGTTCAAGGTAGACCTAGTTGGGGAACAATGATTGACGATGCTAAACTTGAGCTTGCAAGAGGTGTCTGGTGGCAACTTGGAGCAGCTACTCTTGCTATGATGATAGTTGTTCTCTCTCTTAATATGCTAGGAGATGCTCTTAGAGACGCACTAGATCCTAAGCTTAAGGGAAAATAAAACATAATTTCGGCACTTTAGCCTCCGTTTCTGGAGGCTTTTTTTTTCTTTAATTCTAATCATTTACTGTATTTTTCCGATAAGTTTTGTGGAGAAATGCATGTTTAAAAATTTAGACTCATCTAAGGGTTCTGCTGAAGCTATTGGAGAGTTAAGACCCATTTCATTTAACGACCTTGAGAAGATGAAAACTTCTCATGGGGATCTATATTGGAAGAAGTCAGATGGTAAACTTGTTAAGCTTCTTCACTGCGGAGACTATCTCGACTTTTCAAAACTAGAAAAATTTCAAAAAGTAACAGAATACTTATTTATAAATGAAGTTTGTAATGAAGATTTTATAGCTGTGGCTAAAGACCTTCTCTCAAAGCTTCTCGTGTCCACAAATGAGAGAGAAAGACTTTCATATCGAGATTCATTGCTCAAACACATTCTACCAACTTATTGGAATGGAGATTTAGATGGATCTCTATTGAGCCTAGTAATTATTTTCAAAGATACATTTTATAAAATTTCTCCAAGCTTTGAAGAAGAGATGGATCAACATGCTCTGAGTACACTTAGAAGAGCGAGTTTATTTTCTTCCCTAGTAACTCTTCTTGCCTTGTCTGCAGGATATACTCACGGAAGTTTCTTAACAGATCTTTATAATATAAGTTTTTTCAATGATTACTCATACGCAAAGAATACTTATAAGATTGGTGATCTCGATCATATTAGCGAGTCTCTCATGGCCTATGAGAAATCAAAATATTATCAATTAAGTCATAAGCATCTCTCCAGACTGATTCAATTCCATCACGAAGAATTTGAAGGCAGTGAAAAAGGAATAGGGCTCAATTTTAATGAATTAAGTGAGCTTGAAAAAATTTCAATTTTCATAGAAAGAACTCTTCCTTACTCAGAATTTGATTTTTCAGAAAATGATGGTGTTGAGTTTCTTAAAGGAATTTTTAAAGAAAGCGAAGAGGATGACTCTTTTGTTAAATCATTTAAAGAGAGTATTAGAGATATATTTTTAGACGTAGCCAATCAGGAGCAAATAGCCTCATGATGGATAAAGTAAAAAAGTATATCCTAAATTTAGTGAAAGGCGATCTGCCAGAGTCTGTAACTTCTATTCTTGCCGAATTAGACTATGTCATAGAAGCATCCTATAGCCCTGACTTTGATTATGAATTCACTCTTATTGATCATGTTGATGCAATAGGTTCTAAAGAGGGAAGGTTTATTTTGTTTGGAGAAACTGATGACCGTGAATCCTTTTTTGAAATGGGTGGTGTCGCAGTAATATCTAGCGAATTATTACAGAGCGAAATAGAGAGAACCTTCTTTAAGAGACTCTTAGGTGATAGCGCAACTCTTCAAGTGAATAGTGGTCTTACAGAGGAATTGCGCTCTCTTGGAAAAGTTAAAGTTACCGATCATTTAAATTCAGGTTTCTATTGTGATTCCATATCGGTAAAAGCTGCTGAAGAAGGGTTTGACTTCTTTAATATAAAGAAGGGACTTTTTCATTTGTTTAATTATGTGTCTGAGGTTATTCAGAAAGAGAAAGGATCATTTCCTCTCGATGTCGATTTTGGAATATGTGGTGACACCTTTTTTTTACAAGCTCATTTTCCTGTTGAAAAATTCTATAGTGAGCTTGTCTGGAAGGCGCTTTCTAAAGAGGAAGGAAGTTTATCTGGCATGGGCAAAGAGGCTACATCGTTAGATATTTATACACTAAAAAGTTCTAGTAAGCTTGTGATTACATCTGCATGGACTAAAGATGTGAGTAGTTCTAAGTCAATTTATATTCATGGGATCGACAAGTTTAAAGCAGTGAGACCTTCTCTTGAAGGTGAGAAGCCTAATAAAGTTAAAATCAATTATAAAGAAGATCTTCATTTGGAACTAGGTAAGGACAAGGGAAAAAGTATCTCACTGAGTTCAATTTCAAGAATTGTTAACTTTCTAGAAATGAAAGAAATTGATGTTGAAGAAATCACATTAGATAGCTTGGCAGGTGTGCTCCGCGATTATCCAAATCAGAATTTAATATCAAAATTAGACCTAGATTCTAAAGAAGAAATTTTAAATTTACTATTAAACTCACAGAAACATAATGAAATTAAAGAATCTTTAGAAATTAAAAAGACTTCCAGTAATCAAAAAGAAATATTAGAAAAATTCCTAAAGAAAGTAGAGTCCTTAAATATTGATGAGGCCAATGAAATTGTAAGTCTTGGTGTTCAAGACTACACAGAGGCAATCGAAAGAGTTTCAGGATGGGTGGATGAAGCTGATGAGACGACGACAGTTATTAAAGGTGCTAGAGAAGATATAGGGGAAACGTCACAACTAATTAAAGGCTCTAAAGAAGAGGAAGATAACGAAAAAGTTATCATCAATGGCTCTCAAGAGGATCTTGGACAAAATAAAGATATTCTTGAAGTAAAGAGTCTTAAGGTTAATGAAGAGGCGGAGAGAGATTTTTCTAATGTGAAAGGTGAATTACCAAAGTGGAGAAGCACTAGAGATAGCCTCGTTGCTGATATTAAGAGAAAAATTTCTAGTGATGAAATTAAAGGGCATGAAGATCTAAGTGTTCAAGTATCAACTATGCTTAGAGAGAGAATGAATATTTCAGAAGGCGAATCCTCCGCTTTAGTTCAAGGTCTCTTAAATGATTCGGTTCTTGAAACAGTTTCTGATGAGAAGAGAGAAGTCCCTTCTTTTGATAGTACTGAGTTTGAAAAATTAAAAGAAGCCTCAGCTAAGAAAGACATTCAGCTTAGTCGTATGATGAAATTAATAGATGTTATGAAAAAAGAACTTCTAGTTTCATCAAGTAAGAATAATAAGGTCGACGATGTTCGTCACGATGTTGAGATTTCAAGATTAAACACTGAGCTTGAAAGAAAGAATAAACAAATAGAAATTTTAAAAACAAATACAGAAAATATCGTTACTAATAATGAAACTGAGAAGAGAACAAATGAGGCGATAGACCATGTTCTTCATAAGGGTTTAGCAAGTGCAGAGGCTAAAGGGTATGAGTCTAAGATTAAAACCTTGGAGACGATGCTAGAAGAAGCAAAAGAGAGAAGTGAAACTTTAAATACAAAACTAGAGGATGAGAAAAGAAATTCTACTTCTAAGGCAGATGCTGACACGACTCACTTTAGAGAGAAGATGATGAAGAGTCAGGTAATTATAAATAAATTACAAAAAGAGAATAAAGAGTTGGGAGCAGAAGTTGAAAACTTAAAAAAAGTTCAAGCAGAGTTATCAGAAGTTGTCGTGCCAAGCAGAAATTTAGAATCTGACCAAAACTTAGTTGTAGAAAAAGAAAGAGAAATTGAAAAGCTTGTCTTAGAAATTAAAAAAGGAAGCGATCAGAATAAAGCGATTGGACTTAAGATAAAGCAACTTGAGCAGAAGAATAAATTTTTAACAGCACAGGTCGAAGAATCAAGCAGTAAAAATGGTTCAGGTCGAAGCTCTACTCAGTCGTCAGATAGTGCAAAGTTTCAGCATAAAATCAAACAACTTGAAAAGTTGAATAATAACTTCAAAGCAGAGTCAGATAAGGCAAAGGCTGAGTTGGCAGAGAAAAAGAAAGAAATTCTCAAATATAAGCAAGAAGCCAACCTCCTGAAATCTAAAGTTACAGAATTCGAAAGAAAATTAGCTATAAATAAAAAGAAAGCGGCTTAATCTATTAACTATTTCAAAAAAATCTAAATTTTTACTTGTCATTTCTGGCCAGAACCATTAAAAATACAGGACGTCATATCACTCGAATATATGCCCAGGTGGTGAAATTGGTATACACGCTAGACTTAGGATCTAGTGCCTTTGGCGTGGAGGTTCAAGTCCTCTCCTGGGCACCATTTAGATATGACAATTTAAGACTCTTCAAACGAGTCTTTTTTTGTGTCAAAAATACTCCTAAATAGGAATTCTTTTCCGATACCTTCTTGCTCATATGCTTAATATAATTATCTAATGAGAAAATTAAATAATAATGGTTTTTCCATGGTCCAAATTATGATGGCCGCTGGAATGATGGGGTTGTTATCACTTGGGATGATGAAGTTAATGGAAAATCAAACATTATCGGAAAAATCTCTTCGCTCCAGAGCTGCAGTTCAAAACTTTTACTCAGAGGCAAAAGCATATCTTGCAAGGCCAGGTTACTGTGCTAAGAACTTTGAGGGAGTATATTTGAAGGATGGAGTTGAATTTGAATTAGAAGATATTCTAAAATCCAATGGGAAACCAATTTATAAAAAAGGCGAAATTTACGAGTTAGGTTTAATTAGATTAGACTCTATAACGACAAGAAATTTTGAAAAAGATTCTGAGTTCAAAGGGCTTATGCAACTAGTGTTTAACTTTTCTAAGGTAGGAAAGTCTTATGGGGCTAAGAAGTACGTTAGAGTTGTAAAATTAAGCTTAGAGTTAGATAAAGAGGGGAGAGTTTTAAACTGTTCAACTCTTGGTTCACCATCTAGTTTTTCTTTTGAAGGATCTGAGAACACTGTAAATACTGAAGGCGCTCTCAATGATTTATATCATGGTAAAGAAACTGAAGATTCTAAGAAGGTTAAGAGCCTAATAGAAGGAAGTTCGGCTTTGAAAGAAATGAATAAAAACCTTGAGAAGTTAAAAGAATCAAATAAACAACTTGAAGAGATGTTTAAAGATTAGTCTTGTTTTCACCTACCTATTATTGTAACTTTATGAGTCATAGATTAATGTTGATAGGAAAAGTATGAGTAAGAAAATCAGTTTAACAGGTATCAAGCCAACAGGTGTTCCGCACTTTGGAAATTATTTTGGAGCAATTAAGCCAGCACTTGAAATGGCAAACTCTGGTGATTATGAAGGATATTACTTTATAGCAGATTATCATTCTCTTATCACTGTCCATCAGCCAGAAGTTCTTAGAGAATATATTTATGATGTAGCAGCAACTTGGTTGGCGCTGGGGCTTGATCCTTCAAAAGTGACTCTTTATCAACAAAGCCATATTCCTGAAATCTTAGAATTAAACTGGATCACTTCTTGCTTTACTGCAAAGGGGCTTATGAATAGGGCCCACGCCTATAAGGCCCTTGTACAAAGTAATGAAATTGAAAAACGCGATACTGACCATGGTGTGAATATGGGTGTGTATACATACCCAATTTTAATGGCCTGTGACATTTTATTTCTTAAAACTAATGTAGTTCCCGTTGGTGCAGATCAATTACAGCATATTGAGATTGCTCGTGATATTGCGAGTTCATTTAATCATATCTATGGAGATATTTTTACTCTACCTGAAGCAAAGGCCCAGGAGGGAGCTCTTGTTCCCGGACTAGATGGAAGAAAGATGAGTAAGAGTTATGGAAACCATATCCCATTATTTTTACCTGAGAAGAAATTGAAGAAAACGATTAATAAGATTGCGACGGACTCAACAGCTCCTGAAGTTCCTAAAGATCCAAATGATTCAGTAATTTTTGACTTCTATAAACTCTTTGCTAGCGAAGCCCAAATTAAAGAACTCGATGCATGGTATAGAAAGGGAATTGGTTGGGGAGAAGCTAAGCTAGAACTCTTTAATGTTGCAAACGAATACCTCAGAGAGCCTCGCGAGAAATATAATGAATTGATTGCAGATAAGTCTAAAATTGACTTGGTCTTAAAAGAGGGCGCTGAAAGAGTAAGACCAAAGGCCGCTGAGTTTTTAAAAGAAGTTAAAAAAGCAGTAGGTGTAATTAGCTAAGCGCGAGTTCTCACTCGCACTTTTCAGTATACTCATTATAGTTCTTATCCATAGCTGAACACATTTTTTCTAAGAACTCTCTTCTTTCATAGTCGTTTAAAACTCTTTCCTCAGATGAATTACATGGCGAGTTTCTAACAAGGAAAGTCGCATAATTCAAAATTAGTCCACCTGTAGCAATGACTGCTGCACTAACTTTTGTGAGAGCAGGCTCGGGCGCCCAAGTGCATAGGGCCGTTATCGTTCCAAGAGTGAGAGTTCCCGCTTGAAGCGCCACTACGAGTGAGTCTCTGTCTTGGCAACTCATTTTCTTATTACTCTTTTGAATAGAATTCATCTTTAATCCCTCTATTCCTGTAAAGCAGAAGTCTTCATTTGCCATGGTAATATTCATGGAAATAATAAGAATAAGTGGTAGTAGAAAAAACTTCATTTTGATCTTCCTTTTTTTAAATTTATAAACGTTATTGTCATTAAAATAAAATTCATAAGAATGAATAGTACGTAGCCATCCGTCACTTTTGAAAAACTAAGAAATAAAAAGGGGAGTATTCCCGCTAGAATGATTACGACATCCAAGTGATTTATATTTTTCATTGAAATCTCCTTGCTTATGAGTAAGCAAAGGGCGTGCCAATTAGTTAACTGATTTCTAGTTACTTAAGTGTTCTAGAAATAGAACTACTTATGATAGGGGTGACCTGAATTGATGGTTAATGCTCTATAGATTTGCTCTACGAAGAGAATTCTTGCGAGTTTATGTGGATAAGTTAGAGGGGATAGGGAAAGTTTTTGCTTAGATCTCTGAATGATCTTTTCTCCGTGTCCACTTGCTCCTCCTATAATAAAAACGATCTTCTCTGACTTCACCTCTAGTAGATTGAAGAGCCACTTAGACATCTTAGGACTATCAAATAGTTGACCATTTTCTGCAAGAAGAATTGGAAAAGTAGCGCCAATGTCGTTGAGTTTCTTCTCAACTTCATTGGCCTCTAAATCTAAATTTTCTTTATGTGACTTAACTTCGTGGATGTGAAGTTTTGGTGACTTTATTCGTTTTAAATAATTATCTTCAAGTGCTTCTAAGTTCTTATCCTTTAATTTTCCAACTACGATAAGATGAATGTCTTTCACTAGAAGTAACTTTTTCCAGTCGCATCTTCTGACTTTTCTTCATCATCTGAAGAGAAGTAGTATGAGTTTGGAATTTCAACTTCCGTCGCATTCTCCCAGAGATTATCTAAGTCGTAAACGCTTCTAGATACGTCTAGAAATACGTGAACAATGATGTCTCCAAAATCTAGAAGAATCCAATCGTCACCTTTTTTAGAGCCTTCTCTTGAGATGACTTCATAGCCGTGACCTTTAAGTTGTCTTGTTATTTCATCGGCCATAGATTGGGCCATTGTTGGGTTTGTTGCAGAGCCTAGAACAAAGAAATCTGTTAGAGAGCTTGATTTAGCAACATCTAAAATTTTTAAGTTAATGCCTTTAAAGTTTCCAAGAATCCAAGCTGTCGCCATTGCGATATTCAACGGATATTCTAGCTTTTGCTCTTTAACAATTTTTTGAACTTCTTTAGTGATAAAATCTGTGCTCATATATCTCTCTTACGCCTCGTAATCTTCAAAAGTTTTTAACATCAAAGACTTTAAAAGACCAATATTTCTTCCTGATACGGCTGAAAGGGGAAGTACCTTTCTATCAATCTGCTCTTCAAAGAATGTAATATACTTCTGAATTTCTTCATCGGTCATTGCATCAATTTTTGTTAAGCAAACTAGCTCTTTCTTAGTAAGTAAGTCTTCATTATATTTTCTAAGTTCTTCTCTAATTGTGACATATTGCTCAAAGGCTTCAAATTCGTCTAAGCACCATGAAACGTCGACTAGGTGAACAAAGGCCTTCGTTCTTTCAATGTGTTTTAAGAACTTTATTCCAAGTCCCTTTCCTTCTGAGGCATCTTCAATCAGACCAGGTATGTCAGCTACAACGAATGATTGATTATCTCCCATATCTACAACACCAAGGTTTGGTTCAAGAGTTGTAAAAGGGTAATCAGCTATCTTTGGTTTAGCTGCTGAGATTGAAGAAATAAGAGTTGATTTACCAGCATTTGGTAGACCAATTAGAGCAATATCTGCAATGAGTTTAAGCTCTAGCTCAATTTCAATTGTTCTACCTTCTTTTCCAAGCGTTGCAGTCTTTGGCGCTTGGTTAACTGAGGATTTGAAGTGAATATTTCCAATTCCGCCACGACCACCTTCGGCCATAAGAATTTTCTCTCCGTGCTCAGTAAGGTCACCAATAATTTCACCTGTTTCAGCTGATCTTATAATTGTACCAACAGGAACGTTCAGAGTTAGATCTTCACCGTAGCGACCGTGGCATTGTGAATTCATACCATCTTGACCATGTTCGGCCTTGAAGATTCTCTTACTTCTAAAAGTTACAAGAGTGTTAATGCCATTGTCGGCCTGGATATAGATATTTCCACCATCTCCACCGTCACCACCATCTGGGCCACCTAGTGGGTAGAACTTCTCTCTTCGAAAGCTTGAGCAACCATTGCCACCATTTCCGCTTATAATTGTGATTAGAACTTCATCTATAAACCGCATTAACTATCTCACTCTTAAGTTTTTTTTGCCCATATAAAAAAAGGGAATCCCTTAGGATTCCCTTCTATTATGATCTTTTGAAAATATCAATTAACCTTGTACAACTGATACGATTTTTTTCTTCTTGTTGTAGTAAGAAAATTTAACCGAACCTTCAGTTACAGCGAAAAGAGTACAATCTTTTCCTTCTTTAACACCTGGACCTGCGTGGAATTTATTCCCTGCTTGTCTGATGATAATATTTCCAGCGATGACTTTCTCACCACCAAATTTCTTTACCCCATACATATTTGGGTTTGAATCACGTCCGTTACTTGTTGAACCACCGGCTTTCTTGTGTGCCATGACTTATTCTCCTAATTTAAACTTATTTTAAAAATTTCTTTGCAGCTTTTGAATCAGCATCGATTTTAGTAATGTTACCATTACCGTCATTGATTTCAGTGATTAAAAGGGCAGTATAGTTTTGACGGTGACCCATCTTCTTTTGGTACATACCTGGCTTTCTCTTGAAAGCGATAATCTTTCTAGATTTTTCGTGCTTAATTACTTTTGCAGTAACAGTTGCACCACTTACAGTAGGAAGACCAATTAATGGTTTTTCTCCACCAATGAATAGAACTTTTTCTAACGCAACAGTTGAACCTGCTTCGCTACTTAGTTTTTCAACATCAAGAACATCTCCAGCTTGAACTTTATACTGGTGTCCTGAGATTTCAACAACTCCGTACATTTAATACTCCTAGTATTTGACAAACTCAGGGGTCCTCACAGTTTTTTGGAGAATCTTGTTACCCTAAACTTGGTCACTTTTATTCAGAATCTAGAAGATGTATAAAATTTGGGGCCTTATGTCAAGATTTTAAGGAGAAATGAAGGGTTTTTCATCGTTATTAATGAAAGAAACTTTTAAGGAAAATATATTGAATGTCGATAAGTTAGTAGGGGAAATCCCGATAAATACTGGCCTTGTCAGTACTTTGGGGAAGAGATTTAAGCGAGGATTTTATGGAGCAGAGTAACTATACCTATTTTCAGTACTTTAAAGGACTAGGCCTCCCTATTTATATACGTTTAAATCTGTCGAGTTTTCACTCCGATTTTCTGGATCTCTTAAAGAAAATGAAATTTGATGAGTTATCTAGCGCAGAGTCAGAAAAAATGCTCACGGACTTTGATGGAGAGAAATTCGGAAGAATTCTCACTATAAATGAAGCTTCTCCTGGGGTTATGCGTCAGATAGGGCTCTATAGTGAATCGGATAAATTTGGAAGCGAAAGTATTCATCCAAAAGATAGTTATAATGTTTATCGTTATAGAGGCGTCGCCTTGATGGTCTATGGTCATTCTTTTAAAGAATGGGAAATGGGATGTACTGAAGACCTCGGAACTGATGGGGTGGAACTTGCAACGAAAATGATTTTGATGAGATTTCTTTCTTGGTCACTGGCCCCTTTAGGAATTATTGGTTTTTGGGGTGTTCCTGTTGATGAGGGAATGGTTGTGCAAAAACCAAATGAAGCCGGAGGTGAGGTTGTCTTTATAGATGTTTTTAAAAGATGGCTTTATACGCAAGATGGGCAAAAGAAAATGAAGAATTCATTTAAACTTTTAAAGTTAGACAATAGTTTAAAAGATAGATCAATTAAAATGAGTCCTGAACAATTTATCTCGTTCCTATCTGCTCATTGCTCATACTTTAGTTATGGTGGAATGACGATTCCTACGAGGCAAATGATTCAGTCAGTTTGTCGAACTTATGAGGGATTAGTTTATCCAACTGAAAGTTTTCAGCCGCGAACAAACTTAAATTTATAACTTTCTCTTGGCCACATCCGTGGCCAGTTTTTTCTAAAAGATTGTAAAGCACAGTTAAGAAGAGTAGCATAAATGCATATTGGTTTTAATATGCAGGAGAGTTACATGAATCCACTAAATATAGATCCTATCATTTTCTCAATTGGTCCAGTGAGCGTTCGTTGGTATGGGATGATGTATGTAATTGGGTTTGTTATTGCAAATTATCTATTAAAGAAATTAGTAGATAGAGGATTCTATAAAATCCCCAAAGAAAATATCGATACGATGATTACGACAATGTTGATCTGCATGTTTCTAGGGGCGAGATTTGCATATGTATTTATTTACAATTGGGATTATTACTCAGGTCATTTGGGAGAGCTTTTCTATGTATGGCAAGGCGGGCTGAGCTTTCATGGAGCACTTGCAGGACTTCTCTTTGGTGGTTGGTACTTCGCTAGGAAAAATGGTGTTTCTTGGGCGCAGGTAATGGACGCAACAGCACTTGCAGGAACTCCAGGACTTTTCTTTGGAAGAATGGGGAACTTTATAAATGGTGAGTTGTACGGGAGAGTAACTGATTCAGCTTTTGGAATGGTTTTTAAAACAGGTGGCCCTTACCCAAGACATCCTTCGCAGCTTTATGAGGCTTTTGCTGAAGGGCTGCTCTTAACTTTAATCTTGTGGTTTATAATGACTAAAGTGAAGAGGCATGGAGTTATTGCATGCTCATTTGTCATTGGTTATGGATTCTTTAGATACTTTATTGAGTTCTTCAGAGAAGCTGATCAGCAACTTGGTTATTATTTTGGCGGGACAACAACAATGGGTCAGATTCTTTGTATTTTAATGATTATATTTGGCTTCTTTGCAATTTACTTAAATTCAAAAAGAGAAGATCCTATTTAGTTTTCTTTCCTAGAAAGTTATTGCTAAATTTCTTGATTAGGGGGACAAAGTCTCCCTTTTTATTTGTTACTTGAATGTAGCTAATATAGTTTGGATAACAAGTGACAGTACAAGCTCCACTGTAGATAACCTTTATTCCATTTACATTTTCCCATAGGTAGAGGGCATCATTCTCTTGTCGATGATACTTGGTTTGTTTGCCAAATTTATTGATTAAAGATTGATGAAAGGTATCGTGTAGAAAGTAGGTTGGAAATCTTGCGTAAAAATCTAAAATGATTCCTTTCTTCTCCTGTACATATATCGGAAAATTATATCTGGCATGAACCAAGTTGTAGCGAATAATTTTTGTATCACCTTTGTCTTCTGTGATTTCACCTTTCCCTAGTTCTTTTGGAAGTTCAGCAATGCTTTTTCCTGGAGTAAAAGGCTCAAGTTTTTTTAACGTAAAATCATAATTTGGGGCTTCAACTTTAGAAAATGCCCTGTTTACAAGAAGGCCACTTGCAACGAGAATGGTTATTACAAATACTCTGCCATTATTTTTAAGTGATCGCATTAGCTAGCCTAGTGAAAAATCATTGGATTTCCTAAACTAAGAATTAGCGTCGACATGAGAAGAACGATACTTAGGGAAATCATAATAAAAGTAATTGGATGATTTAACATAAATATATTTTAGCAAATTTAAATATTGTATTCGTATAAAGGGGAAATAAATGCAGGAAGCATCTAAGAAAGAAGCAAAGCTCATTGGAATTGCTATGATTGCGGGACTTATCGCAGGATTAGCTCTCTACTTTAGTGGGCATGGAGAAATGGCAGCCTATCTAAAGCCTATTGGAACAATCTTTATCAGACTTTTAAAAATGGTCATCGTTCCACTTGTTCTCTCTTCTATTTTCATGGCCATGTACCACCTTGGAACTCCTGAGAGTTTAGGCTCTATGGGAAGAAAAGCAGTTGGATATTATTTTCTAACTACTGCCTTCGCTGTTTTTCTCGGACTTATAATGGTTAACCTCATTAACCCTGGGGTAGGAGTTGAAGGAATTCAAGAATCTGCAGGTTTACATGGACTTTCGGAAGTTATGCATCAGCAGGTCACTCAATCCAAGGGGCTCTATCAAACAATTCTCGATGTTATTGTTAATGCGATTCCAACAAATCCTTTTGAAGCCATGGCCACTTCTACTGTTCTTCAAGTAATTGTCTTTGCCATAATGTTTGGAATAGTTGCTCTCTATATGCCAAAGAAAGCTCTACCTGTAGTAAGCTTCATGGAGAGTTTAGAAGCGATGACTCTAAGACTTACTCACGTTATTATGAAGTTTGCTCCTATTGGGATTTTTGTTCTGATGATGGATATAATGGCAAGAACGGGGTTCTCAGCGATTGTCTCACTCTCTAAATATATGGCGACAGTTATTATTGGTCTTCTCTTGCACGCTGTTGCTCTAATGGCAATTGCTTCTTGGAGAATGAAGAAATCTCCAATGTTTATTTTAAAAAGTTTAAGTTCACCGCTTCTTACTGCTTTTTCAACTTCTTCTTCAGCTGCAACTCTTCCAATCACTATGACTTGTGTAGAGGAAAATTTAGGAGTTAGAAAAGATACTGCGAAGTTTGTACTACCTCTTGGAGCGACAATTAACATGGATGGTACAGCTCTCTATGAATCAGTTGCTGCGATCTTTATTGCACAAGTTTATGGAATTGAATTAGGTATCGGTCAGCAAGTCGTAATTTTTATGACGGCTTCTCTCGCTGCTATTGGTGCTGCTGCTATCCCTGGAGCAGGACTAATTACGATGAGTATTGTTCTTGGAGCCGTAGGTCTTCCAATTGAAGGGATTGGACTTATTCTCGCCGTCGATAGAATTCTAGATATGTTTAGAACAACTGTTAATGTATTTGGTGATTGTGTGGGTACAATAGTTGTCGATTCGATGATGGATAATAATGAGTTCTCGGGAGGGGACTCTAACTCTCTGATAGAAGGTTCCGTTAACTAATTAAAATATATTGAAATATGAAGAGGTCTTCTCGATTGACTCGGGAAGCTCTTCATTAGACAATAGATAGAATGGGCATTAAGCTGCTAGCTCAAGATCAAAAAAGGATTTCAGAGAACTATGAAAATATCTAAAGCAATTCTCACACAAATATTCTTATCTACTTTCTTACTCTCATGTTCGAATTTAAAACAAGTAGAGAAGAAAGAAGTTGTTGAAAGCAAGGAAGAGGAAGTTCTCTCAAAGCACCTTACTTGGGCCAATGACGCAAGAGATTCTATTGCCAACTTTGATACAAATACTTCAATGGCCGGAAGTGCTGAAATCAATCCTGCTGATTACGATGGAAAGACTTACTTTCTTTATGGCGCTGAACATTTAAAACTAGATAATTACTATTTTGATATTCCTGTTGTTTATAATGCTGCAACAAAGAAGTGGATAAATTACTTTCTAACAAGAGGTAGAGGTTTCTTTGAGAGATATTCTGCGCGTGGGGGAAGGTATGCTCCATTACTTGGAAAAATTTTAGAAGATAATGGGCTTCCTAGAGACTTAATCTTTTTAGCAATGGCCGAGTCTGGTTTTCAAACTAAAGCAAAGTCGTGGGCAAGAGCAGTTGGGCCTTGGCAATTCATGCCTTACACTGGAAAGAGGTTTGGTTTAAAAATTGATTGGTATGTTGATGAAAGAAGAGATCCATTTAAAGCAACAGTTGCAGCTTCAAAATATTTAAAGAAGCTATATAGTGAATTTGGATCTTGGGAACTTGCCGCTGCAGCTTACAATGCTGGAGAAGGAAAAGTTGGTAGAGCAATTAGAAGATATAAGACTGAGAACTTTTGGAATTTAAGAAAGGGACGATACTTAAAGCCGGAAACGAAGAATTATGTTCCAAAGATTATGGCCCTCGCAATTATTGGAAAGAATTTAAAAGTTTTCGGATTTAATGAAATTGACTTTCACGATCCAATCGACTTTGAAGAAATTGAAGTTCCAGGTGGAACAGACTTAGTAGATTTTTCAAAAGATATGGGGTTAGACTTAGAAGATATACAATACTTAAACCCTGAAATTTTGAGATGGTTTACTCCTCCAGCGCAAGATAAGTACACTCTTCGTATTCCTGCAGGACTTAAAGACACTTACACTGCTTGTTGTGCGGGTAAGGACTATAAAGCGATTGCTTTTCAAAAGTATAAAATTCGTGGGAATAGAACGAGTTTAAATGATGTTGCAAGAAAGTTTAAAATTAAAAAATCTCCTTATGTTTTAAGCTCACTTAATGACATTAGAGCAAATAAGAATTTGAAGAAGGGAAGTGAGATTCTACTTCCTTTTAGAGAAGGACAGTCCAGAAAAAATGCAATGTATGCAGATCTCTATGAAAAGCCTCGTAAGGTTGTTGTAAGAAGAAAGAATTATAGAAAGAGACTTCGTGTTGCAAAATCTCGAGGAACGAGAATTGTGAATCCTTCGAAGTGGTATGTTGTGAGAAGAGGTGATTCTCTCTGGTCAGTGGCCAGAAAAACTAAGACAAACCTAGATACACTTATTGTCTCAAATCTTTCGATTCTTAATAGAAGACAGATTAGGGCCGGGGATAAGTTGGCCATCAGATAGTAGAAAATAAAAAATCAGTATTTAATTAGGAACCTGCATCAAGCAGGTTTCTTTCGTTATAGAGATGACAATGGAGAAGTCGTCGAGGTAATATTCGATCATAACTGACATTATTTGATATTACATAGAGACATATATGGCCTATTCAGACTTAAAGAAATTAAAAAAAGAAGAAGTTAAAGACATCACTAAAGTTGAAGTTGATAATTTAATTTTGGGGGGAGATCTATTTGCCCTCGCGACCTACGATTTTCTCAAGACAAAGTTTTCTTCTGAGAATACGAAAATATTAACAAAGGAAATTTTAAATAGTGAGAATGCAATATTTCTTGGTCCTAGCATACTTAGAGGAAAAGAGAATATTGAATATATTAAGAGTGCTTTTGAATATGCAGAAATAGAAGAATCAACAGAAACTTCAAAATTCTATAAAGACATGAAGTTCAAACCATTTGGTGGAAGAGGAAAATCTGAAACACTATTGTGGGGAGAGGAGTTCTATACAACTCCTGCTGCTAGTTATAGTTTAAATAAAATCTTTCCTTTTATAACTGAAGAAAATTTTTACACTGAAGTGAGAGAGAATCAAATTGAACTCCTTTATTCAAAGGTTTTTAAAGAAGGTGATCTTTGGGTTATCGAATGTTCTAATGGTACTCAGATTTATACGAAGAGAATATTTTGGGCAGAGTCTCCTTGGAAATTCTATGAGGAAGCCGTTAACAAAGAAAAAATTTCAAATGAATTCATTGAATTTGTTGAAAGCTCTAAAACGCCATGTGCTCTACATATAAAATTAGAATTTGATAAAGAGCTAACAGAGCAAAGGGAAACTCTCTTAATACCTCTTAGTTATACTCATGAATGGGGGCACTTTATTTGCGAATTCTCTGACGTTTCTTTAGAAACTGGAGGGCAAACAGGAGAGTTTTTAACTTTCATTGATGCAAATGATACCAATGAAGAGGATATTTCTAAGAAAATAAGATTATTAAAAAGAAATTTAGAAAAAATTTATCCTTCTTTTAAAGAAATAAATGCGAGAGAATTTATTGTTTTAACAGAGAATACTCATAGTCTGAATTTTGACGATAGCTTCTTTTTAGAAGGGCAAGAGTTCTTGAATAATGCATTCTTCGTTAGCAGTAGTGCACCTTTCTACTATGAAGATCAGAATAAAAATAGTGACGCAGATTCCTGTACGTGCTTGACGCATCTCGCTCGTGGGTTGAAAGTTTTGTCACAGGTTAAGAATTTATTGTCTTAGTTTTTTTTAAACAAATGATTTTAGGGTGTTGACAAATTTTTTAAAGACAATGAAAATTAAGATTAATTGAGAAAAATATTTTATTGCAGTTTATGCATATTAATAAAAAAAGATTACACATGGAATGTAATCTCAAACTTCAAGGAGAAGATTGGATGAAAAAACAAATCCTAATCGCAACTGGTTTAGCTGTACTTTCAACAAGTGCTTTCGCATCGAAAGCAAGATTAGAAGCTCTTGGTCAAAATGACGACAGAGGTTCTTTCTACGTAGAAGATGCAAGAAACGTCTTCAGAAACGCTGCAAAAGTAAACACTCACAAGAACTACATCACTACTGAGTGGGGAACTGCTTCTAATACTACTGATGATTCAACAACTGCACCACACGCAGAAGGTGGATTCTTTAGAGAAATGGGATCGTTTAACTACGGTGTTTACATGGGATCTCAAATCGATTCTCAAAACTCATCAAGAACTGCTTACCAGGCACACGATAACGCTTTAGATCTTTTCTTTGGTGGAGACATGGGTGTTCAGTGGGGAGCGAGAGTTCACTATGCAAATGGTAACACTGAAAATGCTGGTACATTTAAGAAGGAACATTCTAACTTTGGTCTAGGTCTTGGTATGATGATGGGTGACATTGAAGGTTACGCAAACATTATCCTTTCTGATGAGTCAAAAGGTGGAGCAGCAGCAGCTGACAAGTTCGAAGCTAACGGTCTTAACCTTGGTGCTTCTTACAACCTAAATGGAACTAAGATTTTTGTTGATTACGACACTGATGGATATGATGATACTGTTTCAGGTGCAAAAACTGAGCAAACTTACACTGCTATTACTGTAGGTGTTGGTAGAATTCACGAAGTATCTTCAACTGCAAGATTAAATATGGATGTTAAATTTGTTTCTGAAAAAGACGAAACAAAAACAACTACAACTACTGAAACTAAAGAAACTACGTTACCACTTACTCTTGGTTTCGAAGCTGACGCAACTTCATGGTTAACTCTTAGAGGTTCTGTTTCTCAAAATGTTATTATTAACAATAGAGAAGTTAAGACAACTACAACTAACAAGAATACTAAAGCTAACACTACTAACGTAAGTGCTGGTGCAACTCTTAACTTTGGTAAGCTTAAAGTTGACGGATCAATCGGTACAACTAGCCACGCTAGAAATGCTGCGGCTCAGTCAGAAAACGGAACTCTTGCACTTGATAACGTGCTTACAAGAGTTGGTGTTACTTACTGGTTCTAATTTAAATTACAAAATAATTTAAATAAAAAATGGCCCTGCTTTATGCGGGGCTTTTTTTTGCAAGAAAATCAAAAGTAAATTACTTTAAAAAATTTGACAGAAATACTTTAAGCACAGACAATATAACTAAGAATTTAATTTAAAATTAATATTAACTTTTTCAGGAGAAAACTGGATGAAAAAGATTTTAGGATTAACTGCTGCCGTAGTCATGGGATTGACTTCTACAGCTGCACTAGCTTCAAAAGCAAGAATTTTAGCATTAGGTGAAGAAACAGAAGATCATTACTTCATTGAAGATTCTAGATCAATCTTTACAAATGCTTCTTATGTAAATAACTATGCAGATACTCTTATGTTAGAATGGGGTGGAAATGGTGCAGGGAATTCATCATTCTTAGATACTGATTCTTCTCCAAAGGCAATGGGTGGTTTTCTTAAGAGATCTGGAAACTTTGTTTATGGTATCTATCTAGGTAACGAATCAAATGTTTCTACATTCTTAAGAGTTCTAGCTTCTCCAGACACTTTTGCAAATGGTTACCTTGCTAGTTCAGATAACCAAACTGATATCTTTGTTGGTTCTGAAACTACTTCAGGAATTAAATGGGGTGCAAGCTTTGTTTATACAAATGATAAGAATGAAGCCAACACAGCTGCTAACTCTTCAGATAAGGGGATGGCGATGAGACTTGGTGCTCAAAAAGATATGTGGGAAGCTTTTGCAAATATCTCTCTTGCTTCTGAGTCTGAAAGAAAAAATATTGCGACTCCGACAAAGTTTGATGGAAAACTTGGTTTTCAACTTGGTGGTTCATATAAATTTGATGACCTAAAAGTATTTGCTTCTTATAAGCAATTTGATTGGGAGCAGACTGGTGGTAACCAAGCTGCAGGTGTAAAGACTGATGGTGGTTTTACAAGATACTTCGTTGGAGCAGGTAGAACTATTAAAGTTAATGAAACAGACACTGTATTCGTTAAAGCAATGTATAACTCATTAAATGTTGAACTTGAGTATGCTTCTGGTAAAGCAGAGCTTACAAGAAATGCTCTTCCTTTAACTGTAGGTTACGAGGCTCAAGCAACTTCTTGGCTAGTTCTTAGAGGATCTGTTACTCATAATTTGATGGGAACGGCAGAGTCTAAAAACCTTGGCACAGTTGTTGGAACTGAGACTGGAACGAATGGTCTTAAGTATGCAGCGCTTGGAGCTTATAATGGTTCAACTACAGATGGTAAGGCTGAGATCGCAAATAGTACAAATGTAAGTACTGGAGCAACTTTATTATTTGGAAACCTATCAATTGATGGATTTGTTGGTTTAACTAGTTCAAGTAGAACTGCAGCTGCTCAGGCTGAAACAGGAACTCTTGCTCTTGATAATCTTCTTACAAGAGTTGGGATGACTTACAAATTCTAATTTTATTTTAAAATTTGTTAATATCTAAGGACCGCTTTTGCGGTCCTTTTTTATTTCCACACCCAAAAGGCCAAAAGGTACCACGTACCTAATGGTATATTTAACTACTTAACGCATATCTCATAACATAAGGTGCGTGGTACCTATGAGAATTGGATTTGGCGGATGGCTTCGTAGCTTGCGGCGGTTGCGATACTTGCTAGATTTAGGGATCGAATGTTTTCGTTTAAAATTGGAAGAGAGATTTGATTGCTAGGGTATTTAGATAATAGTTCTTTTGGAAGACCTGTACTTTCACTTCCAAAAATTAAATATGAATCTTCTTGAATACTTGTTTCAAAAATATTTTTCTGTGCACTCTTTGTGAAGAAGAAGAGTTTTTCTAAACTAGGCTTCTCAGTCTCTAGAAACTCATCGAAGCTTTGGTACTCACTTATCTTGATTGAGTCCCAGTAGTCGAGACCTGCACGCCTTACGGCCTTCTCTGAGATATCAAAGCCAAGTGGATGAATGAGTATGAGCTCTAAATTTAGGGCCGCACACGTTCTGCCAATAGAGCCAGTATTACCTGGTATCTCTGGAGCATTTAAAACAATTTTAAAGAGTGGTTTTTTCATAGAAGTGTATATGCGCCTAGAAAATTTCTAGGCGCAATTTTAATTATGCGTTCTTTAGGAAATCAACAAGTGTTCTAACAATAAGCCCTGATGCACCTTTTGTCGGACAGTAGGCCTTATGACCTTGGCTGTCACCAATTCCTGCGATATCAAGGTGGGCCCATGGAATATCATTCTTAACAAACTTTGATAAGAAAGCAGCAGCTTTTGATGAACCACCAAAGCTTGAACCACCAATATTCTTAAGATCAGCCACAGGGGATTTCAAGTCATCGTGAAACTCTTGAATGATTGGAAGTTGCCACATGTACTCATCAGTATTCTTTGCAGATTTTAAGATTTTGTCTGTAAGTTTTTGATCGTTACCCATGATTCCACAAACTTGATTACCAAGAGAAACAAGAACGGCTCCAGTAAGAGTTGCAGAGTCGATGATTGCATCTGGTTTTTGATCACAAGCGTAGTCTAAACAATCTGCAAGAACGAGTCTACCTTCTGCGTCTGTATTTAAGATCTCAACAGAGAGACCATTTCTAGCTTTTACAATTGCATCTGGCATTGTTGCATGCTCGTTAACTGCGTTGTCAGTCATACCAAGGATACAAGTAATTTTAACGTCAAGACCAAGCTTTGCTACTGCTCTAAAAGCAGAGTAAACAGTTGCAGACCCTGCCATATCAAATTTCATATTAACCATTGATCCAGATGGCTTTAAAGAATATCCACCTGTATCAAATACTAGTCCCTTTCCAACAAGAGCGATGTGCTTTGTTTTCTTCGTCATTTTAGATGGAGTATATGTTAAGTGAACAAGTTGTGGCTCGTATGCTGAACCATCGTTAACTGATAGAAATAATCCCATCTTCTCTTTCTTAAGTTCAGCTCTACCAAGAACTTTAGACTTAACGCCTTTGGTTCCTTTAATATCTTCAAGTACTTCTTTTGCATAAGTTGTACTTCTTAGAATATTTGGTGCTTCGTTAACAAAATTTCTACCAACGTTAATAGACTCGGTTACAACAAGTGTATCATCTAAAGTTTTTTGTAATTTCTTAAGACCTGTTTTCTTTGCAGCAGAATCAAAAGTAATTTCTGTTAACTTTGCAGGTGTCTTAGTTACAAAGTGACGATCAAATTTATAGTCAGCTAGTGAAATACCTTCAACCATTGCATTTAGTGACTCATCAGCTTTACTCTTAATTGTAAAACCATCAAATTGAATCGCAACTTCTTTGTATTTTGCAGCAATAGCTTTGTAGATTTTTGCAGAGTGGTTTCTAAGAGTTTCAAAAGTTACAGCTTTCTTTTCTCCAAGTCCGTAAACTAGAACTGTCGTTCCGTTTTCCAAGTGAAGAGTGTAAGTACTTCCTGCAGTTCCTGTGAAGTCTACAGAAGTTTTAATTTTCTCAAAAGCAGCTTTGATTTCTTTTGACCAATGTGTATTTACGATGGCCTTAGATTCTTTAGTCTTTCCCTTAGCTTCAATAGTCTTTTCAAATGCAGACACTAGAACGACATTGTCGCTTGAAAATTCTTTAGCTCCAAGATTAAGAGTGTATTTCATGGAATTCTCCTTTATATTGTTCGACCCGTAGGGTCATTAGTTGTGAAATATATCTTCGCGAGTTAAACTATCATGATCATATGAGAATGCCAAAATTGAAGAAGGTTATATAGTTCATGCTTAAAATTACTCAGCGCTATCTCGCAGTAAACTTCATTGCTCCATTTACCATGAGTCTCTTCTTCTTTGTGGCGTTTCTGCTGACTTTTCAGCTTTTTCGCATCATTAAAATTGTTATTAGTAAGGGAGTGGAGTGGACGCTAGTATTTGAGCTCATGGGTCATATTGCAATCTCTTTTATTCCGATGGCAGTGCCTCTTTCGTGCCTCTTCGCCACTATTTATACCTTAAATAAGCTAAGCGAGGACTCTGAAATCGTTGCAATGCGCTCGTTTGGGCTGACCAAATCCAAGCTCTTTCTTCCTTTTCTTATATCAGCACTATTTATCGGAGCTTGTGTTTATTCCTTGAATAATAAGGTGATACCAGCTTCAAAAACTCAGTTTAAAAATACGATTGTAATACTAACTTCAAGAGGTGTTCTTACGGACATTAAAGAAGGACAATTCTTTACTGAAGTCGCGGGAGTGACTCTCTTTGCTGATACCGTTATCGATAAGGGTAGGAAGATGTATAACGTCTTTATTCAGCAAGAGGGAAAAGGAAATTTATTGGAGCAAGTTGTAACGGCCAAAGAAGGTGCTCTTATAAAAATGAGAAATGATGAATGGTCAGTGCCGAGCGTGAGGCTTCATTTAACAAACGGGACAATTGTTAAACGCTTTAAAGATTCTGAGAAGAATTTAGAAAAGATACTTTTTAAAGAGTATGACTTTCCACTGGCTTCAGGTGGAGCTGTTAATAATTTTGTAACAAAAGATGGAATGAGAACTAACTCAGAGCTTAGAAAAGAAATCGAAGCTGCGACAAAGAGGGCCAAGGAGCAAAAACTTTCAAAGAGAGACACTGAGGTCTCAATGTCTAAAACAAAATTGGAATTATGGTCGAGAATTAATACGCCTATTCAATGTATAGTTTTTGTCTTAGTTGGTTTCGCTCTAGGCATAAAGCACGGAAGAGGGAAGAGTAAGAATACTTCTGGGCGTGCTCTAGCAGTTCTTTTGAGTTATTATACAATATTCTTCTTGGGAGTAAGCTTGGCCAGGAAGGGAATCGTTCCGGCCTACGTTGTTGTCTTTACCCCAACTATTCTTGCTGCAATCGTTGGGGGATACTTCTATAAGAAATTGGATTGGGCTAGTTAGAAAGACTTTCTTCATACTCTGAAGAAGTGATAACTTGCCCTGGCTTTGGATAAATAAAGAGTGGTAGCTTGTAATTTTTCGCCTGTTCTTGTGGAAAAATTAAAGACTTAACACCAGATCTTGAAGTTATTTCTAGCGCTTTGTTGTTTAGAAATATTCTCGCTACATTTACATTACCAAGGAAAATTCGAACAATATCTCCTCTTATAAGAAGAGTTCTTCCCTTGCTTAGAACAAATTTCTTAATATCGTCATTATCTGATTTGTAAGTAATCCAAGTATCGCCATCAACGGCATTAATGAAAATATTTTGCTTGTCTTTAATTAGAGCAGCTTTAATACTTTCTGGAAGATATGTGTAAACCTCTTTATCGCTTGAGATTTCATATAAAGGCATTGGAAGAGATCTAAGTGTAATTTTAGTTTCTTCTTTTTTCTTTTCTACTATTTCTTTTTTTGTTTCCTCTACTTTAATTTCTTCCGTTTTAACAGGCTCAGTAGCTGTAACCTCAACTTCAGGCTCAGGCTCAGGCTCAGTTTCTTCCGCTACCACGACCTCTTCTTCGGTAGATGGTTCTTCGACTTCAGGTTGCTGTGTGAGTGGAGTATTCTCTGAAACTTCTTGAGGCTTTACATCGACTAATGGAGTTTGATTAACTTCTTTTTCAAGACTTTGCTCTTCAGCTACGATTTCTTCTCTTGGATTGTTATTTGTATTATTAATGACAATTGCAAAGAGAATGACAAGCGCAACGAAGACACCTGCTATCGTTAGGTACTGAGAAGGAATCTCTTTAGATGAACTCGCTTCAACTGGAGGATTCGTCGGAGGAGTTCCTTTAAGTGGTGCTTGAACTGACTGAGTCGTGGGTTGGGGCTTACCGCCGTAGGCTTCATTTAAGAGCTTTAGGCATTCGGCTTCATCTAAGTTAATGGTCTTAGAGTAGCTTTTAACAAAACCAATGACGTAGGCCTTGCTTGGTAAGTTTTCAAAAGTATTATTCTCTATATTTTCTAAAATAGTGACAGAAATCTTAGTATGTTGAGAGATGACTTTGAGTGAGAGATTTCTCTCTTCTCTTGCCGAGCGTAGGAATTCACCAATTGTCATTTTACTTACCACCTCGTTAGATGCAACACTCTCGTTAGTCGACACTTCTTCACTATTTTGTTCTGTGTTCATAGGCCTTGCTTAGAAAGATGGACTATCGTATTGATTAGAACTCTTTCCTTTTATAGGAGTAATCTTATCACTCGCTTGTTTTTCCAATGTTTGTTCACTTTTCATATTCTTCAATTTTAAGTGAGCTAGAGTTGAATATCTAGTAGAGGAAAAACGTTCTATAACTTCTTGAAATTTAGCTTTTGCCTGAAAAGTCTCTTCTAGCTGTAGATAGGTAATTGCTTGCATATAAATAGGCTCTGGGTTTTCATAACACTTCCCTTTGGAAGCTTCTTTGAACCATTTGAGCGCAGAATTGTATCTATACTCCCCAAGATATAGCTTACCCAGCTCAAAACTAGCCGGGCAGTAATCTTGATTTTGAGTATTGGATAATAGGAAGTTTTCCTTGGCCTTGTCCTTGTTCCCTTTTATTAAGTGAATAAGACCAATATTATAGTGAGTTCTATACTGGTGTTGGTAAGTCAGGTTCTTTAAAACGCTCTCATAGCTTTTAAGTGATTTATCGTACTCTTTATTCTTGAAATAAAGTGAGCCTAGATTATTAAGAGCATCAGAGTTCTTACTATCTATCTCTAAACTTTGATTGAGATATTTAAAAGCTGTCGCTGTTTGACCTAGAAAGTAGTAGCTCATTCCAAGATTATTTAAAATTTTCGTATCTTTTTGATTAATTTCGTAAGCTTGTTTTAGATATTTGAGAGCTTCTCTGTAGTTTTGCTGGAGTAATTTAGATGTTCCGTGTGAGTAGAATAGCTCAGCTTTTTTTTCTTCTGGTGTTTTAGAAAGTTTATTTCGAGTAGCACATGAAGTGAACGCAAGAAGTACTGTTAGTATGAAAATTTTATTTGCAAATTTCATTTTTGCTCCAAAGAAAGACATCTGTGTCTAATTGTAATTATTGTACTTCTTTGAATAGGTTAAATCAACCAAATCGCAATGTAGAAAAGGTCTCAAAGTGTCTTGTTCCAGGAAAGAGGTCAAAGATTGTTAAATTCTCAATAGTAAAATTTCGAGAGATAGATTTGAGGTCTCTTACTGCAGATGAAGCTTCACAGTTAATCATAAAAATGTGAGTAGGGTTTAGCTTTGAAATAAGTTCATCAATGTTTTTTAATCCAGATCTTGGTGGGTCTAAAATGATGGCAACTTTTCTATTGGCCGCCGTCTTTTCAATAAGATCAATTGCATCTCTGTGATAGAGATTAATTTCTTGAAAGTTTTGGTGTGGCTTAAAATTCATCACAGTTGGCGGGAATCCGTCTACCACATAGGTTTCAAACTCTTCGAGGTTCTTGGAAAGATTTCCTGCTCCACCAAATAAGTCTAAGAGTAAGGTGTCTTTAGAGATATTGCTTCTCACTTGCGCTTCAAGATGTGAAAGCATTTTAGCATTCATGACTTCATTAACTTGAGTGAAGCCTCCTTCGGCGTAGCGTTTATTTATGGTGAATTGAATTTTAGAGTTTAATTCATAAATCTCAATATGACCCTTTGCAGCTTCAAATTTAACCAACTTTTCCCAGTGATTATCTTGATAGAGATCTCCTAAGGCCTTAGAGACATTGGTATTTACAACCATACACTTATTAATTTCTATAATTTCTGAGTTTAGTGAATCAATGAGACCTAATTTCTTTAAATCTTTGTCGTAGTGGAGTTGTATTCTATTTCTATAGTAAAACCGGTCTGGGGCCTTAATGAACTCTAGTTCGCTCTTTAGTTGAGGAAAACGTTCAAACATTCTGCCTGCGACTTCTTTTTTTATTTGAGATTCATTATCGTAGCTCGTATGGAGAAAGTGGCAGCCAGAGCACTGCGAAAAGTGTTGGCATTCAGGTTCGATTCTATTGGCTGATTTTTGGGAAAGGTCTTCTACCACAGCTCTAGAGAAGATTAACCGACCTTTCTTCTTAGACTTTAAAGGAGTAATTTTTCCAGATTCACCAGGGAGAGTCTTCTCAATAAAACATACTTGATCTTCAGTTTTACTGATTCCTTGACCAAGGGGATCGATGTGGTCGATAGTAAATTCTACTTTCTTCATAATATCCAACGGGTAAAAAGTAACTTATAAAAGGATTTCACTTTTAGTATTATCATAGTCTTATGGGAAAAATATCACAAAAATTACCATTTCTTTTGGAATTCATTTTTAACGGGTTATTTATATTCTTATACTCGTTGAGATCTATAAAGAAATTACCTGCGAGTTGGGATATAAATTTAGTCAGTAATATTATCCAATATGCTGCCTATATTGTTCCTTTCGTCTTGTTGATAAATGTCTTAAATAATTTTAGAAATTCAAAAGGTCTCGAAGACTTCCTACGGAGATATATATTTTCAATGGTTGTTTTTATACCACTCTTAATTACGTGGGGAGATATAGAGTTTGCTTTTTGGCTAGCTTCTGCTCATCTGCTTTCTTCAATTCTCGCTCTCTATGACGATGTAAACGAAGTTAAAGAAGAGAAGGTGAGAAATGAGCAAAACTTATTTCAAGGTCTCAGGCTACGACCAGCGCAGATGGTTTTGTTTTCTTTTGTAGGGGTTATTTTTCTCGGAACTTTCTTGTTGATGCTTCCTGTTTCTTCCGTTGATGGAAAGAGTATCTCTTTTGTGGATGGCCTCTTTATGGCGACCTCGGCAACTTGCGTGACGGGGTTAAGTACTCTATCCGTTCAAGATAATTTATCTGTCTTTGGACAAGTTGTTCTCTTGGCCCTCATTCAAATTGGTGGGTTATCAATAATGACCCTTTATTCATCGATGGCAATTCTTCTTGGAAGATCGATGAGAATGAAGGATAGAATTATTATGCAAGATCTCTTAGATGTTTCTTCTTTAGAGGAGCTCTTTGCTATGATCGTAAATATTATAAAATATACTTTTCTCATCGAATTATGGGGAGGGATCGTTCTTACTATTGCGTTTACTTTTGAAGGCTTTGAGTTTGGAAAAGCTCTCTATTACGGATTCTTCCATAGTATTTCAGCTTTTTGTAATGCAGGCTTTAGTCTCTTTAATAACTCCTTGGAGAGCTATGCAGGCTCTCCATTAGTAAATGGAACAATCGCAATTCTAATTATTCTCGGTGGTTTAGGATTTATTGTTTTAAAAGAATTAAGTGAAGTTATAACTAAAGGGAAGAAGCTCGTTAGACTAGGGCTTCACTCTAAAATTGTTATCGTGACAACAATAGTTTTAACGGTTGTAGGGACACTCTTTATCTTCTTCGGAGAATTTTTAAATGCTCTTGATTCGTATACGCTCTGGGAGAAGATGCAAATATCTTTCTTCCAATCAGTAACACTTAGAACTGCAGGATTTAATACGATACCTCTTACGAATTTGCATAAGTACACTATCTATATGATGACTCTCTTTATGTTTATCGGTGGGAGTCCGGGCTCAACTGCTGGTGGTGTTAAGACGACAACTCTTGCAATTCTTTTTTATTCGATTAAATCTACGCTTAAGGGTGATAAGAAAGTTACTGTTCTAGATAGAAGAATACCTTCTCCAATGGTTGTACGTGCAACGGCCTTAATGTTTATCTCTATTTTAATTACAAGTTCTTTTATTCTAATACTTATGAAGCTAGAGCCTGAACAATCTTTTCTGCCCATATTCTTTGAAGTGATTAGTGCGTCTGGAACTGTAGGACTAACCCTTGGGATTACTCCTTATCTATCAATGATGGGAAAAATTGCAGTTTCACTTTTAATGCTTATTGGACGAATAGGGCCTTTAACGCTGATTTTAGCAATTGGTCAGAGAAATAGAGATAAAGGTAAAATAGACTACCCTGATGGTAGAATAATGATTGGTTAGATATGTTTTTATATAAAAAAATTAATAAGGAAAAATTATGATCGTTGCTGTCATTGGACTAGGAACATTTGGAGCAAAAACTGCTGTGAGACTCTTTGAAAAGGGAGCTGAAGTTATTGCAATTGATAAGAATGATGAACTAGTAGACAAAATTAAAGATCGTGTGACTCACGCAGTTTCTCTCGATGTGACAGATGAGAGATCTCTTCGCTCTGTGAATATTTCCGATGTTGACGTTGCTGTGGTGGCCATTGGAGATCATATTGAGATGAGTATTCTCGCGGTGACGATGCTTAGAAGGCTTGGGGTAGGGAGAGTTATTGCTCGTGCAACCTCAACACTTCATGAGCATGTTCTGCAAGAAATTGGAGCTTCTGAAATTATTAAAGTAGAAGAAGAAATGGGCGAGATTATTGCTTCAAAGATTGTCGCTCCTCACGTCATGCAGAGATATAATTTCTCTGCAGGTTATTCAATTGTTGAACTTAAGCTTGGAAAGAAGTTTGAAGGAAAGACTATTGTTGAAAGTAAGATCAGACAGACTTACAACCTAAACGTGGTGGCCCTTCAAAAGAAAATTCCATATATTGCAGAGGATGGTAAATCTGCTTACAGAGTTGAAATAAACGATTGTCCAATGCCAATGGATGTAATTGAGTCTGATGATATTATTGTTCTTGTCGGTAGTGAGAAGAATTTTAATAAACTCTTTGCAGACTTAGTGGAGGGATAACTTGAACTTATCACTAAAAAATAGAGTAGCCGCTAGTTTTATCATCGCCTGTTTTGTTGTGCTCGTTGTTGGGTTCACCGTTTTCTTTCATTTGAATTCTTTAAATAAGGAAATCGAATCAATTACTGTGAAATCAAATAGAGTATCTCTTTTGACAGATGAAATTAGAATTTCAGCAGTATCAATTCTCAAGTACCAAAGAAGAATTCTTTCAAAGAAAGCTTCACCTGAACTTGTTGAAAAGCTTGTGAACCTTTGTGATAGCTTCACTTCACAGCTTCAAACTCTAGATTCTCTCTACAGAGATCCCGATGTAAAAAGGGTTGTGGCCCAGATGCAGTCTTATGTAGACTCTTTAAAAGTTGTTCTAGGAAAAGCGTCTCTATTTCACCGGGATAATATTGGAATGGCCTCTATTGGAGATCTAGCCGATAAAATTTTAGATTCCTTTAGCGAGTTCCAAGATATTCAATACTTCCAGTCAGTAGAGCGGGATAAGAAAATAAAGAAGATCATTAATGAGACTAAGAGAAATATGATGATTACCTTAATCATCAGTTTTCTTGGAACGATTATCTTAGGTCTTGTTGTTCCAGGGAAGATTGCTCTTCCATTTAAGAAAATTAAAGATGCGATTAGAGAGCTTCAAGATTGTAACTTTGACGTTTCGATCTACTACTCTCAGGATGATGAAATTGGAGAAATTGCAAGAGAGATGAATAAGATGATTCATTCCTTTAAAGTTTTTGAAGAACTCCGAACTGATCGAATTTCTCTTGAGAATAGAAAGTTTGATGCTCTCGCAAACCTTGTAAAGAAGCCAGTACTTCTGGCCAATGCAAATAATCAAATCATCTATATGAATTCTAGGCTTTATTCTTTACTTCAAGTTCAGTCAGAGGACGTTATTGGTAAAACCATGAGTGATACTCTTATTCCTGAATCGATAATTTCAACTTATCAATTAGCTATTAAGAGGCGAAGTAAGATTGAAAATGCTGATATCGTGATCCCGAAGAAGAAGCTAAAGGAAGTGGAAGCGGAAGGAGAGAGCTCTGCAGTTGTTGAAGATGATTCAGCGAAGCTAGAGAACGGAGAAGCTGAAGTTGAAGAAAATATCTTTAGTGGGTACGGGAACGTTATTCCAATTAGAGGGAAGGAAAGTTCGATGGATTACTACTTAATGGTTCTATCGACGGATGTTCACGTATAAAATCAATGTCTTGATGCGTGACGCAGAGAGGAGAGTTTTATTTTACTTATTTCTCTCCTCTAGTCTTTTTAAATGCCTAAAAATTGGTTAATATATGATGTTTTAAAGCAGCATATAGACTAATAGGCAAAAATATAATGGATCAAAAATTCATCAGAAACTTCTCAATTATCGCTCATATTGATCATGGAAAATCTACTTTAGCAGATAGACTTCTCGATGAGACAAAGACTGTTTCCGTGCGCGAAAGAAAAGACCGTCTCTTAGATAATATGGATATTGAAAAAGAGCGTGGAATTACTATTAAGGCACAGACTGTGCGTTTAAAGTACTTGGCCAATGATGGTAATACTTATTATTTAAATCTAATTGATACTCCGGGACACGTGGACTTCTCCTATGAGGTTTCTAGATCTCTCGCTTCGTGTGATGGTGCACTTCTAGTAGTTGATGCCTCTCAAGGGGTAGAGGCCCAAACTTTGGCCAATGTTTATATGGCCATGGAAAATGATTTAGAGATCGTACCAGTATTAAATAAGATCGATCTCCCTCATGCAGATGTAGATAAAGTAAAACAAGAAATTGAAGATATTGTTGGAATTGATGCCATGGAAGCAGATGAAGTTTCTGCTAAGTCTGGTATTGGTATGGCCAAACTCTTAGAAACTATTATTGAAAAAATCCCTCACCCAACAGGAAGTAGTGACAACGATCTTCAGGCCCTAATTTTTGATTCATGGTTTGATCCTTATCAAGGGGTTGTTGTTCTAGTAAGAGTGATGGAAGGAACACTGAAGAAGAAAGATAAAATTTTCTTAAAGTTCTCAGATCAAGAATATGAAGTTTTAAAAATGGGAGTTAACACTCCTTTCTTTGAAGAAGTTACTGAACTTGCAGCAGGTGAAGTAGGGATGCTTATCTGCGGAATTAAAACGGTTCGCGATGTGAAAATTGGCGATACTGTTGTTCACGCAAAGAAGAAGAATACTCCAAACCTTCCAGGATACTCAGAAGTTAAGCCAATGGTTTTCTGTGGTATCTTCCCTGTTGAATCAGTTGATTATGAGAATCTAAAAGAGGCCTTAGAAAAGCTCGCATTAAATGATTCATCATTTACTTATGAGCCGGAAACCTCAGGAGCTCTTGGTTTTGGATATAGATGTGGATTCTTAGGACTTCTGCATATGAATATTATTCAAGAAAGACTTGAAAGAGAGTTCGAGTTAAACTTAATTTCAACGGCACCTTCAGTTTCCTATAAAGTAGATCTCTTAGATGGAACACATATTGATGTTGAAAATCCGGCCGATCTACCAGAGCCAGGTGAATTTGAATCTATTTCTGAACCATACGTGAAAATTTCTATTCACGTTCCAAATGAATTTGTTGGAAGAATTATTAAATTATGTGAAGAGAGAAGAGGAATTCAAACAGACTTAAACTATATTACTGAAGATAGAGTTCAGGTTTCTTACGATCTCCCTTTAAGTGAGATGGTCTTTGATTTCTACGATAAGTTAAAAGGGATGTCTAAGGGTTATGCCTCAATGGATTATGACTTTAAAGGATATGAGCCTTCAAATCTAGTTAAAGTTGATATCCTCTTAAATAGTGAAAAAGTAGATGCTCTCTCTTTAATCTGTCATAGAGACAATGCTTATAGTAAGGGAAAAGTTCTTGTTGAAAGATTAAGAAAAATTATAGATAGGCAACAATTTGATATCGCTATTCAAGCGGCAATTGGTGCAAAAATTATTTCTAGAGAAACTGTAAAGGCCCTTAGAAAGAACGTACTTGCTAAGTGTTACGGCGGGGATATTTCTAGAAAGAGAAAGCTTCTTGAAAAGCAAAAAGCTGGTAAGAAGAGAATGAAAATGGTTGGAAATGTAGAGATTCCTCAAGAGGCATTCTTAGCAGTACTTAAGGTTGATGATTAGATGATTGAATCAGTGATGGAGCATTTAGGTAATGCTCTTAAAATTTATAGTAACGGAAAGCACTTTGATACAATGCTGGAAGCGAAGAATTTATATTTCTCCTTAACTGGACAAGTCTTTGAAGAAGATGAAGACTATGAAAGTAGAATGTCTGCTTTTAATGACTGGTATCTTCTCCAATTTGTTTCTGAAGATGGTTGTCCTATCTGGAACTATGTTTCTGAAAATACAGTTGAAGATAATATTTCTAAGGCGCTAAGAACAATCAAGCATTCAATTTACGAATATCAAGGGCGTAACCTTAGAAAGCAACACGTCTTAAAAGATATTGTTCATAATAGAAAAATTACTCTCTCAAAAAGGGCCATCATTCCTTCACTTATTAAGAATGATCTCTTTATTGGAAGAGTGATTGAAACAGAAGGTGAGTTCTTTACTCTCTCTGGCCTCTGTCTTCTTCCTGGTGAAATAAAGAATATTTTAAAGAAAGAGGGGAAGAAGGTTAGATTGCTAAATGATAGCAAGAAGGAAGTAGAATTCTTACTTCGCGTAGAATCGCTTAAGACAAAGTGGAATAGATATGGGCATCTAGATGCTAAGTCTATTTTTGTTTTTAATTAACTTCAGAATTTTCAAAATCGTCAGCTTCTTTAATCGTATGCTTCTTACTGAGAAGGTAAGGAATTACTCCCAGTAAATTCGTTGTAACAGTTAAGAGAAAGAAGAGGTTGAAGAGGGAAGCTCCACCTTCAATATTTACAAGTTTAAATAGTCTTTCAAAGATGACGTGACCAACTCCAAGCCCTGCTGGAGAAACTGGAATTGCTGTTGATATCATTCCAATTGGGATGAAAGTTAAAAGCTGTCCTATCGGAACTTTTATCGTTAGAAAAGGTTCGGTGACTAGCCAAAAGGAAAAGACGCTACAAAATTGTAGTGCGCAGCTTAGGGCAACCCCAAAGATAACAGCGCTTTTGTTCTTACCAATGCTCCATACTTGTTCAAGTATTGAAGCTATTTTTATTCCAACGAGTGGAAGCTTCTTTGTTAAAGTGAGAATAGATCCTTGAACTTTTCCTGGTAGAAAGAGAGATACTAGAAAGAAAATAGCCCCTAAGAAAAGAAGGGCATTAAAAGGCAGAAGAGTTTTCATCTTTGGAGAAAGAGCAATCATGTCTTGATAGTTAATAATAGTGAAAACGCCTGTTAAAAATATAAGACCAACTAACCCCAGTATTCTATCGATGAGAGCTGTCATGATGAGAAATGTTTTTGGAAGTGATTTATCTAGATCTCTTGCATAGACTAGCTTTATTAAGTCTCCGGTGACTGCTCCGGGGAGAAATGTATTAAAGAATTGTCCAATCCAGTTTAAACTCATAAGTTTAAAAGGTGGAAGGCTGGCGTTAGATCTTGTCTTGAGTAGCGCTCTCCATCTAAAGCTGGCGAGATTGATTTGAATGATAATAAGTATAATTGCATATATCCAGTTATTTGATTCGTGAATAAGCCTGTTGACAAGGGAAAAATCTAGTTTTCCACTGCTTAGAAGCCAGCCGATCAGAAGTGCTGCAACGAGAAATTTTATCAATGTTTTAATCATTGGTTTGCCTAGTCTTGCGGTGCAAGGAATTTGTCTTTTCCCTCTATCTTTAATGATATTAGTGCTATTGTAAAGTGCTTTGAATCTTAATAAGGAATTGAATATGAGAGTTTCAGTCATCGGTACTGGATATGTAGGTTTAGTTAGTGGAACATGTTTTGCTGAAATTGGTCATGATGTTACATGTATTGATATTGACCCAAAGAAAATTGCTATGCTTGAAGAGGGGAAATCTCCTATATACGAGCCAGGGCTTGAAGAACTTCTGCATAGAAATATAAAATCAAAAAGACTTAAATTCTCTACAAATTATGATTCTGTGAAAGAGGCGAAATCAATTTTTCTAGCGGTGGGAACTCCATCAAGTGATGATGGATCAGCTAATCTTACCTACCTAAAAGATGCCGCACTTAGTGTGGCGAAAGAAATGAGTGAAGGTGCAATCATTGTTATCAAGTCAACAGTTCCAGTAGGAACTTGTGAAATGATTCAAGAGCTTGTTAAGAATGCAACAAATAAGAAGTTTCATATTGTAAATAATCCTGAGTTCTTAAAAGAGGGAACTGCTGTTGATGATTTTATGAAACCAGATAGAGTTGTTATTGGTCATGCTGACCAATTCGCGGCCGATGCGATGAGTGAGCTCTATGCACCTCTAGTTCGTCAAGGTAACCCAATATATATGATGTCTAATCTCTCTGCAGAGATGACTAAGTATGCGGCCAATTGTTTTCTTGCGACAAAGATTTCTTTTATTAATGAAATTGCTAAGCTCTGTGATCTTCGTGGTGCAGATATAAATGAGGTTCGCGACGGAATTGGGAGTGATAGAAGAATTGGAAATCAATTTCTCTACCCAGGTCCAGGTTATGGTGGGAGCTGCTTTCCAAAAGATGTGAAAGCTCTTATGTATACTGCGAAAGAAAGTGGAATGACTTTAAAAGTTGTTGAGGCAACTGAAGAAGTTAACGAAGAACAGAAGAAGAGAATGTTTGAAAAAAT
The DNA here is from genome assembly GCF_002753895.1 of Halobacteriovorax sp. JY17. NCBI lineage: Bacteria > Pseudomonadati > Bdellovibrionota > Bacteriovoracia > Bacteriovoracales > Halobacteriovoraceae > Halobacteriovorax > Halobacteriovorax sp. JY17. The sequence continues at coordinate 132,162 of NZ_NJER01000003.1, read as the reverse complement.
TATGTCTTACTATGGAGATGTAAGTGGGAAGACATTCACATTTTGGGGCGTAGCCTTTAAAGCAAATACAGACGATATTCGTGAAACAAGTGCTATCACAATGGCAAAAGAGCTTATTCGTGCTGGAGCAAAAGTTAATTACTATGATCCAGAAGCCGCTAATAATTTTGAAGAACTTATGGAGTCTATGAGTGAAACAAAGGGTGGAACAACTAAGTTTGAAAATAAGTATGATGCTCTAACAAACTCTGATGGTCTAGTGACTATGACAGAATGGAGAGAATTTACTTCTCCTGACTTTGAAGAAATCAAAGCGAGATTAAATAAATCTGTTATTTTTGACAGCAGAAATCTTTATAAAACAAAGACTGTTTTAGATCATGGATTTGATTACTTTGCCATTGGTAAGAGGATTGCTAAGTAAATATGAAAGTGGCCATTATTCAGATGACTTCGGTCTTAGATTTTAGAGAGAACTTAAAGAAGATAGAAACTTTTCTAAAAGAGATTGATGGCAAGGAAGTAGGGGCCGTATTCTTACCAGAATGCTTCTATTCGATGTCTAATGGAAGAGGAGCAACTCCGTATTTAGTGGAGTTTGAAAACGAGCACTATGAAAATATTAGAGCTCTATCTACCAAGTATAAAGTGGCCCTTCTCGGTGGAACAGCGGCTACTCTAGTAGACGGCAAGGTCATTAATAGGGCCTATAATTTCTCAGCACAAGGTGAGGACTTAGGCCACTATGATAAGAACCATCTCTTCTCTTGCGATTTTGTAAGAGATGGAAATAGAAAGAAAATAAATGAAGGTGACGTTTATACTCCAGGGACTGAGAGTAAGCTTTTAGAGTTTGATTCAATGAAAATTGGTTTGGGAGTGTGCTTTGATCTTCGCTATAGTGAAATGTCCCTAGCTTACCGAATGAGTGGAGCTCAGATTCTAACTTTTTCATCTGCGTTTACGATTCCTACAGGAAAGGCCCATTGGCATACATTACTTCGCGCTCGCGCGATCGAGAGTCAGTGCTTTGTTATTGCCTCTGCTCAGTGGGGAGAAAATAATGAGATCATCTCTACCTACGGTCACTCTTTGATCGTTGACCCTTGGGGGGAAGTTTTAGTTGATGCTAAAGAAGGTGAGGGAATATTTATTCAGAAAATAGATTTCAAAAAGATTTCGGAGGTTCGAAGTCAGGTCATAATGGGGCGATAGCCCCTTAAGAAAAGTAAGGTTTATCACCTGATTCGTGATCGGTAAGATCAACAACTTCTTCAATTTCTGGAAAGTTTTGTTTAATCATTCTCTCAATACCATCTTTTAAAGTTGCGCTAGAGCTTGAACAGCCTTGGCAGCCACCACTAAGTTTTACAAAGAGCTTTCCGTTATCAATATCTATTATCTCTACATTTCCACCGTGAGCAGCTAGAGCTGGGCGAACCTGTTCGTCGAATAAAGTTTCAATTTTTCTAATCATATATACTCCGTGAACTTAACTTTTTAAGCTCTTATCTTCTACTATTATATCAATTTAATGGCCATAGTGAAAACTTAGAAATATTAAAGGTTTAGCATCTCGAGTTGTCCAATTGCTGTGTAGATTGCATGCTCAACTCTCAGGGTTGAAGCACTAATTCTTATTGGCTTAAAACCAGACTCTATTAGCTTACTCTCTTCTTGCTTAGTCCAACCTCTCTCTGGGCCAACAGCAAGGAGCGGGTTACTTCTCTTGGAAGCTTCAAGTTGGTTAAAAGTCTTAATTCCATTAAGGGAGAGAAAGTATTTATTTTCATGAGTAAGGTATTTTTCTAAGGACATGTAATTTGTAAGCGAGAAGCTAGGGAGATTGTAATAGAGCTTTGATTGTGAAAGTCCATCAATAAGGTATTGCCTAAAGTTTAAATTTTCATAGATCTTAGACTGTGAATAACTCTTTTCAGATAATTGAGCTTTAAAAAGTTCAAAAGAAGCTGCTCCGAGAGTAGATGAGTGCTCTAGTACTTTCTTGATAGTTTGAGGTCTACTTAGTCCAACGAGTAAGTGAAACCAAGGTTCACTACTTTGTACAGCCTCCTTGAATTCAATAGTGCAATTATGATGACTTAATTCTAATATCGTTGCTCTATAAATACCTTGATCAAGAATGGTAATAGTCACTTCGTCAGAAACTTTAGACTTTAAGTGGTTATGAATGTGACCAAGACGTTTTTCATCATTAAAGATAATTTTACTTTGATCAATAATTTCCTCTTTAAAAAAGCAAATACTATTCATTATTCCACATTTGTTGAGTGATTCTACTTCACTTTCATACCTAAAATTAACTCTGCTTGCAAAAGAAAAATCTATGAATCAAGCGATCAATTTACTACCCATTGTTGAAATTAATAACTCATTTACTCTAATGCTAGCACCTCCTGGATGGGGAAAGACAACACTGGTTTTAGATCTCTATGAGAAATTTGAGGGAAGAGTCGTTTTCATTTCACCGCTCAGGGCCCTTGCGGAAGAGTTTCATAAGAGGTCCAGTGGACTTAAGAATGTTTTCTCTTTTGGAAGTGGAAAGAGTTCCGAAGAGAATTTTAAAATTTTCTTGAAGAAAAAGAAGGGGTTACTTATTTGTACTGCTGAGAAATTAAGCAGTGAATTAATAGAGCTATTCTCTCTTCAAAATACACTCTATATTTTTGATGAATTTCACCTCTTCTACTATTGGGGTCAGAGTTTTAGGCCTCTACTATGGGAGAGGTTGATGGAAGTGGCTAACAATGAGGGAAAGATTCTTGGTTTAACAGCAACTATGGACCCAAGTATCTTAGAAATGTGGAAGAAAGATTTCTCTTTAGGGTTAGATAATCGATTTCTTATTAATTTGGGAAATCAAAAATTATTAAATAAGCCAGCAAGAGTGGAGAATTATGGAATACTTGGAGTCGAAGCTCTAAATAGAAGTTTTCTAAGAGTGGTAAGAGAAAGTAGAAAAGGAACTATTCTCTATTTCTGCCGTTTTAGAAAAGATGTGGACCTCTGGTTGGACCTTTGCAAAAGAATGAAAGTCGACGCCATTGGTTGTGTTGGAGGAGGTGTTGAAGCTTTCTTAGAAGATCTTGAAGAAAACCCTTATCCACGCTGTATTTTTTCAACATCAACACTGAGTCATGGAGTTAATCTTCCCACTATTTCAGATGTATTCTTAAGCTATCCCATTGATAATGATGATTTTTGGATTCAGATGGTGGGACGAGGTGGAAGGGATGGTTCTAATTTTAATGTTTATGAAATGGAAAAAAAAGATTGGAGATCAATTAGATATTTATTCCATTCTCTGGTACTTTTAGTACGAGACTTTCTCCGTCTTAGGGCCAATATATGATCACTAAAGTTGAAGGAATAATTCTTTCAAAAACTCCATTTAAAGATCGGCATTTAATATGCCGTCTCCTCCTTAGAAGTGGGGAAAAGATCTCTGTAATATTTTATGGAGGTCAAGGTGGGGGAACAAAGAAGAAGAGCTCTTTTCTAGAGCTTGGACATCTCGTTAAGGTTGAATTAACTAGAGCTAAGGCCAATACAACGATCTTCTCTGTAAAAGAATGGACTCTTTCTTGGCATCATAAAAGTATTCGAGATAATCATCGCGCCTTTTATTTGCTTTGTGCCTTTTTGGAGGTGTCGGATAAGCTTGTGGTTGAGGCTAATTTATTTGAAAGTTTATATGAGGAACAACAAGAAAGTGATTCAATGTTTAAGGTTCTAAGTAATTCGATTTTCTTTTTAGAAAAGAAATTGCAAGAGAAGAAAACTATTTCTAGTGAATTCTTTATTTTTCTTGGGAAGACTTTGATAGATCAAGGGGTATTTCCTGAAAGAAATAATTGTGTATTAAGTGGAGTAGACTTAAGTCTAGTAGAAGAGATCACTCTTATTGATGAGCAAGGCGGTTTTGCAGATATTAGTTGTCTCAATCAAGATATGTTAGATACAAAAATGAATGGAAGAGAATCAAAGGTTATGTGGAATTACCTATGTCAAATTGCCATTAAGAAATATGACCAACTTCAAGAAATTAATGAAGTACCATCTCACTTCTCAAATAGACTAATTGATTACTTATGCTATCAGATTCAAGTTTCTAGAGTAGATTTTAAAACATTTTCACTTTTGCTTTAGGCATCTAAAGGAAGAGAGTATTTTCTTTACTTCTTTTCCATGGGATTTATTTTGCTCCCAAGTCATTAAAGTTGAAATATTGAAGAGCTCATTATTGCAGTTAAAGAAATAAGCTTTTTCAAGAAAGAGATCATTCTTAATTGTGTATGAATAACCAATAGAATGAACTTCTGAGATACTTTCCCACTTCGAGATTCTATACCCAGTAAAGCGAACCACTTTTCCTTTATTCTTTTTTAACCACTTTAAGCGACCTTCTCTATAATTATCTTCGTTATCTTGAAGATTTTTCTTATTGAAAGAAAAATTGGTCACGTTAGTATTATTTATTGAAATAACGGCTCTGCGACCATTTAGGACAGGACCAAATAAAGTAAGTGGAGTACTAAGGAAGTTAAAAGCGTGCTGCCAACCATCTGGGTAGTGTAAAGATATTTTGTTTTCGCCGATTGGGAATTTTTTTTCAGCCGAGTAAGTACTTTGAAAAGTTAAGAAGGTACTTAAGAAGAGAAGTATAAACATATACTTACCTTTTTGTTTTTTTATGTGAGATAAATTACTTTTTTTCAAATCTATAAATTCCTTTATTTCTTCATATTATACTTCGGAACCTCGTATAAAATAATTAAAGAATTCTTAATTTTTCTTCGATGAAGTATTGGAGAAAGTTCTTTAATTTCATTTATTTATAAAGAAAAAAGATCGAATGATTATGATGAAAAATATACTCTTAATAATATTTCTAATGCAACCTCTTTTAGTGTTAGGTGACACCGAAGTTGATCCTTTTGTAGAGACTCTAGAGAAGTTTGAAAAGTACTGTATAGATCAAAATGATGAGCTTAGGGAAGACGTCTATATAAGTGATGAATTCTTTTCTTGTCGTGACTCTCTAGATTACTTGAAAGTTGAGTTTGAAAATAGAGAAGAATTGATGTCTTCTAATCCTGATGTTTATAAACAGTTTCAAGATTGTGTAGAGCAAAGAGATAATCCAAGAGTTATTCCATTTGTTGAGGAAGTACAGGAAGTCACAAATGAGCTTGCCTGTAATGAGAGTGAGAAGAAAGAGTTTGAAAAAGACTGTGGTAAGGCCTGGGAGTGTAATAAGTTAAGGGCGATAAAAGATGGAGCCTCGCTCTTACCTAAGGTTGTTCGAAATCCAATCCAAAAATATGTGAGAAATACTGTTAAAGAAAAAAACTACGATAGTGAATGTATCGCAGATGGGAAATCAAATTGTGTTAAAGACTTTGTCTACGCTTTCGCAGCGAACCTTTGGTCAAGTGCTTCTAGTGTTTGGAATCTAGTATCTAAGGGAACGAAGTCTTTATTTAACATTGGTGGTTGGTTTGATGATGAAGCAGATAAGCTTCATGCAAAAGCTGTTCAGAGTAAGAAGGATGTAGAAGATTTTTGGGACGATCCTGGGAAATGGTTTTCTAATTTAATAGATAATATTAAAAAAGGTGTGGATGACTGGGTTAGAAGTTCTGTATTTTGTGGAAAATGGGAAGGAAAGCCTCAGTTTTCAAAATGTCTCCAGCCTTTAGAGAATTACGAGTGTATTGATTGTGATGATAAGATCAATGCAACTTGTGTCGCTATTGGAGCGATCTCATCAGAAGTTGGAGTTGCTTTCTTGACTGCTGGAGTAGGTACTGCCGCTAGTTTAAGTGCAAGAGCAGGAGCTAAGACTCTTGCAACTATTGCAGGTAAAGTATCGACAAAAGTTAAAACGATAGCACCTTCTTTTTCTAAGACCTCAAAGGTCTCTAAGTCATCTATGATTGGAAAGACTTCGGCAGCACTAGGTGCGGGAATAAGTAAATCAACCTCTGTAGCCATTAAAATTTATTCTGTGACTTCTGAGAAGGCCTTAAGACTTAAGGGGAAAATTGAAAAAATTTCAAAATCAGTAAGTGAAAGCAAAGTTGTAATGATAACGAAAGCTGTAGTAGAAAAAGGAAATATCCCTGGAAGAATCAGTGAGAAAATTGCAGAAAAAGGTGTCCTCGCTGGTGCAAAAGTTGTCTCTAAAGTAGGTCGAGGGGCTGTTAAGGCCGATGCTGAGAAAATAGTAAAGATTGCACAAAGAGCCAAGACTTCTGATAGAGCGCAAAGAATATTAAGCGAGAGAACTCATGAGAAGAGTCGTCTTTCTGGGCATAATGCAAAGGCCACAACTTTAGTTAAAAGAGGGGAGAGAGTTCCTGATTCATCAGGAATGATTGGTGGCAATGGGCACTCATCATCACACGGTGAATCTGGTGGGAATTCTTCAAATCGAGGGAATTACGAACAGCGTGATCGTTCTGTCACGGCCAATGATAGGGCCCATCACCAAGATAGATCGAAGACAGAGGGAAGAAATTCTCGAAATACTGAAGGACAGCAAGCTAATAATAAGAATGGAGAAAATAGTCAACATCGCTCTGATCAAAGAAAGAGAGAAGAGCAAAAGAGAATTGCTGAACAACGAAAGAAAGAGGAAGTAAAGAAGGCACATGAGGAAAGAGAGCACCATGAAGAGAAGCCAAAAAATGACTTACAGATTACAAAAACAGCTGTGGCAGCATCTCTTGGAACACACCTTGCGGCGAAGGGAATTATTATCTCAAATGAGCAGGCTGAAAAAGAAATTGAAAAAATCCATAGTATCTCGAATGGGAAAAATGAAGAGTTCAATGATAGCTTAGTCTCGGCGAAGAAAGTTCTAGGTGTTGAAAATATGAACTCTCTCTCAAAGGAAGGTTTAGAGCAAGCTAAAGCGGTTAAAGATATTTATTCAGAAGCCAATAAAGACCGAATTGTTTCAGAAATTCAAAATTCAAATTCCAAGCTAAGTAAGAGTGAAGCAGAGAGAGTTTTTGATCAGAGAAAAGAGCAAGTTAATGGCGCTTACGACTATATGGAGAGACTACAGGCAAGAAATAGTATCCCTGATAGAGATTCTAGGAATTCAATTACCTCTGCCAAAGATGAATTAAAAAATATTGGAAGAAAGAATGAGCTGAGTGAGCTTGGAAGTGAGCTATCAAAGCTTGCCAAACAGAGAGAGGCCATAGAAGAAGGTATCGAAACGCAAGAGCCTTCTAAGAGTGATATTATTGCTGCAGATCCTCGTGAGATGGTTGCAGCATCACCGCGTGAAAACTCAGATAGAGAGATCGAAGGTGTAGTAGATGCTTCTTCAAGTGCAAGTGGTCTTGCCGGAAACTCGTCTAGCTCTTCTAGTTCTTCGGGACCAAGTATGAGTGACTATTCTGAGGGCACAATGTCTGCGGAGACAGATTCTGAGAAGAGTAGTAGTAGTGCTCCAGAAGATGGCGTTCCTGATATTGTTGATAATGAGTTGATTGAAGAAGCGATTTCAAAAACAAAGGACTCTTTAGAAAGTGATGATGAGAAGAAAAATAAAAAGAGCAGTAGAGATCTAAAAAATCTTCTAAGTAAAATTGGTGATAAGCCAAGTAAAATAGAGAGTAATATTTTCTTTACGAGAAATTTAAACTCCATAAAGGCCTTTACGGAGAAGTCTAAGAAGAGACTCGCAAGTTTGATTGAAAGAGTTAAAAACTCTGAGAAAATAGAAAAGAAATTTACTTATAATTTAGGAACTGAAAAGCTTGAACTCTATCAGTTTAAAGGTGAGTCGTTTCATTTAAAGATCGGAAAAACAGGAACAGTTGAAATTATTGATGGTGAAAGTGGGTCAATGTTTCTAAATCGAGCGGCTTTAAACCTTGAATAAGATGTACTAAGTGAGTACTTTCTTGCTATGCTTTTCAAATGAACGACTTAATAAAGAACAAATTACTTCCTTATATTATTCCCTATAAGAGAAAAGTCCTTGGGGCTTTTCTTCTCTCTTTTCTTATTGCAGGCTTAGGTGGAGTTCAGGTTCGCCTAGTAAAGCCTATCTTTGATAATGGTCTAAAGGGTTACGCCTCAATAAATGATGTTCTCCTATTGGCCGGACTACTTGTTGCTGTAGGCATACTGCATTTTCCAAGTAGATTCTTTCACTTTTACTGGTTGCGTTATGTCTCTGACAGAGCAACTTTAAAAGTTAGAGAAGAAATTTTTAAAAAACTTCAAAGGTTACCAGTTTCTTACTTTGCAAAGAAGAAACAAGGGGAGCTTATATCGAGTATTTTAAATGATACTTCTGTCTTCTCATACGGATTTAAAGCAGCTCTTGATGTTGTTCGTGAAGCATTGAAGGCCGTTGTTTATTTGGGAATGGCCTTTTGGAGTGATTGGCAGCTAACGTTAGTGATCTTTGTAATAGCTCCATTTCTAGCAGTTATTTTTAGCAAGAGTGGAAAAAAAGTTAGGGCCAACCAGGGAAGCGTTCAAGAAGAGCAGGCCCAGCTTACACATAATATTGCAGAAGGTATTCACGCTCAAAAAATTACCAAAGCGTTTAATCTTCAAGACTTTGTAAATTCAAGATTCAATAAAGCGCAGGAGAGGTTTTTCTCTGCGCAGATGCGAACAACTTTCATTGAAGAATTTGCTCACCCTCTAGTCGAAATTGTTGGAACGTTTGCCTTTGCAGGACTCATTGTCTTTGCTCATTACAGATTAAAGAATGGGACAACTATTGGTGACTTTATTTCATTTGCCACTGCTCTTGCTCTATTTATGGATCCTCTAAGAAAGTTTTCTCAAGCAAATGTAAAACTTTCCCAGGCCAAGGCTGCGTCGGATAGGATTTACGAATTATTAGATACTCCAGATGAGCCAGATAATGGAAAGATAAGCTTAAATTCTTTTGAAGAGAGAATTGTAGTTAAGGACTTAACTTTCTCTTATGGAGAAGGGGATGTGATTAAGAACTTAAACTTAGAGATAAAAAGAGGGCAGAAAATTGCTCTGGTCGGTCTCTCTGGTTCTGGAAAATCAACACTAATAAATTTACTCCTAGGTCTTTACCCAATTGCAAAGGGTGGAATTACAATTGATGGAATTGATCTGAACGATATTAAATTGAAGTCATTGAGGGACTTATTTGGGTTAGTTAGTCAGGATATTTTTCTCTTTAACGACTCTATAGAAGAAAACTTAAAAGTAGGTAATGACTTTACTGATGAGCAGATTTCAAAAGCTTTGAATGTTGCTTATGCCAGTGAGTTTGTTGATAAACTCCCAGAGCTTACAAGAACAGTTGTTGGTGATAGAGGAACACGCCTCTCTGGTGGTCAGCAACAGAGAATCACAATAGCTAGAGCTTTCCTACAGGATACAAATATTCTTCTCTTTGATGAGGCGACGTCTGCACTTGATAACGAATCTGAAAAACTTGTTCAAAAGGCCTTAGACTCAATCGGCGGGAATAAGACTGTTGTTGCGGTGGCCCATAGGCTTTCTACGATTCAAAATTTTGACCAAATCTATGTGATGCATGAAGGAAGATTAGTTGAGCATGGAACTCATGGGGAGCTGATTTCTAGAGGCGGAGAATATGCCAAACTTTACGATCTGAGTCAAAGCTAGAAAGTCTTTAAAAATAGGCTTAGAGACTTAGACAGCCCCGAAAAACTTAGGTAAAATTAGCGAAATTTAATAAAGATTTTGTAGGAGTTATCTCGGTGTCAGAAAGTAATTTAAAATCAATGAGTGATCTAGTTAGCCTTTGTAAGAGACGAGGATTTATTTTTCAATCATCTGAAATTTATGGTGGTCTAGGTTCGTGTTGGGATTACGCTCCATACGGAATTCAATTAAAAAATAATGTAAAAGAAAGTTGGTGGAAAGCGATGACGTTCAGAGAGAATGTTGTCGGAATTGATGCTTCAATTTTCATGCATCCGCAAGTTTGGAAAGCTTCTGGCCATGTCGACGGCTTTAGTGATCCGATGGTTGATTGCAAGAGTTGTAAAGAAAGATATAGAGAAGATCAAATTGATACGTCTAAGCCTTGTGCTAAGTGTGGAGCTACTGACTTCACTGAGCCAAGAGACTTTAACTTAATGTTCAATACCCAGATGGGAGCTGTAACAGATAGCTCTTCTACAGTTTACTTAAGACCTGAAACTGCGCAGGGAATTTTTGTGAACTTCTTAAATGTTCAACAGACAATGAGAAAGAAGCTCCCTTTTGGAATTGCACAAATCGGTAAGGCCTTTAGAAATGAAATTACTCCAGGGAATTTTATTTTTAGAACGCGTGAATTCGAACAAATGGAAATGCAATTCTTTGTGAAGCCGGGAACTCAGTTAGATGCAATGGAAGACTGGAAGAAGATTCGTTGGCAATGGCATTTAGATAATGGACTCCGTGAAGAGAAGCTTCGCTGGGAACCACATGGACCTGATAGCCTTGCTCACTATGCAGACGCTGCAACAGATATTGAATATGAGTTTCCTATGGGATGGGGAGAGATGGAAGGGATTCATTCTCGAACGGACTTCGACCTTAAGAGGCACGAAGAGTTTTCGAAAAAGAATTTAAAGTATCTTGATACTGAAGATGGAAATAAGAAATATCTTCCTTACGTTCTAGAAACATCTGTTGGTTGTGACAGAGCTTTATTAGCAATTCTTTGTGACGCTTATAGATTAGAAAATGAAGGTGATAAAGAGAATGAAAGGGTTGTGATGAAATTTCATCCAAAACTTGCTCCTGTAAAAGTGGCAGTTCTTCCTCTCGTTAAGAAAGAAAAGTTAGATGTACCTGCTAGAGAATTATTTGAGAAAATCCAAAGAAATTATCAGACCGAGTATGACGTGGCTGGATCAATAGGAAAGAGATACAGAAGACAAGATGAAATTGGAACGCCACTTTGCGTGACGTTTGATTTTGATACTCTTGACGATAATGCTGTAACTGTAAGAGATAGAGATTCTATGCAGCAGGAAAGAGTGGCGATTGATCAACTCGACAAATATTTAAGAGATAAATTAGGTTTTTAATTCTAGGGAGCGACTTCGCTCCTTTTATTTTTTATTAGTTTCAACCACCCAAGGAGGGTTTTGTGGCAACTAAGAATAAATGGGTCTATAGCTTCAGTTCTGAGAAGACTGAAGGTAATAAGGAAATGAAGGATCTACTCGGAGGCAAGGGGGCGAACCTTGCAGAGATGTCTTCCATTGGACTGTCTGTTCCTCCTGGCTTTACTGTTACAACAGAAGCTTGTTTGGACTTTGTTGAAAATAACAACACAATTAATCAAGAAATTAAGGATCAAGTCTTAGAGGCCTTGAAAATTGTCGAAGAAACTTCAGGAAAGAAGTTTGGAGATATAAAGAATCCTCTTCTCTTCTCCGTACGTTCTGGAGCAAGAGTTTCAATGCCTGGAATGATGGATACGGTTTTAAACTTAGGTTTAAATGATGAATCTGTTCTAGGTCTTGCAGAACTTACTAAGAATCCTCGCTTCGCTTGGGACTCATATCGAAGATTCATTCAAATGTATGCCAACGTTGTCATGGGTTTCAATGTTGCGATCTTGGAGTCAACTCTTGAAGACCTAAAAGAAGCTAGGGAAGTAGAGTTAGATACACAACTCTCTGCGGGTGACCTTGAAGAGTTAGTTGAAGTTTATAAGAGAATAATCTTTGAGGAAACAGGTATTTCATTTCCAACAGATCCAATGGATCAATTATGGAGAGCTGTCTCTGCAGTATTTGGTTCTTGGAATAATCCAAGAGCAGTTAAGTATAGAGAGATTAACGATATCGGGCATAATTGGGGGACGGCTGTAAATGTTCAGTCCATGGTCTTTGGAAATATGGGTGACGATTGTGCCACAGGAGTTTGCTTTACAAGAGATCCTAGCACTGGCGAGAAGAAGTTCTTTGGTGAGTTTCTTATTAACGCTCAAGGGGAAGATGTTGTTGCAGGAATTAGAACACCTCAACCAATTAATAGCCTTTCAAAGAATGAATCGAATAAGAGCCTTGTCACTCTTCAAGAGGCGATGCCTATTGTTTATGACGAGTTAGTAGAAGTATATACAAAATTAGAAATTCATTACAAAGATATGCAGGATATTGAGTTTACAATTGAAAAAGATAAACTCTTTATTCTTCAAACTCGAAATGGAAAGAGAACCGCCGCAGCCGCAGTAAAGATTGCGGTGGATTTAGTTAATGAAGAAATACTTACTAAAGAAGAAGCGATTCTTAAAATTAATCCAGAAGATATAAATCAACTCTTACACCCAAGACTTGATCCGAGTGCTCATAAGAATGTTCTTGCCCAAGGCTTACCGGCGTCTCCTGGAGCTGGATGTGGAGTTATTACTTTTACATCGGAAAAGGCAACAGCTCTGCATGAGAGTGGTGTAAAGGTAATGTTGGTTAGGCAAGAGACAAGTCCTGAAGATATTGCTGGTATGGTTGCTTCTGAGGGAATCTTAACAGCTAGAGGTGGAATGACGTCTCATGCGGCTGTTGTTGCTAGAGGAATGGGGAAGCCATGTGTAGCCGGTTGTTCTGGCCTTCAAATAGATTATTCTAAATTGGTCTTAAGGATTAATGGTAAAGAGTATAAAGAAGGGGACTTTCTAACAATTGACGGAGCTACTGGTGAAGTTATTGAAGGAAAAGTTCCAACAATTGCTGCTGAAATTTCAGAAGACTTTGCTCTCTTTATGAGTTGGGCAGATGAATTTAGAAAATTAGAAATAAGAACCAATGCTGATAATCCTGAAGATAGCCTTACAGCTAAGAATTTTGGAGCTGAGGGAATTGGTCTTTGTAGAACAGAGCATATGTTCTTTGAAGCAGAGAGAATTTTAGCTGTTCGTGAAATGATCTATGCAAAAGATTTACAAGATAGAGAGAAGGCCCTCGCGAAGTTACTTCCTTTTCAAAGAGAAGATTTTATTGGGATTTTCACTGCAATGAGTGGGAAGCCTGTAAACATTAGGCTCCTTGACCCTCCTCTTCATGAATTTCTCCCTCACTCAACTGAAGATAGAGAAGCTCTTGCTGAATATCTTGAGCTTGATGTGCAGTTAATTAATGAGAGATGCGAAGAGCTTCATGAATTTAATCCAATGCTTGGACATAGAGGTTGTAGGCTTGGGGTTACGTATCCTGAAATATACAGAATGCAGACAAGAGCAATTATTGAAGCTGCAATTGAATGTAAGAAGAATGGAGTAGAAGTTTTTCCCGAGATAATGATCCCTCTTATTTCTTTAAAGGGTGAGCTGGTTCTTCTAAAAAGAGAATGTATTGAAGAAATTAATTTAGTCTTTGAAGAATTGAAAACAGAGGTTAAGTATAAGCTTGGTACAATGATCGAGCTTCCAAGAGCGGCCATTACAGCTGGAAAAATTGCTCCTGAAGCAGATTTCTTCTCTTTTGGAACTAATGATTTAACTCAAACAACTTTTGGGCTTTCAAGGGATGATTCTGGTAAGTTTCTTCCGGAATATGTTAATGGTGGGCTGATGACCGTAGACCCATTTGTTTCTCTTGATAGAGAAGGCGTAGGCTTTCTTGTAAATCATGCTTGTGTCGAGGGAAGAAAATCAAATCCACAAATTCACGTTGGAATTTGTGGTGAACATGGTGGTGAACCAAAATCAATTCAGTTCTGTCATGAAATCGGATTAGATTATGTAAGTTGTTCTCCTTATAGAGTACCAATTGCTAGACTAGCAGCAGCTCAAGCGGCTCTAAGAAGTAAATGAAAGAAGTAGAAGAAATAATTAGTAGGCTGATGCCTAAGCAGCACTTCGACTGTATTGCAGTCGGAGTGATTGACTTTAAAAATGCTAAGTATAATTCTCTAGAGTGGCACGAGGGAGAATTTGTTAATAAGTCTGGAAAGTATTTCTTTGATCTTGCTTCACTTACAAAACCACTCACTCTTGCTAGTACCTATCTTGTAGATCCAAGTAAATTTACGAATGATATGATTCTCTTACTTAATCATAGAGCCTCTCTCACTTCGGGGGGGAGAATTTCTCCTAAGAATTGGAGGCAGTATATTAGCAGCTTTAATATTGCTGAAGCACCAACTCTTTATTCTGATTACTCCGCACTTAGAGCAATGATTGAAATAGAAGACTCCTTTAAGAGAAATCTCTACGATATTTGTTCTGAGTACTTTGATGAAGAAATGTTCCATTGGACTGAACTTGTAGACCAACTTAGATCCCCTGTTACTGGATTTAGGCATGGGAAAAGAATTCAAGGAGAAGTTCACGATGATAATGCATTCTATCTGAGGGAGAAAGTTTCTCATGCAGGGTTATTTGCCAGCATTGATGGAATTTGTAAGAGCCTTTTAAACTTAAATGAATCTTACGACTTGGTTAAATTTATGGATCAAGCTTTTTCAAATACCTCTTTTGACCGTTTTCTCTATGGATGGGATACGGTAACTGAGCCAGATACAAGTTTGGCCGGATCAGGGTGCTCAAAGCGCACATTTGGGCATTTGGGTTTTACTGGAACTTCTATCTGGATAGATGTCGAGAAGCTTCGAGGATCTGTAATTTTAACCAATGCGACTCAGAATTATTGGTATGACAGAAAAGGGTTAACTGAGCTTCGCAAGACGCTTGGAAGTCAAATATGGAGTTCGTAAAATCAATGATTTACGTACCTTGAAATATATAAAGGAAATTCCTTAAATATCCGATAAGACTCCTAGACGGAGGATTATCTAATGCACAAACAGTTCATTCTTTTACTTATTGCGGCCTTATTCACATTTAGCTGTACCCACTCGAGTACTTTTTATTCAGTTAAAAGTAAGCCCAAGAACTATGTTTTAAGATACCCTGCGGCTGCATCTGAGTCCTGTCGAAATGTTGTAGAGCAATTCTTTAAGGCGAGCTTCTCTGATAGAAGAGCAAAGCTTTTGACAAGTGTTTCAAATTTTGATGAGACCGAAAGAATTGGTGTGACGAATGCTATCGAGAGTATTCACTTCATTGACTATAATTATACGGTAAAAGAGCTGGAAGAAGTCTTTCAAGGCCATAAGAAACTTTCCAATGTTGAGTACCCATATGCTTTTAATAAAGGCCGCAGAGAGGTTCGAGAAGCTATCGGAAGGGTAGGAAACTTCTTAAGAGGAAGAGGTGCTGCGGCAGCTCCTCAGTGGGATGAGGCTGCATTTGAAAACTTTGTTGATGCTAGAAAATATCTAATTGCTAATCAGCCAGATTACAATCTTGAATCTTTTAAAGAAGTTCACACAGTAATGATGAAAAATGGTGTGGAAGAAATTAAAGATGAAGAACTTGGTACAATTAGAAAAGTGGCACTTATTGGAAATGAAAGAGGAAGAGGCGTAACTGAAGATGCTTTAAAGAATATAGAAGATAATCCATATCTTGGATTTTCTAAGTCTAGAACTGTTACCGAAGATGGTGCAAATAGATTTCAAGGAACAATTAACTATCCTACTCCTGCCAATATCAAGGAGGACGCTCTCTCTAGAATTGAAACAACTCATGCTGAAGTTTTTGAAAAGGTTAAGGCGTTTCAGGGGGGAGATAGATCAATATCAGAAGATGATTTAATGCCTCAGCTTGTCGAAGCATTAGCAGAAGAGAGATTTTCTTGGTTTAATGAATCAAGAAGAGTTCTTGGGTCTTTGGATACAGAAGAAAAAATAAATGACTATATTGAACTCGTTGTAAACTTTCAAAGAGATATGGTTTCTATTCATCCATTTCGAAATGGAAATGGTAGAACAACGAGAGAGTTTATTTTAAACTATGCTCTTATCAAGGAAGGACTTCCTCCTTCAAGAATTGCTGATCCAAATATGGACCTTTATTCTCCAATTGAAGTTTGGAGAGAGCAGGTCGTTAAGGGAATGGAATCAACAAATAGTCTCTATGAAGATATAACAAATAGACTAGAATTAAATTTACCAGTAGAGAATTCACCAGAGCTTTTTTCTCCGTATACAATTAGAAGTGCGAGTATTGATGCTAAAAAGTATAGCTCTAAAGCAGTGAAAGAAAATGCTCGTGTTGCAGATGTTGACCCTCGACAGTATATGGAGTTTGTTTCTTATATGGTGGAGGAAGATCCTACTCTTATTAAAAAAATTGAAAAGAGTCCTCATGAAACCTTACTTGGTATTAATAAAAAATATGAGGGATTTTTAAAAACTGTAAAAGTAGACTTCACTCATAAAAAAGAAGGTCTTCAAGAAGTTAATCTAGCATTTGTTGATAGAGATTTTAAGGCAACATTTGGAGAAGGTGCCTTTAGAAACTCTCAGGACTGGGACGCTAAGATGGCCCTATGGTATCAGGATAGTGTTGTATGGAGAGGGCTTGCCTATAGAAGAGATGTTGAAGAAAGTGAAATATTAAAAATATTTAGAGAAATTCACCCGCAGATGACTTCTAACGATGTAGCTAAAAAGATCAGAGGAAATATGTCTCAAAAACAAATGAAAGAAATTGTTTTAGCTGACTTTGATCGCTACAACGACGATCTCTATCATGGTGGACTTGTTCAAATGGCGAAGGATCATTCAGAGACAGGGCCTCAGTATGGGACGAGTTATGGATACTCAACATCAAAAGATAGAAAGGTTGGAAAGGCCTTTGCCATGGGGGCGATGCAATTTTCAATTGTAGATGATGCCGGAAAGAGAGTTCAAGTTACCTATGGAATGCAAAATGATGCTGACGTAATTGAAAAACTAAAAGATCAACTAAAGGGGAGAGTTTTAATTGGTGTTCGAAGAGCGAATAAAGATGTTGATCTTGGAAGATTAAAACAAGTAAGACCAGAGTTCTCTTATAAGTATGGTCGTCAACAAGAGGTTATGGGAATTGGTGCGGCCGACCCTGACTCTGTGATGGTAGTACAAATCTTGAAAGACGATGGAGATATTGCAGTTTCTTATTTTAGAAACCCGAAGAACCCAAGTGAGTTACTTGTGGTTAAGGATCCAAAAGTCTCAGAGTTTGAAGAGGTTACTGAGGAGATGATTTCAAGAAGGATAAACATCGACTAACTAAGTTCTACAAAATAATATTCTTGTGTATAATAAAGGGAGCTATGAGCTCCTTTTATTATTTAGGATTATTATGAATTTAGTAAATAAAATTTCTCACGACGAATTAAAACTTAAGAAGAGTGAGATAAAGAAAATATTCATGTACCGTATTTGTGGGACAGGTATGGGAGCGTGTGCAGGATTACTTCGTGAGAAGGGCTATATTGTTGAAGGGGCAGACGCAACCTTTTATCCTCCTGTGAGTAATTACTTAGAATCTACGGGAATCCCTCTTCATAATCTCGAAAACTTTGATATGGATTACTTAAACTCATTTGATCTCATTGTCGTAGGGAATGTTGTCCCAAGAATGAGTGATGATGCTAGAATGCTTGAAGAAATTGGTACACCATTTACAAGCTTTCCCGCTGCCCTTGGGGCCCTCGTTTTAGATGATGTAAATGTTGTCGGTATTGCTGGAACTCATGGAAAGACGACGACTACATACTTAATGACTCAAGTCTTTGAAAAGCTAGGGTTTAAGCCAGGTTATTTTATTGGAGGAGTTGTCGAGGGAAGAATGTCTTCAACTTTAGGTGACGGGAAGTACTTCTTTATTGAGTCAGATGAATATGACAGTGCTTATTTCGAAAAAATCTCTAAATTTAGATCTTACTCTATTGATCAACTTATTTTGACCTCTCTTGAGTTTGATCACGCAGATATATTTAATGATATTGAGGATATTAAAAACGAATTTAGAGCAATGTTGAATAATTTTAAAGGCAAATTTATTTACGACTGCACTTACAAGGCAACGAATGAATTAGTCAGTGAATACGAGAAGAACTTTGAAGCTGAAAATCTCATTCCATATGGAGATGAATCTCTTAAGATATCCAGCGTGATAGAGAAGGGGACGGAGTTCTCTCTTTCTTGGAAGAATAAAGATATTTCTTTTTCAACTAATCTCGTTGGAAAACATAATATTCTAAACCTCGCCTCTGTGCTCTTATTTGCCTTGAGTGAGGGAGTGGAAGCTAATCAATTAGATGAAGCTATTTCTAATTTATTACTAGTAAGAAGAAGACAAGAGGTTCGTGGTACTTATAAAGGTGCAGTTGTTATTGATGACTTTGCTCATCACCCGAGAGCAGTTGAATTAACGACAGCAGGGATCAAAAGTCTCTATCCTAATAAGAAAGTTAAGGTAGTTATTGAACCTAACTCGGCGACTGCTAGAAGTAGTATTTTTCAAAACGAATTTACAACAGCATTATCAATAGCTGATCATGTTCTCTTTGCTAGGCCCTCTAGGCACTCTAGTGTGAAAGGAACAAGTGATTTAAACGGTGAAGCAATAATCTCTTCTTTAAAAGAAAAGGGGATTATGGGCTCCGTTCATAGTGATCTCTGTGAACTTCGAAAAGAAATTGATGCGATTTGTGATCAAGACACTATTCTTCTTATTCTTAGTAATGGGACTTGTCTTGGATTGTGGCAATCTGAATTTGTAAATGAACTAAAGAAGAATGTTTAAGTTTTACTTCTTTATATTAATTTACTTGTTTTGCTCTCCAAATATATTTGGTGAAGGTGAGAAAATATCTTCACAGGTCATGTCTATTGAAATTTCAGAAAAGAAAGCTCTCGATCTTTATTTGAAGAAATTAAACTCTTTCTCAAAAACTTATTGCAAAGGTGGTGTTGAGGAAGAATTTTGGAGTAAGTATAAGAACTTTCGAGGAAATGGTAATTTCATTCCTCTATTACCTGATGGAAAACTAGATAAAGCGACGGTTAATCGCTTCATTCCTGAAATTGAAGCCAAGAAGAAGTGGATCGATTCTCAGAGAAAAATTGTTGAAAAGAAAAAGCACTTTAAACCAGAGTACGCTGAACTCATTAAACTTGAGAAGGAGTTTAATGAGCTTCTTCTGTATAAGAAAAAACTATTTCTAAGCCAGACTCAAAAGAATAAAGACGAAATAAGAAATAATTCTAAATATAAATTAATATCTTTTAGAAGTAATCTTAAAAAATATCTTGAGTCTTTGAGCTTTCTTCATTCGTATAAATTTCCTGTCGATCATTTTGATTTAAGAGTGAGTTATGACAAGTATAAAAGCTCGGAAGATGTTGCTGGGAAAAGAAAATCCAATGAAGTTTACTTCTTTAGAAAAATCGTTCAAGACGGAGCCCAAGATATTAATCACAAGAAGAGTGATCGATTTCTTAGGGCGACTATAGATTCTATATATCTAAATCTAAATAAGAATACAGATTTCATTACGGAAGATTTTCGTTTTGATATGAAAGCTACTTTTGATGCAATAAAGTGGCATCTTAAAGCAAGGCCGAGAAATCAATTCATTAGACTTGGTGAGTGGAGTGAGAGAGTTGAGCGTGGAATTGAATTTTACAAAATGCTTAGAGATGGGAAAGTTAGCGATAAGGGACACGCTTTCTCTACGGATAACCTCTTACAAAATAGAGCGAAAGGTCGTTATATTTTAAAGGACTATGTCTTAAAAAAAGAAGCAGATTCATATAAGTTTTGGATGAATCAATCAACTCTCATGCAGGCCCTATATGCTATTGATACAATCCTCTTTAATGAAGTTGGTGGTCTTGACGGAAGAGACGCCCTCGAAAGAAGAGATGTTACTCAAGTCGTAATAAATCGTCTGACTGACCCTGAGTATAATTCAATTGAATCTGATGAAGCGATTTTTGACTATTTAAAACTTTCAAAAGAAGAAATCAAAAAAAATCCTTGGCTAAATGTTATGTTTAAAGAAGGAGAGTTCTCTTTTACTTATTTCTTTATTCCTGGAAACTTAAGAATTTATTGTCCCGATATGACAAGGAATGGGAAATTTCTACGAAGAGAGAATATCTCCATTGCTCTATCCCTCTTGCAGAAACCAAATGTAAACTTCCATGCTCTTAGGTACTTCTCTAGGGCTTCAATGCTTGGAAGAGTGAATATGGCACAGATATGGTTAAACTTTGTTCCTGTTGCTGAACGCCCTGGCTTAAAGGTGAAGAGGAGTAATTATTTAAAAAGCTTATTCAAAAAAGGTAAGTACGAATTTCTCTATGACTTCAAGACTGAAGAGGGAGATACTTTTCAAGTTATTAAGTTTAAGAAAAGCACATACGTCACTGATAGAAATGGTACTCACTTCTATAAATATAGGAATCGTCATTACTTTAGATATTTTGAACACCCCCTTTAAATCTATATAAATTGGTTGTGAATACATATTTATGAGAGTATATTCTTTCAGTTACTAGTGTATTATTTATTTAATAAAATCTATTTACTGGAGTATATATGTTAAAAAATTATGTATTTACATCAGAGTCCGTAACTGAAGGGCACCCTGATAAGATGGCAGACCAAATTTCTGATGCTGTCGTAGACGCAATGTTTGCACAAGATCCTGAGTCACGTATTGCATGTGAAACGATGATTTCAACTGGAATGGTTGTTCTTGCTGGAGAAATTACTTCTAAAGCAAATATCGACTTTCAAGAAGTTGTAAGAAATAAAATTAGAGAAATTGGTTATGATCACTCTGACAAAGGGTTTGATTGCAATACTTGTTCTGTAATGGTTGCTCTTGATAAGCAGTCTCCAGATATCGCTCAAGGCGTAAATGTAGGGGAAGGTACTTACACTGAGATGGGAGCTGGTGATCAAGGTTTAATGTTTGGTTATGCGATTAACGAAACAGAGAACTTTATGCCACTAACAATTGATCTCTCTCACAAACTTGCAATGAGATTATCTGAAGTGAGAAAGAACGGAACTATTGGTGAGTTAAGAGCTGATGGTAAGACTCAAGTTTCTGCAGAGTATGTTGATGGAAAAGTTTCAAGAATCGATACAGTCGTTCTTTCTACTCAACATTCTGAGAATATGACTCTAAAGCAAGTTCAAGAGGCTGTTAGAGAAGAAGTGATTAATAAGGTTATCCCTGCTGATCTTGTGGATAACAACACTAAATACTTTATTAATCCAACTGGAAAATTTGTTATTGGTGGGCCAATGGGTGATTGCGGCCTTACTGGTAGAAAGATTATTGTTGATACTTACGGTGGACACGGCGCTCACGGTGGAGGAGCATTCTCTGGAAAAGATCCTTCTAAAGTAGATAGATCAGCTGCTTATGCTACAAGACAAATTGCTAAGCACGTAGTGGCCGCAGGCCTAGCCGATAGAGCTCTAGTTCAAGTTGCTTACGCAATTGGTGTAGCAGAGCCTATGTCTCTTCTAGTAGATTGTTACGGTACTGAAAAAGTTGATATTTCTGCAATTAATAGAGCTGTTAATGAAATTTTTGATATGAAGCCAAAAGCAATCATCGATAGACTTGATCTTTTAAGACCAATCTATTCTGAAACTGCAGCGTACGGACACTTCGGTAGACAGAGTAAGACATCTTTTCCATGGGAAAATTTAACTTACTTAGATCAACTTAAAGGCATGTTCTAGAAACTATTTTAAATAAAGATCTTGAAGGCCAGTCCTCGGACTGGCTTTTTTTTTATTAAGAGCTTACTATTATCAGATGGATATAGTTTTCTTTGTTATTCGTTACACTCCCTTTTGGTCGATACCAGTTATATTCATCGCCGGGTACTTTACTTATACCTATTGGATTAAAGATATAAGAATTGTCTCAGCAGTTTTTAGCTTCGTAGGTCTATTAGCATTGCTTTTACTTCTTTACTGGATCGTTGTTGGCGGGCCAGATGCTTCGGTGCAACAGATTCTTCAATTTAGTCAGTAAATTTTCCGTAAATGTAAGACTTCGTTAGGTATGGAAAGTATTTCCACGGTGTTGAGAAATTGACACTAGATCGCTTCTTCGCTACGATTTTTATATCGAAATTTCTCTTTTAGAGAATTCGGTCACTAAGGAGAGTCATTTTGAACGAATTTCAATTTCTTCACGATTCATATGAAAACGATGAAGATTCTGTAAGCTTACCTGAAATATTTCTAGTTGAAGATGACCTAATCTTTGGAAAAACAATACGAAAGTTTTTACAAAAGAAATTAAGCCTTGAAGTTAATTACTTCTCTGAACCGGCCGCAGCAATTACTGCAATTAATGAAAGAGCTTCGAAGAGTCAATTCATATTGATTACTGATATTAGTTTCGATGATGGAGGGGCCGATGGCCTGCTTCTGATTGATTTACTAAAAGAGAAAGGACATAAATTCATTCCAATTGTTATGACTGGGTTTGCTTCAATAGAGACGGCGATTACAGCGACAAAGAAAGGTGTTTTTCACTATCTGACAAAACCCTTTGAGCTAGATGTTCTCTCTGACCTTGTTATTAAGGCAGCCGTAACAAAGCTCGGCTTTAAAGAGACAGATTTTAAAGTGCAAGCACCAAGAGTTGAAGTTGGAGGAAGAAAAGAGAGACTTACGAGCTCTTTCAAAATTGAAGCACCGACTGAAGATGATATGTTCTGCGGAATGATTGGTAGAGCACCAAAAATGAAACAAGTTTTTGAGCGTATCGAAAAAGTTGCGGCCTCTGGCTCGACAGTCTTTATTAATGGTCCTTCTGGAACAGGTAAGGAACTTATAGCAACGGCGATTCATTCACTTTCTCCAAGAGTTGATAATCCTATGGTTTCTGTAAACTGTGGAGCGATTCCTGGTGAGCTTTTAGAGAGTGAGTTATTTGGTCATGAAAAGGGTGCTTTTACGGGAGCAATTTCAAGTCGTAAGGGACGCTTCGAGCTGGCAAACAAAGGATCAATTTTCTTAGATGAAATTGGCGATATGCCACTTCTTCTGCAGGTGAAGCTTTTAAGAGTTTTACAGGGACGAGTTATTGAGAGAGTGGGAAGTACGACGACAACACCTGTTGACGTAAGAATTATTACGGCCACTCACAGGGACTTAGAAAAGCACGTTGAAGAAGGAAATTTTAGAGAGGATTTATATTATAGATTAAATGTAATTCCTATTAAGGTCCCTTCTCTCTGCGAAAGAAGAGAAGATATACCCCTTCTTATTTCATACTTTCTATCACGATTTGTAAGTGCAGATGGAAGAAATAGTATTGAATTTGATGATGAGTCTCTTGAACTTCTACTTGCTTATGATTGGCCAGGAAACGTAAGAGAGTTAGAGAACTTAATGGAGAGACTTGTTATCCTTAGAGGTGGAAGTGTTATTCGTCCTAGCGATCTACCTATTAAGTTTCTAGAAAGAGCTCCTATGTACCTAAGCTCTTACGATAGTTTAATCTCTCTTCCTGAAGCAGGTATTGATTTAAAGCAAGCTCTCTCAAGTATTGAAGATTCACTTATTCTCCAGGCGCTTTCTAAAACTTCTGGCAATAAGAATCAGGCTTCAAAACTTCTTTCAATGAATAGAACAACACTCATTGAAAAAATGAAAAAGAAACAGATTGATTTCCAATAAATAATTCATAAGGCTCCTACTATCCTCAGTAGGAGTACTGTAGTTTTTAGCTAGGGCATTTTGGCCCTAAATTCCTCTAAGTATTCATTTATGCGACCCATTTTTCCCCTGTCAGAATTTTGTGGGGAAAAAATAGCCTATTGGAAAAATTTTCCTTTAAAAAATTTCAAAAAAAGGTAGAATAGATTTGTGCGATGGAGTTCGGTGTTTAGGATGAACATTTAATTTAGCCAATCGCGGTAGCATTAACTTGAAACAGGAAGTTTCTATTACTATGCAGCCTATCAAGCTCAAAACTTTGACACTTTTAACCTTCTTTACATTATTAAATGTAAGAGCGGGAATTATTGTCCAAGAAAAAGGTTCAACACATCTTAGGTGGAATATTTTCGCGCCAAAAGATCTCGTTCAAATACAGAAGAATAAAGACACAGTTCAATTTAAAACTTTAAACACAGAGCTCTACATCAAATTAGAACAAGCTATTAAAGAAATTGATCCAGATGGGAAGTACATCACTTCTATTAAGGCCGTAGGACCTTCTGAGATGAGTAATAGCTCTAAGATTGAGGTAAGTCTTAAGTCAGATGCAGTGGAGTTATTTAGCTTCTATAAAGATAGAGATAAGAAGTTAGTTGTAGATTTTTGGACAGAAGAAAGTAATGAGAGTAATCCAATTAGCAAAGCTGAGGCTCCAGCTAAAGTAGTAGCACCAAAAGTTGTTACTAAGAAAACGTCTACTGTTGCAAAACCTTCTAAAGAAGTAATTGTACAAAAGACTGTAAACCCTGAAGTAAATTCTCCTTACAGAGACTTTAGATATGGAGCATCTTTTATTTGGGACTATAGCCCACTTGCTCCAAAGTTAAAAAAGATCATTAATCTAGATAGCAAGACTCCGGAATACTTCTACAAGCTTAAGAATAGAGATGTTTCTAAGAGTGAAGCAGAAGCACACATGCAATTAACTATTAATCTCTTTAGAAAGAAGAAATGGGGATTAATGTATAAATCGATTAAACTATTTAATAAGAAGTACGGAGAAAGTACTGAGTTTGATACGAATGAATTTATGAAAGCGAATGCAATTCTAAGAGAGAATTTTTCTAAAGGTAATACAGAGCCAGTTAAGATGAGCATTAGTATGTTTGAAAATATTCTTCTAAAGTCTAAAAACTATGAACTTAGAAGTGGTATTTATAAGTATTTAATTCCTTATTATATTCAAGCAGATGATTATGTGAAGAGTTTAGAACTTACAAAGAAGTACTATGTAGACTCTAAAGAAAGTCATGATTACGAAGAATCAAACTTTGCAGCAGAGGGAATACTATATAACCTTGCAAAGCTAAAGCAAGTTGAGAAAGTTCAAGAATTACTTAAAGAAAAGACAATCCAAAAGATTCTTCCAAAACAAGTAATGTTAGCTTACGAATTGTATACATACCTAAGCCTTGAACAGTCGGAAGAAGTGATCAAGCTTTATGAGAAAAATGAAAAGAGCCTAGTAAAGCCAGTTCATCCAGTAATTTTATATAACGTTGCTGAGGCTTACTTTAGAAATTCTAATTATGCTAGAGCGGCTAAAATTTATGATGAGTTTTTAAAAGACTACTCATTTCATACAAAGAGTTCTGAAGCGAGAATTAGAATTGCTCAGTGCTGGGAAATTCAAGAGAAAAACTTTGAAGAATCGATTGAGCTTTATAAGAATGCAATCAATAGATCTCAAAATGTAGAAATTGGTTTTGAAGCAAGAATTAGGTATGTTGCTCTTAGAAATTTAAGAAAAAAGAGCGTTTCCGAAGCAGATAGAGAAGTTAAGGTCTTCTTAACTTCGGGACTTGAGAATGTAAGAGTAGAAAAAGATCTCAAGAAGCTTCTATGGCAAGTAAGGCTTAGAACTTTCATTGTTGAAAAGAAGTATGATGAGGCACTTGCTTATTTAAACGCTCTTCCTCTAAAGTCTATGGTTCCAACTGATAGAAGAGTATTCGAGAGTGACGGAGCAGAAGTTGTATACGGTGTTATTGAAACTTCATTTAATGAAGGACAGTATGCAAATGTAATAAAGGCATGGGAAATTTATAAAGATCAGTATGTAGATAAAGTTGCAAATGATCCTCAAATGAATTTTCTAGTAGCAAATGCTTATATCAGACTTGGCCTAATTGATGGATTTGATGAACTTTATGAGAAGTTTTCAAAAGCAGAGTTTGAAGTTTCTAAGACATTTCCAATCTGGGTTGAGAGAACAAATCATGCTAATACGAAATCACTTCTAGCAGAGCTTCAAATTATTAGAAACTTAAAGTTGAAGAACTGGGACGTTGTAAAAAAAGAAATTGCTAGCTTAAAGAAGGCTAAAACAAATATTGATAAGCTTGATTATTATCAGGGACTTCTCGCTTACCATACTGGTGATTGGAAAGAAGGATCAAGAGCATTTGAAAGATTTCTTTCAAGTGGAAGAGATGAGTCAATAACAGATCCTAAAGAAGTTGCTGAACTTGTAAAAGCTTATACAGACTGTCTTTATGAAATAGGCGATACAAAGAAGTATCAAAAAGTTGCAAACGCATTACTTTCAGATACAAGAAGATTAAAGAATAAGAATGAATATATGGATTCAGTAAGAGAGAAAGTTTCTTACTTAAATATTGAATTACTTGCAGGTGATGAAACAGACGCAAGTTTTCTAGTAATGGAATCAAAAATAAAGAATTTTAAGAAAGAGTTTAGCAAGTCAATTTACTCAGGAAGAATAAATTACTTATTAGGTCTCTCTCTTTTAAATAATAAGAAGGATGATGAAGGTAAGAAAATTCTTGAAGCTCTTATTTCAAATGATGGAGTAGATGAGCATATCAAGAATTTGGCTCGAAGTGAGCTTAGTATGCTTAAAATTAAGAATAAAACTTTATAATTTTCGATCCAAGGAATGGATCATCATTGACAGGAGGTCAAATGGAATCAGTTAGAGTTGAGCTTTTCGGTAAAGATCCTAAAGTTACGAAGGCCATTTCGGTAGCTAGGAATATTTCTGTAACAAAAGCGCCTGTACTTGTTGTAGGGGAAACTGGAGTAGGAAAAAGAGCGCTAAGTCGTTATATCCACGAAAATTCAACTAGAGCTAATAACTCGTACATCTGTGTAGATTGTTCTGCAGATGATCAAACAGTTGAAAACCAAATCCTTGGTCATAGAGAAGATGAGACTGGACGATTTGTAAAAGGAGCTCTTGAAGCAGCAAATGGTGGATCAGTAGTATTCGCTAATATTGACTGTCTTGAAGATGAATTCCAAAAGAGACTTCACAAAATTTTAAATGAATTAGAAGACTACGATATCGACGTAAGAATTCTTGCAACTACTACTAAGAATCTTTCTAAGTTAGTAGGTTCTGGAAGATTCTACAGAGGTCTTTATACTTTCATTTCTTCAAACGCAATTTCTCTTACTCCTCTTAGAGAAAGAGTTACCGACCTTGAAGAAATCGCAAGACACTTTGTTCAAGAGTTTTCAGAAGATTCTGTTTCAGTTGATAGCTCTGCAATGGACAAGATCCTAGGACATTACTGGACTCATAATGTAAATGAACTTAGAACGGTTCTTGAAAACGCTCTTGAAAATAATTCAACAGGTGTTCTTACTGAAGCAGATCTAGAGATCGGTGAGAAGAAAGCTGTAAGCATGATGAGTGATGATGACTCTGATGGAATCAGATTGATGTCACTTAAAGAAGCTGAAAAATTATTAATCAAAAAAGCTCTTATTCATACAAGTGAAAATAGAACTCAAGCTGCAAAGATTCTTGGAGTATCTATTAGAACACTAAGAAATAAGATTAACGAATACAGAAATAATGGTTCAGCATACTTTGTTAACTTAAGATAGTTTAAGGAGTTGTAATGGATGTAAACGATAAAACACTTAAAGCATTAGCGTCATCACTGAATTTCAGACAGATGAGACAGGAGATAATAACTTCTAATATCGCAAATGCTGAGACACCAGGATACAAATCAAAGCGTGTAGACTTTGAAGCGGCCTTGGCAAGAGCTTTAGACGTAGACGACCAACAACAACTCAATACTGAAGACTCCCGTCACTTCGATGTTGGAAATGGTGGATTTGATAATTTACAACCAGAAATCTATGAAGATCCAAATGGTGTTGTAAGTGATGATGGGAATACAGTTGATAGAGACGCGGAATTAGCACGAATGGCAGAGAATAAAATCTTATACGATGCAACTGTGCAATTAATTAACAAAAAACTTGGACTCATGAAGTACGCTGTAGGTTCAAGCAATTAAGGAGAATAAATGGATTTATTAACATCATTAAAAATAAGTTCTTCAGGCCTTGCTGCTAATAAAAAGCGAATGGCCTCTATTTCTTCTAATATTGCGAATGCGCAAACAACGAGAACGGCTGAAGGTGGCCCTTATAGACGTAAAGAAGTTGTTTTCGGTTCAGAGCCTGCGAGAGAAACCTTTTCTGAAATACTAGAAGGCGAACTTGATGAGAAAGCACAAACCGTTCAAGCTACAGAGGTGATTAGTACTAACAGACCTCCTATCTTAAAGTATGAGCCAAATCACCCTGATGCTAATGATCAAGGTTATGTTGCTTATCCAGATATTAATGTAATGGAAGAAATGGCAAATATGATATCGGCTTCAAGAGCTTATGAAGCCAATATCAATGCTATGAATACTACTAAGAATATGGCCATGAAGGCTTTAGAACTTGGTAGAAACTAAGAGGGAGTAGATTATGCCAATTGAAACAGTAGGATCTATGAAAAGTATTTTAAATGATTACAGTTCAAAAGACTGGACTAAAAGTGCTGAATTAGATGGGGCAAAATCTATTAACTTTAATGAACTTTCAATAGGTGATATTGAAAGTCCTAGTAGTAAGCAGAGTTTTGGTGAAATGTTATCAAACTCTATTGCACAAGTTAACGGTCTTCAAACGGAGGCCAATAAGGCAATGCAAAAGCTTTCTTCTGGTGAAACTAAGAATTTACCAGAAGTTATGATGTCAGTAGAGAAAGCTGATATCGCCTTTAGAACTATGAATCAGATTAGAACTAAAGTAATTGATGCGTATAAAGAAGTTATGAGAATGCAAATATAATAGTTGGGGGCAACTAAAGCTAGAACAGGATGTACTAGCTTAATTTTTCAGGAGGATTCCTTTGCAAGATTTTTTAGAGAAGATCACACGGAATTTCACAGAGTTTTTTAATTCATTAGATTTGAATAAGAAAATTGGACTAGTTTCTATTGCTGCTTTTATTGTGGCGTGTTTTGTAGGAATCGTCATCTGGGCTTCAAAGACCAGAATGGATATCCTTTATACAGAACTGAATAGAGAAGATTCAAAGAAAATAGCTGTTCTTTTAGAAGAGAAGAAAATTCCATATGAAATGTCTAATGATGGGAAAACGATCAGTATTCCAGAAGAGCTTATTAATAAGTGGAGGCTTGAGATTGCGACACTTGGAGTAAACTTCTCTGGAACTGTCGGATATGAAGTTTTTGATAAGCAATCATTTGGGACAACAAGTTTTGTTCAAAAGGTTAATAAGCAAAGAGCATTAGAGGGCGAGCTTATTAAGACGATTAAGTATATTAGAGGTGTAAAAAGAGCGAGAGTTCACCTTTCAATTCCTGAATCAAGTCCATTTGTTTCTGAAAAGAAAGCTCCTACTGCGTCAGTTGTCGTTGACTTGGAGAGAGGCGTAACACTGACTCCTGATGAAATTAAAGGTATCGCTTCTCTTGTATCAAGTTCTATTGATGGAATGAGAAATGAAAACGTTGTGATCTTAGACGATAGAGGAAAGAAGCTTTCAGAGAATATTGGTGATCCAATGACTGCCTATACTGCAAATAGAATGGCTCTAGAAGGTAAAGTAAATAGAAAGTACGAAAAACAAATTGAAGATATCCTTTCTAAAGTTGTTGGAGCTGGAAAAGTTATTGCTAAAGTTACAGTAAACTTAGATTTTACAGAAAGTGTTTCAACAAAAACAGAATTTGATGGTGAGAATAAGGCAGTGCTTTCAGAAGTGTCAAATACTCAAAAGCTGAATGGATCTAGGCCTTCTCCGCAGGGGATCCCTGGAGCTAGATCAAATCTTCCTGGAGAGCAACCTCAACCAGGTATTCCAGAGACTAGAAATAATGTTGATAAGGCCCTTGCTACAAGAAATTACAATGTTCCTTCAAAAGTAACAAAGTCTAAGAATCCGACTGCGGGAATAAGAAAAATTAGTGCCGCTGTTATGATTGATGGAAGAAGAGTTCAAGTAAAAGATGCAACAGGTGCAATGACTACTCAGTACGAAAGATGGTCAGAAGCAGATCTTGCAAATTTTTCGGCCATTGTTTCATCAACTCTAGGGATTGATGGGAAGCGTGGGGATCAAATTGTAATTAAGAATATGGAGTTTGCTCAAGAAGATATGGCCTCAATTGAAGCTATGATGAGAGAAAAAGAAAATAGAGAGCTTATTAAAAATATTGTTAAGTACTTAACTGTAGGTTTAGCGATAACACTCTTCTTCTTCTTAGTTGTGAGACCATTTATTCAATGGGTTACTGACAATACAGTTGAAACTGTTGAAGACTTTCTACCAAAAACTCTTGAGGAGTTAGAGAAAGTTCAAGCAAATCAAAGACTACCAGGTTTAGAGGATGCTCTTCCACAAATTGAAGAGAAGCTCAATCCTGAGAAAATTGAAGGAAATATGCTACGTGAGAAAATTATATCTCTAGTAGAAGGAAACCCAAGTAAAGCAGCACAAGTGATACATGAAATAATTCATGCACAAGAATCAGATAAGCAGATAGCATAAATAGAGAGATAGGGAAAAGCGATGGCAGAACAAGGTTTAGAACCAGATATTGAATACTCATTATTGTCAGGGCAAGATAAGGCCGCAATACTTTTGAGTTCTCTTGGAGTTCAAACAACCCAATTAATATTTTCTTATATGCGTGATAATGACGTAAAGAGAATGATTAATGCTATGTCATCAATTAATAAAGCACCTATCTGGATGATCAAAAGAGTACTTGAAGAATTCTATTCTCACTTAAATGAAGATAATGACCTTCTCTTCTCTGAAAACCGTGGGCGTGACTTTATTATCAATGCTCTTGGTGAAGATAGAGCTAAGCAACTACTCGGACAGATTGTTGACGTTGGAACTTCTAATACTCTTGAGTCGTTAGAGCTTGTGGATACTAGAACACTTGCTAACTTCTTAATTAATGAGCATCCTCAGACAATTGCCTTAATTATAGCTCACTTAAACGCTGAGAGAAAAGTAGATGTTCTTAGAAGACTCCCTGAAGGACTCCAAGCGGAAGTTGTTCTTAGAGTGTCAAATCTAGATTATGTTTCACCAGAACTTATCGCTCAACTTGATGATGTTCTTAAGACAGAACTTTCAACTCTTGGATCAATTGATACTAACCAACTTGGTGGTGTTGAACCAATCGCTGATATGCTTAACCTTATGGATAAGAACTCTGAAAAGAATATTATGGGAAGAGTTGAGGAGAAAGATCCAGAGCTTGCAGAAGAAATTAGAAAACTTATGTTTGTATTTGAAGATCTTGTTTATGTTGATGATAGAGGTATTCAGTCACTTCTTAAAGAAGTTGATCAGCAGAAGCTTGTTATTGCTCTTAAAACAGCACCTGAAGAAATTAGAGCAAAGCTCTTTAAGAATATGTCTAATAGGGCAGCAGGACTTCTGCAGGAAGACTTGGATGCGCTTGGGCCAACTAAACTTTCAGATGTTGAGAAAGCACAATCTGAAATTGTTCAAAAATGTAAAGAACTTGAGTCTCAAGGTAAGGCCTTCATTTCTAGAGGTGGAGACGGAGATGCTCTTGTTTAATAAAATTGCCGCTTAGGAGATTGAATGTCTAACGATAAGAATAATTCATTTGGTGAAGTTACAGATTATGAGTTTCAATCATTTTCTTCTACATCAATTGTATCGGGCGATGTGACAAACTTTGAGTTTTCAGAAATTGGAACATTTGATGCATCAAAAGAACAGAAGCACCAAGAAATTATAAAAATTGAAAGAACTCATGCAGAGAAGAGTGAATTTAAAATTGCTCCAATTGTTAGAGAGCATAGAGGAATCACAAAGCAAGTCATTAAAGAAAGAGAACTTAAAATAGAGCAAGAAGTAGAGAGAAGAGTTCAAGAAATAAGGCAAGAAGCTTATAATGCTGGTTTTAATGAAGGTGTTAATAACGGACGAGAAGAAGTATTTACTCAAAATAGAGTTTCCTCTGAGGAAAAACTTCAAAATTTAACGAATATGATCGTGGAAGTCCTAGGTACTCGATCCGATCTACTTATTAATCAAAAGAAGCAAGTTTACTCTCTTGTGAGAATGCTTACAAAGTGGGTAATCCTTAGAGAATTAAAGGACGATGGTCAATATATTGAAAATCTCCTTGAAAAACTAATTGTTGAGATGCAAACAAAATCCAACCTCCTAGTTCATGTAGACGAGAAATCTTTTGAACAAATGCCTGAGGTTTTAAAAGTCGTACAGGAAAAAGTCGGAGAGCTATCAAATATAAGAATTGAAATTGACTATGATATTGATGGACCAGGAATTGTTCTTGAATGTGACAAGGGAATTCTCAATGGAACAATTACTGAGCAAATGAAGAGTTTAGATAAATTATTTGAAACGGTTGGTTTATCTCAAGAAAACCCTATTGATATGGAAATATTAGAATCAGCAAGTGATTCTAATGAGGAAAATGGTAGTGACTCAGAGTAAAGATGGTGAATTAGATTTACTCGCAATTCATAAGGCTTATGAATACTCAACTCCTTATCAAAAAATTGGAAAAGTCTTTGCTAATAAAGGAATGCTTTTTGAAGTAAACCTATCCCGTGCCGTTATTGGAAGTAATGTAGAGTTTGTTACTGAATACGGAGAAAGATGTCTAGGAGAAGTCGTCGCAATTAATGGACATAAGTGTATGGCGATGCCTTATGATGAAATTTCAGGTATCAATTCAGAAACAAAAGTTTATTTAAAAGACTTAACAACAACAATTAAACTATCAAAGAATATGCTAGGAAGAGTTATAGACTTCCAAGGCAACCCAATTGATGGGAAAGGTCCTATCGCAGATATTGAGGAATCGAGATCAATATATGGGACGGCCCTAAATCCTCTTGATAGACCACCAATTAAAGAGCCTCTAGATGTTGGGGTTCACGCTGTAAATTGCTTTATGACGGCAGGGAAGGGGCAAAGATTGGCCATTATGGCAGGTTCCGGTGTTGGTAAGTCCGTCACTCTTGGCATGATTGCTCAAAATTCTAGTGCAGATGTAAATGTTATTGCGCTGATAGGAGAAAGGGGAAGGGAAGTACTTGAATTTATCGAGTCTGACCTTGGTCCTGAAGGGGTTAAAAAATCTGTAGTTATTGTAGCGACTTCTGACACTTCTCCGCTTATTAGAATGAAGGCCGCTTATGTGGCCACAACTATTTCAGAATTTTTCAGAGATGATAATAATGATGTTCTCTTGATGATGGATTCAATTACTCGTTTTGCTATGGCCAATAGAGAGATATCTCTAAGCGCTGGAGAACCTCCAGGACAGAAAGGTTATACACCTTCTGTTTTTGCTCAACTTCCAAAGCTAATGGAAAGAGCTGGTACAAAAGCTAACTCTGGAACCATCACTGGAATCTATACTGTTCTTGTTGAAGGTGGTGATATGGATGAGCCAATTGCCGATGCCGTTAGAGCAATTGCAGATGGTCACATCATTTTAAGCCGCGAGCTTGCTTCGAGAAATCAATTTCCAGCAATTGATGTACTTCAATCTCTGTCCAGAGTTATGAATAAAGTAACTACTAATGAGCATAAAATTGTAGCTTCTCATTTGCGCGATCTTCTTTCAGCTTATAAAGAAAATGAAGATTTAATAAATGTTGGCGCTTATGCTAGAGGGTCTAATCCTAAAGTAGATAAGGCCCTCGTAATCTATGATGATTTAATGGGCTTGCTAAAGCAATTTCAAGGAATGAGTGAATTCCTAACAATAGAAGAACTCTACGATCAAATGGTAGAGTTAGCAAGGAAAGCGGAGAATGCATTAAACCCTCCAGGTGAGGAGTAATTATGCAAAAGTTTAAGTTTAAGCTGGACGGACTATTGAAAGTTAGAGAATTCAAAGAGAAGAGACTTAAAGTCGAACTTGGAGAAATTTTAACTCAAATTCAAAATGTTAAAGATGATATTAAAAGACTTAATGAAAATATTGTAGAGACATATGAAGCTCAGGAAACTTTCTTAGCTGATCCTACAAGCGGTGATATGGTAAAATTCTTTCCACGTTTTATTAAAACAAAGAAAGCAGATATTCAAAATAAAGAGAATCTCCTATACGCTCTACAGAAGAAATTTGATCAAAAACAAGTTGAGCTTGGTACAGCAAGAGGTGAAGTTAAAGTCATCGAAAATTTGAAGGAAAAAAAGTCTACTGAACATAAGAAGAAAGTAGAGAAGAAGTTTCAAGAAAATATTGATGAGTTAGTTCAAATCAGAAGACTATTAAAGGAGACAAAGTCATGAAAGTTATTTGTGGTTTGTTATTAATTATATTTATTCAAAACTCTTACGCGCAAGAGAAGAAAATTGAGTCTGATAAACTTGTCTTTACTAAAGAAGAATTTAGAAAAGCAGTTATGGACGAAATGGAAAAGAAGATGCGTAAAATCGGACGTTCTAAAATGACTGAATTTTCAAATCAGCTTTTAAAAAAAGAAGGTGAACTTGAAAAGAGAGAGTTAGAACTTCAAAAAGAACGTCAGAGCTTAGAGATTAATGAGAAATCCTTTGTAAAAAGAGTAAAGTCTTTTAATGAGAGACAGGAAAAATTTATTTCATGCTTAGATGATGTGGACACGAAAGAGACAAAGAGGATTGATCATATGGTTGATGTTGTCTCTGGTATGAGGCCACAAAATGCAGCAGATGTTCTTTCAGTACAAGATACTGCACTTTCTGTACAAATTTTAGGAAAGCTTGAAGCTGCTAAGGTATCGAAAATATTCAATTTGATGGATAAGGAAGTTTCTGCCCGGCTTCAAAAACAATACCTAACTATGAAAAGATAGGTATGTTGCGCGTAGTGCCAATTTTTAATGAAAAGGAAATATAAAAGAAATGCAATTTAACTCAAACTTAATACAATCAATTTTAGGACAAACGCAGGGAGCGAAAGCTACTACTGCTGATGCTTCTAATGCGCTTGTTACGCCAAATCAGGGCGGAGTCACTGAGGTTTCAAATGAATTTCTTTCTTTATTAAATGAAACAAAGGCGCTTGCGAACTCTGGTGTAACACCTGAAGAGTTTATTGAAACTCTTGATACGCAAGATCTTGGCCTAAGTGGTGGAGAGAAAAAAGCCCTAGCAAAGTCTTTCATTGAAGCTTTTGATGGAGAGCTTGCTAAAGAAGTAACATCTCCTGAAGAGATGGTAAAAGAGACTTCTTCTGAAGGCATTCTAACCAAACTTGGTGGACAAGAGAAATCAGATCTTTCAAAAATTATTGGTAATGATAAGTTCTTAAAAAAGACGGAAGGCGTAACTCAATTAAACTCAAAAAATTTCCCAGAGCAAATTGGACAAAATACTTCTGAAACTGAAATTGTAGAAACAAAGATTGATCCAAAGATCACCAACGGGAAACTTATCTCTTTAAAGGAACATTCTTCTAATAAAGTAGCAGTAGGTAATTTCCAAGCGTCAGAAGACTTTGTGGCAAATGCTAAAGTGATGAATGCTGATTCTAAAGAGATGGCAGAGCTTAATCAAAAGAAGTCATTCTTTCCAAATTCAAAGAATAAGGTTCTAGCTTTTAATAAAGAGCAGAATACAATTAACAATAATATTTTCTCGGGTAAAAATCCTTTTATTTCAGGTAATGAAGTTAAAGTTTCTAAGCTTCAAGGAGAGACAACTTCTTCTCTCGAGGGATTAAATAGTAATTCTCCAATGGAAGCGCTATCTCCAGTATTAATGCAAACAAATCAATCTCAGACTGGAAATCAGACTTCATTTGGTAATCAAGCAAATGTAAAAGTTCTAGATTTCTCTAATATTAATACGGCTAATTCTGAGCAATTAATTGATAAAATTTCAAATTACATCACAACTTCTAGATTAGAAAAACAAGAGCATGTTGAACTTATCGTTAAACATGATTCTCTTGGACATATAAAAGTTACAGCATCTAAGGGACAATTACCTGATCAAATCAATTTAGAAATTGTCGCTAATTCGGATAAAGGTCATCAATTCTTCAAGTCAAATGAAGTAGAAATGATTAAAAGTTTATCGAATTCTGGTGTAAAATTAAGTGATGTTAAAATCTCTATGGGGAGTGACTTTAATCTTCAATCCTCAGAAAAAGGTGAACGTCAGTTTAATCAAGGACAAGGAAGTCAACACTCTAGGCATGATGGTCAACAAGCTTCTTCAAATCACGATCAAGGTAGAAGAGATAGACGAGAGCAAATGTGGAATATGTATAGAGAAAGGTTAGGGGCATAATGGCCGAGATCGGAAGACCACAAGTGGCAAATCCATTCAATGGTATAGCACTTAAAAAATCTAGTAATAATAAAAGAAAACAAAATGTTGGTGATCAGCTAAATGATATGGCGGGAATTAGACCTGACCAAAAATTTGTTGATCCTAAAGAACATAATAAACTTGGTAAAGACGGTTTTATGAAATTGCTTTCTCACCAGCTTGCTAACCAGGATCCAATGAAACCAATGGATCAGAAACAATTTGCAGCAGACCTTGCTCAATTTTCACAACTAGAACAACTTACCAACATGAATACAAAAATGGATGGTATGCAAAAGAATGATACAACTGAAAGTAAATTTATGGCCGCAAGCTTTATTGGAAAAGAGGTCATGTCAAAAGGAACGTCGGTTAAGTACGATGGAGTAAGTAGAAGCACAACACTTCCGTTTCATTTAAATAAATCGGCCAAGAATATTTTAGTAAGAATTTATGATAGTAAGAACCAATTAATTTCTCAAATTGAAAAAGAATCAATGGGAGAAGGAAGTCAGTCTGTTAATTGGGATGGAATGCAATTAGACGGTGCTCCTGCAGTAAAAGGTGACTATAGAATTGATGTTACTGCTTATGATGAATCAATGAATAAGTTTAAAGGTGAAACAAAATCTACAGGACTAGTTACTGGTGTTCATTTTGAAAATGGTGAGGCAGTATTAGAATTAGATCGTGGAAAGAAAGTTTTTCTTAGAGATGTTGAAAGTTTTGCACTAGCAAAAGGTGCAAATAACGCACAGGTGAAAAATATTCCTGGCTTGAAGAAAAATGCTGCACAGGCTTATAATAATATAGAGTCGCAAGTCAACTAAGAGACAAAAATAAATGGCAAATACAAACGTTAACAATATTCTAATTCCAAATGTATCGAAGATACCTTCGGATAAGAAAGTTAACTTAGAAAATAAAATTGGACAGGGAAAAACTGGTGATGAGTTTAAGGCCCTGCTTCAAGATCAAGTTGATCAAACGCGAAAAGAGCATGGGATTCAACTCTCAACTCATGCTGCTAAGAGATTACAAGAAAGAAATTTATCAATGGATTCAGATGAGTTCTTCAAGTTGAAGGGCGCAATGGCGAAGTTAAAAGAAAAAGGTGGCCAAGATTCGTTAGTAATAACAGATAAGGCCGCTTATATTGTCGACGTTCCAAAGAATAGAATTGTTACGGCGATAGATAAAAATAATATTTTAGAAAACGTATTTACCAAGATTGATTCGACGGTAATCGTTTAAGTATTTTAAGATTGATGGCTGGTCCTTTCCGGAAGCCTTGTGTTTAGTCTGTAGTTACTAAACACCCTTCGAAAAATATTCTTATTTAATACAAGGTCTAGGAGGGACTTCATGGGAATTTTACGTTCATTTAACATTGGTGTAACTGGTTTAAACGCTGTTGGACAGGGTATGGGTGTTATTGGTGATAACATTGCCAACGCTGGTACTAATGGTTTCAAATCTTCAAGAGCAGAGTTTCAAGATGTGCTTGCAACTTCTCTAAAAGGTATTGATGGTGGTGATCAATTTGGTGCGGGTACAAAACTTGCTCACATTAAAACATTAATGACTCAAGGTGATGTTGCAAGAACTGATAATATTACTGACCTTGCTGTTAACGGTGATGGTTTCTTTAAAGTTAATGCTCCATTTGGAAAAGGTTTCACAAGAGATGGTTCATTTCACTTTAACAAAGAGGGTGAGCTTGTTAATACTGATGGATATCAAGTTGTTGGATTTGAAGCAGATGAAACAGGTAAGATAACTAATAAAGAAGCTCCAGTTAAACTTGGAAGTACGACAATTCCAGCTCAAGCTTCCGAAAAAGTAAACTTTAATTTAAACCTCGATTCAAGAGCAGAAATTAGAGAGTTTAACATTGCAGATCCTGATGCAACTTCTAACTTTTCAAATTCTGTAACAGTATATGATAATATAGGTACGGCTAGACTTGTCACTATGTACTACAATAAAACAGGTGACAATCAATGGACGTATAGAGCAGTAGTTGATGGGGCTGACGTTGAGGGTGGGGAGCCAGGTAAGTTTTCTGAAATGGCCCAAGGTAATATTATCTTCAATAATAAAGGACAGCTACAAGAAGAAGTTGAAGGAAGTAATTCATTTAACTTTAATAAAGGGGCTGCGCCAGATCAAAAAATTACATTCAACTTTGGTGATTCAATTGCTGAGGGTGGAGAAGGTCTTGGAGCGTCGACTCAGTATGGATCGTCTTCAGCTATCGCTAGGCACTCTCAGGATGGTTTCTCAGCGGCTACACTCGCTTCTATGTCATTCAATGATGCGGGTATTTTAACTGCTGTGTATGACAACGGCGAGTCTAGAGATATTTCTCAAATTGCAGTAGCAAAGTTTGAGAATAATGAAGGATTATTCAAAGTCGGTAAGAACCTTATGAAAGAATCTAGAAACTCTGGTGAAGCAGCAATGGGGAAACCTGGTGAGTCTGGACGAGGTGAAGTTCTTTCTAAGTCAATTGAACTTTCAAACGTGGATATTGCGAATGAATTTGTTGGATTGATGACGGCTCAGAGAAACTTCCAGGCGAATGCGAAGACGCTAACGACTGCAGATGAGATGTTACAACAGGTTCTTAAT
Source organism: Halobacteriovorax sp. JY17 (assembly GCF_002753895.1). Classification (NCBI taxonomy): domain Bacteria; kingdom Pseudomonadati; phylum Bdellovibrionota; class Bacteriovoracia; order Bacteriovoracales; family Halobacteriovoraceae; genus Halobacteriovorax; species Halobacteriovorax sp. JY17. Next base: position 93,301 of record NZ_NJER01000003.1, on the reverse strand, counting down.
ATCAAAAGATAATTAATTAATCTCTCCTAAAGATTATATAAGGGGCACTAGTTTTTCTAGTGCCCCTTTTTTATTTTAGAAGTTTGATAGAGTTTTTAAGGTCCCCATCTATTTCTACATCAACTTTTAGACCTAGAGTTTTTGCAAGAAGTGGGAAGAGATCGATATTGTTAATGGTTTCTTGCTCAAATGAATTTTTAAAGAGTGGCCCCTTTGCATAAAGGATTGCATGCATGTCCATTCCATCAAATTGCGACCAACCATGATTTCCTTTAGGAAGATGACCTTTAGATAGGCCGATGGACCAATCTTTATTTGCTATACATGCGAAATCACCAATTCTGTCACTTCCTCTAAAGTTTAGTTTCTTTGGAGTTTTGTTTTTAGAGTAACATTTAAAGTGTTCTGCTTTTTCGTTAATTCTTTCAAGCAGAGAGGAAGGACTAATTTGAGGTTGGTCATTCTTGTAGAATTGAACAAGTGGACCACTCCCCACAACTTTGTAGCTTAATTCAATTTCTTCTTTAAGTTCATTATCGGCAATGATCTCAAATTTAGCTGGATCTACTTTGGCCATTCCATGATCGGATACAATTATAATATTAATTGGTAATTTTAACTTCTCTAATTCATTACTTAGTTTTTCAATCGATTGATCTACTTTCTCGATTGCAAGTTTTACTTCTTTTGAATCTGGCCCGTATTTATGGCCGGCACTATCTACGTCTGAGAAATATAATGTGGCAAGATGTGGCCTCTTCTTTGGTGGAAGTTTAAACCATTCTAAAATAGTATTTATTCTCTCATCATGTGGGGTGTCGTGTTTGTAAGTTAGATAGTAACTCGGAAGAACTCCATCTATTTTAGCTTCAGAGCCTGGCCAGAAATATGTAGCAGAGAGGAGGCTTTGTTCTTCGGCCAAAACCCAAATTGGTTTTGCAGTATAAAATCTAGGGTCAGTAACCGCTTTCTTATTTTTTAAAGAATAGTCCTCGCGCATTGTTGGAGCATAGAAGCTATTTCCAACAATTCCATGTTTCATTGGATATCTACCTGTCGCAAGAGACAGGTGATTGGGGAAAGTCTTAGTTGGAAAAGATGGTCTTAGGCTTTTGACTGAAGCACCGGTCTTTTTAAAATGGGAGAGAAACTTTGGTTGATACTTTTTGGTATAGTCCCATCTGTAGCCATCAAGTGAGATTAAAAGAATGTATGGCTTAGCTTCTTGAAGTTTACTATTCTCTCTATTTTCAGTGATATGATAAGGCTTGTTGGTTGAGCATGATGCTAGAAAAGTAAGAATCGCTATATAAACAATATATTTCATAATTCATCCTAGTTGAATTGATAATTAAATTTATTATGAAGATAAAATTTTAAAATTGAAAGAGCACTTAGGACAATAAAAAGGGATAGCTGAACTATCCCTCATTATATTTTATTCGCCGTCGGCACCTATGGCCTCAACTGGACATGCTTCAAGGGCCGAGATACACATCTCTAGCTCTTCATCATTACTTGGTTGTTTTTTTACAAACGCGTGACCATCGTCATCGTTCATTTCAAAAAAGTCTTCAGCTTCCATAATACAGGCATCACAGGCAATACATTGGTCATCAACATAGAACTTTCCGTTTACGTTTAAATCCCATTTTGCTGATTTGTCTGCCATTACTTCTCCTAATACTTATAGAACGCCAAAATCTTTAATTGATACGTTAGCCTCAAGATCTTTTAAAACTTCCTGCTTGAGCTTCTTCGAAAGGATATTCTTAAGAGAAGCATTGTTCTCCTCTATCTCTTTCTCGCTTGCTGAGTCTTTATTATCAAATTTAGATGATTTTACAACGACAATATTGCTGGCTCTATCGAAAGTATAGAGTTTGTCTTGCTCAAGACCGGATTTGAAGATTTCATTTAAATTTGTAGCTTCTAGCTGAATTTGGCCAGAAGATCCATCTAGCTTATTGATTTCTTTTGCCGTTTCGACTTTAAGTCCATATTTTTTCTTTAGAGTACCTAGCTTCTTTGAAGAATTTGCTGCGCTCATCACTTCTTCTTTTACTTTCATGGCAAGGGCTTCGACCTCTACATTCTTACTCTTTCTTATAAGTTCGGTCGCAAGCTGGTTTTGAAACTCTTCTAAAGTTGCAACTTTTGCTTCTTTCTTATCTTCAACAAAAATAATATGGTATCCAAAAGCAGTTTTGACTGGCTTAGATATTGTTCCCGGCTTCATTGAAAAAGCAACGCTATCAAATTCAGGAACCATTGCACCTCTTGGGAACCATTTTAGATCTCCACCAGTTGCTTTTCCTGCGGCCTCTTCAGTATGTTTCTTAGCTTCAGAGATAAAGTTTTTCTTTGTCAGTTTATTTCTAAGTGTTGTGATGGCCTTAAGCTTTTGCTTTTCATTTTTGTCATCCGTTTTAAAAAGTATATGTCTAGCTTTAACTTGTTCTTGTTGATCTAGAGATGCTTTTCTATCAGTAAATAGTGATTTTACTCTATTGGCATTCGTTTCATCTGCAAGATATGTTGTAACTTCTTCTTTAGTTACTTTTATATCCTTTCTTAGACTTTCTTTGTCTATTTCAATGATATTTGCCTGAATCTTTTGATTTTTAAACTCATTGCTATCTTTAAAGTATGAATTTGAGATAGGCATTGAAGAGAAAAGTGAGTCAGCGCTTACTCCTCTTATTTGATCAATGATACTTTCTTCGAATTGAGTAGGATTCATTCTATTCGCAGCTAGAAGGTCTTTGTAAAGTTTGATGCTAAATTGACCATTTACTTGGAAGTAAGGAAGTTTCTTTATTTCAGCCTTAACTTCTTCTGTACTTGGAATTACGCCAATTCTATCTCCAAAAATAAGGGTAAGCTTACCTTGGATTAAATTTCTAAGTGCTGTTTCTTTGATTCGAAATTGTTGAATCTGTTGAGTTGTTAGGTCTTTACCACCAAATAGGCCGCGGAAAAACTCTAACTGTCTATTGTACTCTCTTTGGTAATCTTCAACTTTTACTAATTCGTCGCCAACCTTGGCCACAGAGTTAGGAGATGTTGTCATACTTTGATATCCAGTGAACATGAAAGAGACAACAATTAAACCAATGAAGATAGTCACAAAAATACTTGAAGATTTTTTTGGAGTAGTTTCATTTTCAGACATAGTGCAAAATCCTTTTAATAATTTATTTTCTTAGGTGCCATATTATTCCACGGACTTATTAAATCCGTAAAGATTATTGGCAGTTGAAGCTTAATTAGTTACTCTTTATAGGACTTCTCTTTAAAAAATAATGAACTCAAGGATGGACCAAGTGAGAATTGGTGAAGGAGAGGGGCAGAAAACGAAGATTATACTCAATGTCTTGGTTTGTGCAGTTGCGTTATACGGTATTTCTACTAAAGACTTTGCGCAGCACAGAACAAGTGCTTTTGAAAATGTAATGATAGATTTCTTTGCTCCCATTCAAAAAAGTGTAACTTTCGTACAAACTAGTTTCAATTCAGTTTTTGAAAACTATATCGCTAACGTAAATGCATCTAAAGATAATGAACAATTAAAAACTAAATTATCAGAGATGAATAGCAAGGTTTTTTCTTTTCGAGAAATGGAACTTGAGAATGTTCGTTTGAAGAAACTCCTAGATTTTGGAGTGGAGCTACCTTATAAGAAAATTCTTGCTCAAGTTGTTGCTCGCGATGCTTCAAGTGATTTTAGAGTTCTTAGGATTAATAAAGGATTAGTTGATGGTTTAAAACTTCAGTCAACAGTTGTGACTGGAGAAGGGCTTGTTGGGTTTATTTATAGACTTACTGATCACTTTGCTGATGTTCTCACAATTTTAGATCCCAATAATAGAGTGGACGCCCTTGTGAAAAGAGTAAGGGCCCATGGAATTGTTGAAGGAGATTCTGACCGCCAGTGTTTGATGAAGTATGTGAAGAGAACGGAACCTATTATTTTAAATGATGAAATTTTAACTTCGGGGTTGGGAAATCTTTATCCTAAGGGAATTCTCATTGGGAATGTCTCTAGGATTGAGAGAGAGTCTTACGGGATGACACAAGATGTGACCATTGCTCCAAGTGTTAACTTTGGAAAATTAGAGGAAGTTATTGTTCTAGTTTCCGATAGTGATGAAAAGAAAGACCTTGAGTGGAATGCTCTCGATAGTAATTCTGAGGGGAAGGATAAGTGAGAACTCAATTTAAAGACTTAATAATACCTCTAATTATTACACTATTGATTTTAATTGTTTTGGAGATTGTGTCGACAGCTCTTCTTCCTGCTTTTGGAGTTCAAAAATATATAATTCCATTTAATATTTTAATAGTACTCTATCTTGGTTTTAAATTAGAAACGCCATTTCTTGCTGTCCTAATATTAATCGTTCAATACTTTCATTCATTTTTCTCAATCGAAGGGTGGGAGTTAGGTACAATTGCAGGCGTTTTTATATGTATTGTAATTTCCTACTTAAGAGATGTCTTACATTTCTCTTCTGCAATTATTACTATTACTGTAACCCAAATATTCCAACTTATCTGGTTTGTGATTGTTTCATCACTTTTCTATCTAAAGACGAATAGCTTTACACTTATTGTTGAAAAAATGTGGCGATTTGTTCCTGAGAGTATTGTGATTTCATTACTGGCTCCATTCTTCTTTGCGATTTTAGATAAAATTTGGAAGACAGGTGGCGAAGGAATGCTTGGAGAAGATGTTTAATGTTTGGTGAAGATGACATCGTACGCTCCCACAAAGGGAGAGCTGAACTCATATTCAATATCGTTGTTGCGTGCTTCATTATTATATTGATAAGGCTGTGGTATCTTCAGATTTATAAAGGTGATGAGTTTTATAAGTACTCTGTTCAAAATCGTCTTAGAAAGGAAACAGTAAAGGCTCCGCGAGGAATGATTTTCTCAAGGAATAATCAATTACTCGTTCAAAACGTTCCTCGTTTTGATGCCATAATCGTTCCGCAGTATTTAACAAATAAGAAAGAAACTCTTGCAAAGCTAGCAAAGATTTTAGGAATGAGTCAGAAATCTGTAAAAGGAATTTTGAGAAAGAACTCTTATCAAGCAAGATATCGCCCAATTATTATAAAGAAGAATATATCTAGAAAAGAAGTTGCTGTTATCGAAACAGAAAACTCAAAAATGCCAGGAGTTAGTGTTCAAACATTTATTTCTAGAGAATATGCAGATAAAGAAATAGGGAGTCATGCCCTAGGGTATATTTCTGAAATCTCTCAGCAGCAAATTCCAACTTATAGAGAAAGAGATCACTATAACTATAAGCTTGGTGACTTTATTGGGCAGGCGGGAATTGAGAAGAATTTTGATTTAGAGCTTCGTGGAGAAGATGGTTATCAATTCATGGAAGTTGATGCTAGAGGAAGAATGAAGAGATTGATTGGCGGGAAGAATCTCTTTGCTGGAATTGAAAATAAGCCAGCGACTCCTGGGAATAATATTCGTCTTACAATTGATAGAGACATGCAGAAAACGGCGTATGACTCTCTTGAAGGAAAAGTCGGCGCAACAGTTGCTGTGGATGTTAACACGGGAGAAATACTTGCGATGGTCTCTAGACCTAGTTTTGATCCAACTGAGTTTTCTAGGGGACTAACAGCAAAATATTGGAAGAAGCTCAGTCAAGATGAATATAAACCAATGACAGATAGAACTATTCAAGAGCATTACTCCCCGGGATCAACTTTTAAAACATTTACTGCTATCGCGGCTCTTGAAGAAAAATTAATTAACCCAACTCAAGAAATTATGTGTCCTCCGACATTTAGACTTGGTCGTAGAGTTTTTCACGACTGGAAGAGAAACGGTCACGGCTTAACTGATGTTTATAAGGCCCTAAGAAGATCTGTTGACGTTTATTTTTATAAAATTGCAACAAAACTTGATATAGATATTCTTTACAAGTACGCAAAGCAATTTGGTTTTAGTACGAGAACAGGAGTGCCTCTTGCTAGAGAGATTCCAGGTCTTCTTCCAAATAAAGAATGGAAGTTAAAGAAGACTGGTGAGCCTTGGCAAAAAGGTGAAACTCTTTCATGTGTTATCGGGCAATCTTATGTTCTAGCAACTCCAATACAGCTTGCAATGGCCTACGCAACGATTGCTAATGGTGGTAAACTCTTGCAACCTCATTTGATTAAGGAGATCTTTTCAAGTGATGGAACAATTAAGAAAAAGTTTTCTACTAAAGTTGTTAATACAGTTACTGTAAGTCCTGAGACTTTAGAGCACGTAAAGAAAGGCCTCTATCAAGTAGTAAATCACAGAAAAGGGACTGCGTGGTGGTATAGAGGGCGTGGAATTAGAATGGCCGGTAAGTCTGGAACATCTCAAGTAAGATCAATGTCTAAGAAAGAATTATTTTCTAGATGCGTAGATATGCCATACAAAGACAGGCATCATGGAATATTTGTTGCTTTTGCGCCATTTGATAATCCAAAAGTTGCAGTTGCCACAGTTGTTGAGCATGGTTGTTCAGGCTCTGGGGCAGCCGCTCCAGTTGTTCGAAATGTTGTAGAGACTTACATGAAGAAGTATGAGCCTGAATTGTACGCAAAATATGAAAAAGAAGATAAAGAGGAAGCGAGGCGAATTTATCTTCAAGAGAAGAAAATAAGGGATGCGGCAGCATTAAAGAAAGAAGAAACGACAGAGGAAGATGAATGAATACATCTGCAATTTTAGAAGCTCTTAAGAAATATGACTTTAGCTTCTTTGGCATTTGCGCAGCAATTTTTTTGATGGGAGTTGTAAATCTCTATTCTGCAACACATGCATCTGTAAGTTCACAAATGGCAAATTTATATAAAGTACAAATTGGATGGTATCTCGTATCTCTCCTTATCGGAGTGATTATAAGTTTTATTCAACCTAAGAACTTCTTTCGTTTTTCCTGGTTAATTTATGGTGTAAATATATTTCTCCTCATCCTTGTTCTAATTTTGGGGCATAAAGGTATGGGGGCACAGAGATGGCTCATCATTGGGCCTATTAGAGTGCAGCCATCTGAGTTTATGAAGTTGTCCTCAATTCTTGTTTTAGCAAGATGGTATGCTAAGAGAGATCCAGATAAAGAGCTTGGCTTCAAACAATTAATTATTCCATTTCTAATAGCTTTTATTCCAACGCTCTTAATTGTTGTTGAACCAGACCTTGGGACAGGACTTTTAATTCTTCTCATCTTCTTTGTAATTTCTTTTTATAGAAAGCTTAAATGGAAGACCATTGCAATACTTGCCATTATCGGAGTAATAAGTGGCGGAGTCATGTATCAATTTGGCTTAAAAGATTATCAAAAAAGAAGAATTGTGACTTTCCTAAATCCTGCAGCAGATGCAAAAGGATCTGGATATAACGCTATTCAGTCAAAAATTGCGATAGGGTCGGGAAAGATTATTGGAAAAGGATTTAGAAAGTCCTCACAGGCTTCTCTAAATTATCTCCCAGAGAATCATACAGACTTTGTATTTTCAATTTTTAATGAAGAGCACGGATTTGTTGGTTCATTATTTTTAATTACCTTATTCATTGTTCTCTTCTATCGATTTATATGGCTGGCGCAGTCTGTCCCCAAGATTTATGAGTCCATTGTCATTATAGGAATTATGTCTATTTTCTTTTGGCATACCTTTGTAAACATGGGGATGGTGACAGGGATTATGCCTATTGTTGGTCTGCCACTTCCAATGATGAGTTATGGAGGGTCAAGCTTGTTAACATTTGGAATGTGTTGCGGTATTGCAACGTCTATCAGTAATTCAAGAAACCTCTTCTAACTTATTGATTTTATGATTAGTGGGGAGACCTTTTTTCTAATGTAAAATCAAGCAATTTCCGATAAGTGAGTTATGAGAATAGCTCACATTTTTACTTCACTACTATTACTTCTAACTATTACTTCTAACTATTACTTCTAACTATTTCTTCGTGCTCTACAACGAGCTCTGTGAAAAGAAGGCTGCCAGCATCTTTAACGGTGAAGGATTCAGAACTGTCTTGTAAGCAAGTAAGTGCTGTTTTTATAGAGACAGATCAAGTAAATGCGGAACTTGCAAATCTTTCAGGCTTAAAATATTTAACTCAGAAATTTTCAGAGATTCAGCATCTTGATAGGTCAAACCTAGTAGCAATACTTTTAAGATATAAGTTAGTTGCTCAAAATAGGGGTAAAACAGTAATTGATATTCCTCTTTCTAAATTAAAAGCGATTCATCCAATTAATAGGGGAGCGTCTCTAGAGAAAACCAAGGCAAGGGCCGCTAATATAAGTGATTTTGTAAGAAAGAATGGAGTACCAGAAGTTATAACGACTGACATTCAAGAGCAAACAATTAAGTCTAGAATGTTAATGAGGGCCGTTAAAACAGATGATGGAAACTATATTGTCTTTGATGGAAACGGAAGATTATTTGCTCTTAGAGAGTTTGCTGAAAATAGTAAAATTGAAGATATACCAATTTCAATTGAACTCTACGATATAGATTATTCTAAAATAAAACATTTAATAGAAATTAGAAGAAAGCATCTCTACCAAACAGGAGAAGATGTAACTGATGTTAAGAAGATACTTTATAAAGATCATATTACTGACTCTGAGTTAGAGGAGATGACTGAGGAGCTTATTTCTCAAAGAAAGAAGTATAGTAAGTTTCAGCAATTAATTGCAGAAAATAGCAAGGCCAAGGTAATGGGGAGTCTTGCTAACGAATTAGATGTAAAAATTAGACAATTCGAAAATGTTAAGCGTTGGAGAGAGTTCGGATACGGACCTGCCTTTAAGGAAGGTATTACTGAGAATGAAATTGAGTTAATGGTGAATAAAAGGGTTCCTCTTGGTTTTACAGAAAGCTCTTTTGAGCAGGCTAAAGATGAATTGGCACTAGCTCTTAAATCTGAAAAAATTGAGTCAGGAAACGTTATCATTGATGGAACTTCTACGACTTTCTATTCAAATAATCCGAATAAGAGATCAGGAAAACATTTTAATGTTAAAGGGCTTGTGAAAAGTGATATCGATTTTAAAATCTATTCCCCGGCCCTTGCTGTTTCCATGAGAGAGTCTAATTACAATTGGAAAGGTTATGAGTCTTATTTCAAGTCTAGATGGATGGAGAGTGAGTTTGAGGCGATTAAAGAGTTTAATAGAAAATGGTCTAAAATCTTAGGACGCAAAGTTACAGTTATTGGTGTCGATAAGGAAATTATGGATGGAGATCAGTACGGTAACTTTATCGTTAATCTCTCAAATCCTTAAGTTCTACTCTTAGTCCATAGTGATCAGAAATGGGGTTGTTTACAAATATTCTTCTAGCATCTATCAAATCAAAGAATGATTTTTGGTAAAAGATATAATCTAACTTACTAACATATTCAGATTTTGCATATGGGTTCTCATTTCCACAATAAGTACATAGCCCTTCTAGCGACGAACTAAATCCTGCTGCAATAAGAGGAGTAAAGAAACTCTTATCTTCTTCTTGGTTAAAGTCTCCTGTGATAATAATAGGAAGATGAGAGAAGTCATTCTTTAAAGTTTTTAAAACAAAAAGTAGCTGATCATCTCTATCACTTCTACCTTCTTCAAAAGGACTTAAGTGAATATTTGCAATATATACTTCTTTCTGTGATGGTAGTTTTACTTTTGTTACAAGCATTGTTCTTCTTCTGAAGACCTTACTGTGTGGAAGCTTAAAATTAAACTTCTTATCATCTTGTGGAAATTTTGAAATTGTAGCGAGGCCTTCTTTAATAATAACTGTATTGTTTGTTCTTACAAAATGACTTTGGAATTCACCTTTATTTAGAATCTCATTATATAAGCTCTTACCTCCAATACTCTTCCATGCTTCTTGGAAGTTCATAATATCGGCTTGATTTGTATTAAAGGAAGTATTCAGGTTTTGAAGTCTTGTTTCGTAATCAGTTGTGTAGTGCCAGAGGTTTTGGGTACTGAGGCTAAAGGAAGCCTGGCTCGATAGAGAGATTAAGACAGCTGCTACTGTGAGTAAGATTTTAGCCATTTGTTCATCCATGAAAAATAGGTTCTATAAATTCTTTCAAACTGGCCCTCTAATGTCAAAACTTACCTGAATTGGCCTACGTTTTGCTTTATATTAGGTAGACTATTAAATTAAATAATAATTACAGGAGGTTAGGTAGATGAAATTGACTAGAGTGTTATCAGTTGTATTATTTTTATTCATTTCAACAAGCTCTGTGACATTGGCCGCAACTTCGATAGGGCAGGTTAGGAATAGTCTTTGGGTTTTCGGTGTTGATAATAGTGTTTCAACTGAAGTCGAAATGGTTGGGCAAGGAATAAGTCAATTTTCAGATCAATTTGATGAACAAGAGTCTGGTGATGATATTGCTTCGCAACAACTTCAAGAAGTGCCGGAAGAGCTAGATATGGCGATCTCAAAGTTTGAGTCTTAGACTTGACTCATTAAGACTAGCGTAGTTATATAGTCTTATTAACATACTAGTCGTAGTCAGTATGTGGTGGGTAAGAGTTATGAAAAGAGTTTCAAATATTGGTAGTTTATTAAAAAGACTCTATAGAATGTATAATTCTCAAATGCTTTCAGTTCTAGAATCTAGAGGTTTCACGGATTTACGTCCAAGTTTTCTCGAAGTACTTCTTTATATTTGTGAAAATGAAGGTCCTTCTATTAAGGACATTGGTCTAGGTTGCGGTTTAAAAAAGCAAACCATGACAAGTCATTTAAATGAATTAGAAAAAAGAGGCTATATTTTTAGACAGGTCAATATCTCTGATAAGAGAGAGCAGAAAATCTATCTCACAGAATACGGTGAAAAGTTTAAGCTTAATTTATTTGAGTGTCTTTCTAATATTGAGCAGAGCTACTCGTTTCTAGTCGGTGAAGTTGAAATGGACAGAATCGAGCATGTTCTCGAAAATTTTCACACAAGACTTACGACGAATCAAATTCAACGAAAAGCTTCAGAGGCTTTTCAAAATCTAACTTTAGACTTTTAATTTTCCAATTACTAAATAGAGCTTTCTTGTTCGGAAACTGTTGGCCAAAATCTATGGCCACCAGAGACATTATTTAAGTTAAAAAAACCTTTTTTGATAAGTAATTCACAAGCTTGAATTGATCTAAGACCTTGTTCAGAAAAAACAAGAATCGGTGTTGTCTTACTATTTATTTCTGCATATCTCGTTTGAAGCTCTTCTAGGGGAATTCGCACACTTCCCTCAAGGTTCTTGCGTGATTTAAAGTCTGGCTTGCTTACATCTAAGACTAGAAAGTCTAGGTTTTGATTTTGATATATTTCAAATGCCCTCTGAGGGGAGAGGTCATTATAAGGTTTCCCCATTAAAATATTTGAATCATCTATAAATTCACCATTTTTAATTCTGATAAGATGGTTTCTTTGAAGAGAAAGAGAGAATTCTAATTTTTCGTCAATTCTAGAAATATTCTTTTCTATATTGCTGAGCCTATTATTCATAAACTCTAACATTTGAAACATTTTTAAATCCATCATTCTTCCTCTTTTAAACAATACTCAATAGGTATTATATAAAAAAGATGGTGTGCAATGGAATAAGGCAAGATATCCCTGACCAAAGAACTCGACTAAAAGACGGGATAGAAGTTACCAAAGTTTATATTTCCTGTAATTACAGTTGTTAAGTAGCATGAAGTGAAGAAGATAGCTCCTTCGTAAACTCCATAACCAATTTCGGCGGTACTATCAACTGCGCCAGCTTTACTTTTTGACGTAGTATTGAAGTCGTCTTGAAGCTTAAAGATAAAGATGAGACCACTTCTAAAAATCGGAATGATTAAAAGAGCTAGAATTAGCTTTAAAATAACATGTATTGAATACCATTTGATATTTAATAATTCGTGATCAAATGAGGAGTTTATGACAAGTGCCCAGCCCCAGATAAATCCTAGGTAGGAAATGCCTACGGCTAAATTCTTTTGAACTAGAAGCCTATTAAAAGATAGTTTAGAAATTAATGAGTAGCTCTTTGTCGAAAAACCAAGAAGAACCATTGAGAGTAGCCATAGGAAGAATAGAATTATAATTGAAGACTGAGAGACAGAGGCTACGCCTTTTAAGATATAGGCTACTGCGATAGAGTTGGAGAATGAGATTAAAGCATAAGAAATATTTTTTCTTTTAATAATTTCATCATGGTATTCAAAATTATAGAGAACAATACTTTCTATAATGTATATAGATACCAGATAAATAAAACTAACTAACGTAGCATGAAGAAAGAAGTCTATTAGGACTAAGTAGAATTTATCAGACATAGTAAAATAAAACTCAGAGAAAATTATTCCAATCCCTATCAGTCTTGAAAATAGATGAATTGTATCGGCAGAGTTTTTAGAAGGAAAAAACCTTTTAAAGATTTGAGTTCTTGAAGAAGGGTAGAGAAAGCTGTGAGCATACTTGTATAGAAACAAGATTCCACACAAGAAAAGTGTAAAAACAATTCGAAGTATTAATTTATCAAATAATTCATTCATAATTTTTATTCTCTATTTTAACTATTCCAGCTTGGAATATGAAATAAACGGTCTATACGCTCTCTGAAGTCAGTCTTTCTCACTTCTTCATCTTTTTCTTTTTCAAGTTTAATTTTTTCTTCTGAAAGAGTTCCATGAGTTCCAAACTCATTATTCTCACCGTAGTAAGACTTGTCATGATCTAGAAAGGCATTGGCTGCATTGAAGAATTGCTCTGTTGGTTTAAAGTTTCCCCAACCAAAAATTGCTGGAAAGTGCCTGTAAGCTCGGTGAAAGTCCCATCCCTTTTCTCCAGAATTTTGCATTTCCCAGTGGCCATAGGCAGGATCTCCGACGTAGAGGATTCCTGGAGGCATTGGAATATCACTTTGAGTATTCTTTTTCTCACCTCTTCTAAATATAGACATTCCAATATTACCCTTATTCTTTTCCCAGAATGAATAAGATGTTCTAACAATTATTGTTTCAGGGTGTTTGAAGCCATGGACAATTTTATACTTTTGGAAATAAGTCTTAATTAAAAATCCTGTTTGAAAACTATCTAGCAGAATAATTGAAATTGGCGCACCAAAGAAGAAGCTTGGAAATACTTTTTCATTTGGAATATAGGCGGCTCTTTTTTCTGATGGTGAAAAACTCTTTGAAAGTCCAAGATAGATTAATGTTAAAAGTATATAGACTGAAATTTTATTCATTTAATACTGCACCTTGGCGCTTGAGAGTTTAAACTATTATCTCTCAAGCGAGTATAACATTCAAGCTAAGACCGAATAAGCTTCTCAATCTCTTTCTTCTGAGATTCTGTAAGACTTTCAAGGTTACAGTGAAGTCTATTAATAGAGTGGGAAGCTGAAAACTTTGTGAATAAGTCGGTCGCTTCATCAATATCAAAGTATTCTTTCTTTTCGCTCCCGTGCATTTTTCGAACAACTTTCATGGAATACTTATTGGAGGAGTTTCCTTCGTTGTAGTATTTAGAAAGACGGCCCTTAGATGAACATCTAATGAAGTCGATGCCTTGATCTTCAAGATATTTTTGAACCTTTTCTAGGTGAGTGACTTGCTCAGGATTAAAGGATTCAAATATTTTCTGAGGAATTTTATTCTTCACTATAAGTTGAGCGTATTCATTGTCACTATTTCTCATAATTTTCATGAGGTAGTGATCATCGTGCTCAATATATTTTTCAATATCTGCTGGAATGGAATATTCCCCTGGAGCAGTTTTGAAATATCTAAAGAGAAGTTGCTCTAAGCATACTGCTCTATAATGAAAGTACACCATTACAAACATATGGTAACGACTTAGTAGAAAGTCATCGAACGTAACAACAGCTCTTTCTGAAATTCCAAGATAGGCCTTATTGTTAATGATTGCAGGTTCCAAATTATCAAGTAACCAATCTAAATCGTATGAGCCATAACTTACTCCACAGAAGTAGCTATCTCTTAAAAGATAGTCCATTCTATCGCAATCAAGTTCACTAGAAACTAATTGATGAAGGATTCCAAAGTAGTCGATCCCATCAATCGTAAAGTAACTTGATTCATCAGTATCGCCCCTAATGAGGTCGGCAATGAACTTTCTTTCAACGCCAAAACTATTTTCTACGTCGGTGAATGATTCTGCAAAAGAGCTATCGGCGATTGCTTTAATTGTATAGTCTTCATGGGTTGCTTGACGGTTTGAATTTTGATCTTTTTCACTTAAAAACCTTGCTGGAATTTTAAGTTCTTTCAACGAAGGCATTACTGATTCAGTAGAGTGAGAAAGAGGTGCGTGGCCAATATCGTGTAAGAGACAAGCAAGTTTAAATGTTTCCTTGAGTTTCATAAAGTCTTTATGATTTCTCTTGTCTTTGAAAAGTTTATCAAAAGCTTTGTCTCCAATATTCATTACTCCAATTGAGTGAATAAACCTTGTATGAGTCGCTCCAGGAAAGACATACTCTGAAAAACCAAGTTGCTTAATATTTCTCAGTCTTTGAAAGAAGTCGTGCTGAATAATCGCAATTTCTTCATCTAGGATATGAATTGATCCGTGTACTGGGTCTCTAACTTCCATCTTCTACCTATGCCTTTTTTTCAAGATTTGATTGATTGTTATTTAGCCATTCAACAATATCCGAAGATTCAAACATTGGAGTATTATTTATATAGAGGCAAGGAACTGTTCTTCTTCCAGTATCGGTAACAAGCCTATTTAAATGTTCTTGTGATTCTTGAATATTACAATATTCAACTTTAATAGCCAGGTCATCTATAGCGCCAAGAACATACTGGCAGAATGGACAAGAGTCATAGTAGAAAAGTTCGAGTTTCATTTTATTACCTTTTTATTTAGTAGAAAAAAGAAAGCCCCCTGTGAAGGGGGCCAAGTCTTATTATAATTCGTCTTTCTTGTCGTCATCCCTATCTAAACCCTTAGCGTAGAGTTCATCTTCATCAAAAGGGTTTATTTCATCCTCATCTTCAGGCTTATCAAATTCGTCATTGTATCCCCATCCATAACCGAAGTTTGCAACTTCATCGTCTTTCTCATCATCTGGGTTGTAGTCATCAAGAGAGTCAGTATTATTTAATGGCTTCTCTTCAATTTCTGCAACGATTTCTGGAGCGAGGTCTTCTTTAACGCCTGGTATTTCTACAGTCAAAACTTCTTTATCTTCTTGTATGAAGACTTCTTCTGACTCTTTAAGATCATCATTTAACTGTAATTGATGCTCTCTCTTATATTTTTCAATGGCCTCTTCTTTAGTAAGTTTCTTTGAGCCAGTTGCTTTCTTTGAAGGAGTTGTAGCTGCCTTCTTCGTCGCTTTCTTCGCTACTTCTTTAGCAGTTTTCTTAGCGACTTTCTTCGTCGCTTTCTTCGCTACTTTTTTAGCAGTTTTCTTAGCGACTTTCTTCGTCGCTTTCTTCGCTACTTTTTTAGCAGTTTTCTTTGCGACTTTCTTAGTTGCTTTCTTTGCTACTTTTTTAGCAGTTTTCTTAGCGACTTTCTTTGTCGCTTTCTTCGCGACTTTCTTCTTTGCCATGGGAGAGTCCTTGTTTTCTATATTTATTATTTATTTAATATTTTTTTCAGAGTATATAAAGAAAATGAGACTTTTTTCAAGTAAATTTAGTGTGTAAGCTCTCCAAATTCACTTAATTGTCCATTTTCTAGCTCGTTTACAATTTTCTTACTCAATAAGTCACTAGGGACCTTGAAGCTAACACTTCCCGAGCTACTACCTGCAGCTTCTGAATATATTGGTTTCTCTTGGTAAGTTCCTTGGCCGCTTTCAGCAAATGCCCTCATGGCGACTAGTTTTGTTGAGTAGTAATTTCTCTTAGCACTCAATATATTACTGTAGACATTGAAAGGGTGGAGTAGTTCTCCGTCATCATTTGAGCCCTGCCTCTTTCCTGGAACATAAGCAGTTAACATGTCTTTATTATTTAAAGGAGCTTTAAAGTCTGTCCCCGCATTTGGTTTAACATAACTTGTCGAATAGTAGTATTTATAGACCTCTCCACCATCATCTGTTTTAGTTTTGATATAGTCCCTAACCATTTCTGCGAGGGGTTTAATATCACATTGTGTACTTTGACCATTGAAGAATTGGTTGAAGCGTGTGGCCATACTAAGTGAGTCACAATTACTTAAGTTTTGAATACCTGCAACTAGAGGATAGATTGTCTCAGCAGCATTTTTGTAGGTATCAGTTCCTGTTGATGGAGTTGCTGCGATCGTAGTTGCAACTTCCTTGAGTGAGTCGAGATACTTCTCAATAGCAGTCTCGTTACTCTTCATAAAATTTTGAATAATGGAAATGATTGCATCAGGAGTTGAGTATAAAGTATCACTTCCCCAGATAGGACCAAAGAGTCTGTAAAGAGTATTTCCAGTAAATGGACTCTGTCCTTTCTTTTTGACTATTGGGTAGGCTGCAAGGTTCTCAGGGTTACTTGTTCCTTCTTCAAAAGTTGGAATCATATAATTAAGAGCTTCATACCTTGTAGGTTGTCTGACGCTTTCAAGGGCCCTTTCAATTTCAACTGCTGTGACTATCGATGGATCTGAAACTTGAAGGTGACTTGCAAACTTAGAGTATTGTTTTGAATCATAAAGTCCAAGCTCTTCTAGAGGCTCAGCAATGGCCGACGTTGTTTCTCTAATAGTTAGAATGGCTCCCTCAGTACTTGTTGTATGTTGAGCAAGATCTCCATAGTTATTATAGTCATAGAGAATATTAGGAATACCAAATTTAACATCAATTCCAGAAGCTGGTGAGCCTCCAATGATCGAAGTAGCACTTTGAATCCAGAAGTCTTGATTATTTGGAATTGGGCGTCCTGCTTTAAATGGACCTGGTGGAACTAAAAGAGCCGATACATATGGAAGAGTTCTATTTTGCGCATTTTCTACTCTAGGAATTAAAGTTGAAGCGTTTTCATCACCAAATCCAAAGAGCATCGGGCCTACTCGTCCCCCGAATGGTTTTGCAGAAGCGTAGGCCTGTAAGGTTATTCCTTTTTCATCACTAAATGGGTAGAAGAGTCCTACGAAATTTGCTTCACCTTTTACTGCGTAGTAGGTGAGTACTTTTGGATTTTTTACATAACCAAAAATATATCCAGGAACAGGAAGTCCTGTCTTTGTTGAACCGCAGTTTGACTCAACAGGAGTCGTACCAACAATAGATTGAATAGCAGTACCATCATTATTAGTAACCATTGTTGTATAAAAAGTAACAAGGTTTAACGGATACGCAATTAAGTCCAGATATCTCTTTTGAGATGGATCAAAAGAAGTTGAACCAAGATTAATATTTGGACTTGGAGGCATGAGTAATCTACTAAGCGTTCCTGTTTTAGCATCAAAAATTTTAGGTTTTAATTCTGTTAGTTTAAATGATCCACTAAACTCATCTTTAATTTCTCCTGACTTGTAAGCACCACCAGATAAATTTCTAAAGGCAGATTTAAAAGCTTTAATAGGACGTTCGTTATATGGATTGCCGAAAGATCCTCCTGCATTATCACTAGCAAGCGCTTCAATTGAAGTACATTCTGAGCTTCCAAAACAAATTGGGTCATCAACGGGAGGTCTATTTACAAGAGCTTCTAGGTTTCTCATTCTAAGAGCTAGCTCCATCGCTTCTATCCAAGCTCCCGTTCTGTGAGTTGCCGCTGCGGGTGTATCACTGAAGAAGTCTTTTCCAATTCCATAGGCCCAAATCATTGCGCTTGCAAAATTTTTTACAGACTTTGTAGAGCAGTTATCAGCTTTAATTTTAGCAATGGTGTTTTCAAAACTCTGATGTTGTTCATCAATTCCAGCAAGACCTGGGGCTTCAAACCTAGGAAGACCCGGAGTAGAGATAAGTTTACAAATATCTTTTGAACCTCCAAAGGCCATACAAGTTGAAGGAAGATTGTAAGGGTCAACTTCAGCAGAACCAGGGAAAGGTGTGAGTCTAAAGCTTGTTTTACTCTTCGTTGCAACTGTTGCAGGTCTGAGCTGGTCGCTGAGCCCTAAGTGGCCAATGACGTAGTATTTAAACATCCACTCTTTATAAGTATTTCTCATTTCCCAATTCATGTAAGAAATGTTGGAGAGTTGTCTCGCTTGGACGGCAGCTCCTGACCAAGCGGCGGCATCTACGGCGTTTTGTAAGTTGATTTTTGCTTTAACAAAGAGACCAACATTAATAATGAATGCCATCATCGTGATGATGATAACCATTATGATTCCTAGGAATATGCTGAGCTGGCCTTTCTCGCCACGGTAGAGCTTTTTCATGAAGGTTTATCTTAGCACTATAAGATACCGATGAAAAAGCTCTGTAATTCAAATTTAAGGAAATTCTTGCCGGGCTCAGTTGGAAACTGGTTTCTTTAAATCAATGCATCTTTGGCACCGGCCTATTGTGAAATCAATATATTGGGCATCGCAAAAATTGGAACGGTTCTTGATATATATAAAGTAAGCTGCGCTGAATTGTCGGTAGCGTAGCGTGGAACGTTGGAGCACGGCTTATCCTATCAACTAGTTTTACTTTCTTCGCACTTAGGTGCATCTAAAACACGTCTTTCTCCGGTGGTCGTGGGGCCATCGGAGCTCTATTTGCGGTGCGTTTGGCAGTTTTTACGCTCTAATATATTGAGACATTTATTGATAGAATACTTTGAAGAACTCTTTTGGAGAGAATATGAGTAAACCAGATTGGCAGCCACTAGAATATAGAACGTATAAACATAAGAATCCGAAGATGGAATTCTTCTGTCCTCTGTGTACAACCAAGAGGGCCTTTCACTCTACGCCTAGGCTTTCAGCAAAGAATTATTTTCAACTGACATTGAGTTCTATTTTGGCAGGAGCCGCTCTATATCCTCTTATGGGGATACGATCTTACTTTGTTTTCTTTATATTCTGGGCGCTTTTTGAGGCGGCAGTGAGAATGAATTTTAGAAAAGAGATTCCTTGTCCACATTGTGGTTTTGATGCGTCTTGGTATAAAAAAGACGTAAAAATGGCGAAGAAAATTGTTCATGAATTTTGGGAGAATAAGAATCCAACTCCTGAAATAAAAGAAAAAATAGAAGACTTTGAAGGGGCTGTTGTGGAGCCCAAGCAGCAAACTTCGACTAATCCATACGCAAGTTTTTAACCACCTAGAATTAAAGTAATTTAAATTTCAATAGTTTAGAAACTCGCGTCTATGACGCGCGTTTGCTCTTTCTAAAAGCTAAGAAAAATCTTTTAAAAGAGAATTTTTCGTAATATTGTTTGAGCGATACAAACACACTTAGCATTGATGAGAAATATCGTAGGTACTCATCATGAGGGGAGAAATCATGAGTGTAAATAAAGTAATCATTTTAGGACGTTTAGGAACTGAGCCAGAGTTAAAGTACACACCATCTGGAGCTGCTGTATGTAACTTCTCTGTTGCAACTTCTGAAGGTTGGACTGACAAAGGTGGACAGAAGCAAGAGAAAACTGAATGGCATAGAATGGTTGTTTGGGGAAAAACTGCTGAACTTTGTAACCAGTACCTTTCAAAGGGTAGGCAAGCTTACTTTGAAGGTTCTCTTCAAACAAGAATGTGGGAAAAAGACGGACACAAGAATTACACTACTGAAATCAACGTAAGAACTGTTCAATTTATCGGTGGAGCTCAAACTGGTGCAAACCAATCTAAAGATAGCGGGAATTACTCTCAGCAACCATCTCAAGATAATAGTGCTATGAACCAAGATTATGATATCTCTACAGACTCTAACTTCACAAGTGACGATATCCCGTTCTAGAAATAAACTAAATAAGTTAAATATTCTAAGCCCGCAGTTTGCGGGCTTTTTTGTTTTTTATTAAGTAAAATTAGCTATTTAAAATAGAAAACAAAAGGAGAAATTCTTAAAGATGTGGACTTAAATTACCGAAAAGTTAGTTAATAAGTAGAGGTAATATGTCTGAATTAACAAGGCAAAAGAATACAAGTTTTTTCTCAGTGGGTTTTGATCTCATTATTTTAGAGAAGCCATTGGCATATGACCTGTATGTAAATTCATCGGCCCATGAAGCTAAGGAGAAATTCGTTAGAGTATTTCCTGTCTGTGGAATTCTCTCTGCTGAAGATATTTCAACTTTTAGAAGAAAGTATCACCAACTGTATATTCCAGAATCACAAAGAGATATGTACTTAAGAAGTCTTACGGACTGTACAGGTATTGAAGATTCTCAAAAAACAGAAGTTATAAAAGACTCTGCAATTCATTACCTAGATACAATTTTTGATCCAACGAAAGAATTTTCTAATGAAGTTCTTACTGAAACAATTAGTGGATGTAGAGATTCAGTAGAGTCGATGGTTGATGTGATCAAAGATTATGACGTCAAGCAAGTTCAAAGTTTAATAGGGGATTTGAGCTTTCATGACTTCTATACTTATGACCACTCTATTAATGTTTCCATGTATTGTATCTCTATGTTTAAAATACTGAGACCAAATGCTGCTAGAGAAGAAATGGTTCTAGCGGGTCTTGGAGGTTTATTGCATGATCTTGGTAAGATTAAAATTCCAACTCATATTATAAATAATGCCGGTAAATTAGACGACGAACAATTTTCAATGATCAAGAAGCATCCTAAGTTTGGATTTGATTTGCTAGAGTCATCGGAGATTGATTGTCCGGGGATCGACTTTTCAATTGTTAAGAGAATAGTTCATGAGCACCATGAGAATTTTGATGGAACAGGTTATCCATCGGGATTAAAGGGAAATGATATTCACTTGCTTGCAAGAGTGACAGCTATTGCTGATTTCTTTGATGCAGTAACAACGAAGAGATCTTATCATGAGGCACTAACACCTGAGGAAGCTCTTGGTATAATGTCTAGAAGTGTTGGTAAGAAAATAGATCCTAAGCTTTTTGAAATTTTTTCTAATAATATTTCAAAGGTTGTTGATAGGGCCCACAATAAAGAACTACCATCTGACTTTGATCCGTGTCAGCCACATGATGTCTTACCATTTAGACAAATAGAGGCTAAGAAGCAACAGTCTAATTTCTTTAAAAAGGAAGAACAGAACTTTGGAAAAGTCGCTGTTGATGATGGTGTTAAAAAGAAAAAGGCCTCTTAAGAGGCCTTTGAACTTATCTTAAATTTAATTATAAATTTACTTCTTCGCTTCTTCTGTCTTAGCTGCAGGAGTTGTTGTTTCTTGTGCCTTTGGCATCATTGCATCATTATTTAACGGAGCAGCAACTGGGGCTTCGCCGTCAAGAAGAGATGAAGATGATTTTGTAGACTGAATTTTTGCTAGAAGAATTGAGTTACCAAGAAATAGAACAGCTAGGATAGTCGTAATTTTTCCTAGAATATTTCCTTGTTGGCTTCCCGAGAAAGTCGAGTCTCCACCACCGCCAGACATAAGACCAGCTTCAGCACCTTTACCAAATTGGAGAAGGACTAAAACAATAAGAAGAACAGAAATAACAATATGGAAAATCATTAGTGAGTGAAACATAATTTTAATACCTTATAAAATCTTAATAAATTGTATCTAGTTAAATATCAAAGAAACGCTTACTTTGGCAAGAAAACGCATCTTGTCGCCAAAAGTTATTTACTTAATTGACATAAGTCTTTGAAACTCTCTCCTTTGAGAGATGCTCCACCGACTAGTGCACCATCAATATCTGTATTTTCAAGCAATCCTTGAATATTATCTGGCTTAACACTTCCTCCGTAGAGAATTGGTGTTCTTGAAGCTTCTAGTGCTTCAACAGACTTTAATTCATTTCTTAGAAAAGCGTGAACTTCTTGAGCTTGCTCAGGAGTGGCAACTTTTCCAGTTCCAATGGCCCAAACAGGTTCGTAGGCTATGAGAATATTTTCTTGATCTGCAGAACTTATACCTTTTAGACCATTTAGGAGTTGGTTTTTAAGGACTGTCTTAAATTCCCCAGACTCTCTCTCTTCTAAGGTTTCTCCAACACATAGAATGGCTTTTAGTCCATTCTCAAGGGCCTTTAGAACTTTTTCATTTAAAAGAGTATCAGCTTCGTTGAAAATAGCTCTTCTCTCTGAGTGGCCAATAATGACAAAGTGAGCACCGAGATCTTTTAAAGACTCTGGGCTGAGTTCGCCAGTATAGGCTCCAGAGTTTTGATTGCTGCAGTTTTGAGCTCCAACTTTAATAGTTTTAATGAGCTCTTTAAGCTTACTGATATGAATGGCCTGTGGAGCAATCCATGCCTCGCATGAGATATCATTCATATCTAGTACTGCGCTTGCAAAAGAGTTAATTTCTGCAAGATTTTGATTCATTTTCCAGTTTCCAACAATATGAGTTTTTCTCATTCTTAATCCTTAATTTAAATCAACGCCAAATCTTAGTGCTTGGATTCCTGGTAAGCTTCCTTCTTCAATAAATTCAAGAGAGGCTCCACCACCAGTTGAAACGTGTGACATTTTATCAAAGAGGCCAGATTTTCTAACAGCACTTACTGAATCTCCTCCACCAACAAGTGTGAAGGCATTTTCCATTTCACTTAGAGTTGTTGCAATGGCCATTGTTCCATTAGCAAAGTCTTCATTTTCAAAAAGTCCCATTGGACCATTCCAGAGAACAGTCGCAGCACCAGCTAGCTTTTGTCTATAGAGATCAATTGTTTTTGGTCCAATATCTAATCCCATTTTTCCATCAGGGATTGCAACATTGTCACAATTCTCAGGCGCTCCGCCAAATTCACTTGAAACAATGTGATCAACAGGAAGAACAACTTTACTTCTACTTGAGCCTGTCAGAATTCTCTTCGCTAGAGCAACATCGTTTTGAGAGCAAAGCGAGTTCGCTACTTCATGACCTTGAGCTACGAGAAAAGGGTAGGCCATAGCACCACCAATAATGAGGTGGTCAACATTAACAATGAGTCTTTCTATAATTTTAATCTTGTCTGAAACTTTTGCTCCACCAACGATCGCCACAAAAGGAGACTTTGGAGAGTTTACGATTTTTGAAAGAGCTTGAATCTCTTTCTTGATTAGAAATCCACCGTAAGCTTTATTTTTAAAGTAAGCATTAATTGTATATGCCGAAGCATGTTTTCTGTGTGCAACACCAAAGGCATCGTTCACATAAATGTCTGCGTAGCTAGCGAGGGCCTTTGCAAACTCTGCAGAGCCAGCTTCTTCTTCAGGATGAAAACGTAAGTTCTGTAAGAGAATAACTCGCGATTCATTTAAAGTAAGAAGAGTTTTAATTCCTCTATCAAGGCATGATTCTGTAAGAATAACGTCTTCTCTGAGTTTGTTGGCTAGGTAAGTTGCAACAGGTTCAAGAGAGTAGTCTTCATTTACTTTGCCTTTTGGGCGCCCAAGGTGACTCATAAGAATAAGCTTCTTAACACCTCTCTCTAGGAGATAGTTAATAGTCTCAAGGGCCATATCAATTCTTGTTGAGTCTGTAATCTTTGAGCGATCAGACTTATCTAGAGGAACATTGAAATCAAAGCGAGCAATAACGACTTTGTCTTTTAGTTCTTCATTAAGTTCATCAATAAAGTGTATCGCCATTAGAGTTTCTTCCCAATGAATATAGTTAAATCAATAACTCTGTTTGAGAAACCAGCTTCATTATCATACCAAGTGACAACTTTTACATTTGTTCCATTTAGAACATTTGTAAGACTTGCATCTAGACAAGATGATTCTCTCATTCCCATGTAATCAACTGAAACAAGTTCTTCTTCTTCGTAACCAAGAATACCTTTGAGAGGTCCGTTAGCGGCTTCTTTAAGGGCTGCATTTACTTCTGCGATTGTAACTTCTTTTTTAAGAGTTACATTTAAATCAACAAGTGAAACGTTTGGTGTAGGTACTCTAATTGCAAAACCATCAAGCTTCCCACTTAATTCAGGAATTACAAGTCCTACTGCTTTTGCAGCTCCAGTAGTTGTAGGAATCATAGAAACTGCTGCGGCCCTTGCTCTTCTCTTATCAGAGTGAGAAGAATCTAAAATATTTTGATCACCTGTGTATGAGTGAACAGTAGTCATAAAACCACTTTCAACACCAAAGGCATCATTTAAAACTTTTGCCACTGGAGCAAGACAGTTTGTTGTACAACTTGCATTAGAAACAATGTGATGATTTTCATTATCATATTGATCGTTATTAATACCCATAACGAATGTTCCATCAAGGTCTTTACCTGGAGCACACATGATAACTTTCTTAACCGTACCGCTTAAGTGTTTTCCAAGACCTTTCTTATCTTTGAAAATACCTGTCGCATCGATAACGATATCAACTTTGTCATGAGACCAAGGAATTTCTGTTGGATCATAGTACTTATGAAAAGTAATACTTGATCCATTAATATTTAATATATGTCCGTCTTGAATAGAGACTTCACCGTCGAATCTTCCGTGAATTGAATCGTATTTAATTAGGTGAACATAGTCTTCTGGATGACCAGGACTATTCACAGCTACAATTTCAAATTCTTCGATACCACGGTTGAAAAATTCTCTTAGAATTGTACGACCAATTCTTCCCATACCGTTGATTCCAACTCTTACTTTGGACATAGTGACTCCGCGTTATATTAAGGTGTTATAATGTTTAGGACTATGCCATAAATACATGGTCTTGGGTAGTTCTTTGATGAATAGTTGAATAAAACACTTAGGGGGAAAGAGGTTACTTTTTCTTAGGTGCGTCAATCTCTTTTTCTCTGTAAAATAAAGTCAATGAAAACTGAAACTGGCGTTCGCCACTACAAATCTCACCATGATTATCTTCAAAATAGAGGAAAGCAAGTAGGTAAACTCCTTTCAAAGGAAGTTGTGGATCCAAAGCTAGGAGAAGTTGCAGATAAGGTTGAGTTGTCTGAGGCCTCAAAAGATAAGAAAGTAGATCTTAAAGATAAGGTGAAAGAGAATCTCAAGCAAAATGGAAGAGAGTTGAAGGGGGCTTCAAAGCATTTGTTGGCCGATGCAGCTAGTGTTGCAAAGAATGCATTTGAAATGCCTGGCCTTGGAACGGCGGTGGATCTAGTGTCGTCAATTCTTCCTGATAGTAAAGTCGTAGAGGAAGTAAAAGAAGTTGTCGCTCCAAAAGAAGAATTAGGAATAAAAGATGGGGCGAGAGTTATTTTCGTAAGTGGATTACATCTTGCTGGAATAAGCTCTGATGATGAGGGGCTTGCTGCCATGGCGAAAGAGTTAGAAGGGGCAGAGCATTTTAGTTGGAAAGATGAAGAGAAAATAATTTCTGAAATTAAAAGTACACCTAAGAATGAACCTGTTGTTTTGATCGGTCACTCTCTTGGTGGTGATGCTGTTGTGAATATCTCCAATAAATTAAATACTTTTGCTAATGGATTTAGAAAAGTTGATTTACTTGTAACATTAGATTCTGTGGGCTTTGATAATGATATTATTCCAAAGAACGTAAAAAAGAATATAAATTACATTGGTGATAAAGACGCTTTCTTTAATGACGGGCCAAATATAGCGAGAGATAATTCAAAGACTGAAGTTATTAATAACCTAAGGCGTGAGTCGCATACGGAGATAGATGACTCTTCTGAAGTTAGAGAGACAATACACAATGAAATTTCAAGTATACTAACTCAGAAATCTAAAGAGAATGAGCAAACAGAATTAATGAAGAGTTTTCTAGCTAAGATGATGTCTCATCCAAATGCAATGGATCTTTTGAAGTAGAATATATTTACTTACACTCTTCTATTGGAGCATTAGAAAAAGCAATTGCTCCTTCATCAAAATCTAAGGTCAAGCAAACAGGTCTTCGCTCATCTTGTGATTGGTAGAGAAATTCATGGGCAGCGTAACACTGCTCAAAGTCTAGATGGAAACTTCTTTTAACTTCATCTCCAGCAGATATATCTTTATAGACAACTAATTGATGAAAAAAGCTCTGACAATCTAGAATAATTTTTGGATACTCAAAAACTTTAAGTTCAAACATAGCTTCAAACTCAGTATCTATGTAGCTATGAACAGGTAACGATTCACTCTTAGCGAGGATATTACTTGATATAAGAACTAGGATAATAGTTAAGTATGTTTTTCTCATACCTAACTATTCGGATGGGTTTTTATTTTAATGAGGAAAAAATTGCCTTTCTAGAGAGAATTACTCGTGCATATTTTCAATAATCCACTTGTAGAAATCATAAGCGAAAGGGTTTTCTGAAATATCGCTCATGGTCTTAATTGTGAGACCTGTATAGTTTGCATTTTGAATAGCATTCCAAATATTATCCCATGCCTTATTCGAACCCAGAACGTTTACAGATTGATTTTGTCCTAGAATTCCAAGGTTAGATTCTTTGGCGAGTTTGGAGATTTCAAAAGCTAGATTTGGAGTAGATTCTTCGTCACCTTTTTCAGCTTTTACTGAAGTCATTTCAATTGCTGTTAAATGCAAGTTAAAGAAACCAAACTTAGTTAATGTTGCGGCTTCTTTTAATCCTGCGACGATATGCTCATAACCAGAAGCCAATTTTCCTGCTCCCCAGATATCGTCACTTGATCTTATAAGGCCTGCATTTAACTCCGTGACTCTCTTTGCTTCTGGATTTGAAGACCAAAGAGATCCAGGAATAACAGCTCCTATTGGAGTATTTATAAAAGAAGAGTTATCACTATTTAGAACTCTTATAGCAGTTGTTAAAATTATTACACCGTGCTCAACTAGAGAAGTATTATACCAATCATAGAAATCTTTTCCGTAAGAACTCTTATACTCCTGGGTGGAAAAGAAGTGCTGACTCATAGGTGGTTGAATATCTTTAATTGCTTCTAACTCAACTTCCCAAGCAGCATTTACATTATCAATTGTTTTATATTTAGATTTAATAAATGATCTAAATGATTCTTTTGCAAGGTTTGAATAAGCTTGAGGCTTACTCTCATCAAGGTTGTTAATTGGGTAGCGAAGCTCTCCGCTTGGCCCAAGTGAAATTATAATTTCTAAAATATTTGAGTTTAGATTGTTGAAATTGTCAGCGAAGGATTGAATAAATTCTTTGTATTCAGTGGCGACAAGGTCCGTGGCCCAAAATGAAATGAATTCATTAGAAATAGTACCGTCATCAGAAATAAATTTTAAATCGTTTATATCTTCTACGCTTCCATTATTCTTATACTTATTCCAAACCCATTTTGGTAATTCAATATTGCAATTTTCTTTTTCATCGCGGCAGCTATTAAATGAGATAATAGGGGACCACTTCATTTCTTTATCTATTATTATTTGAGAAAGTTTCTTGTAGTAACTCCAGTCAAATTGATTATCTTGAACTTCAACTTGAGACCACCAAATATGAGTAGAGATAGATTGGATACCAAGTTCTTTCATTTTTTCTAGATCGCTCTCGAACTTTGCCCACTGATCTCTATTTTTTTCGGCATCAGATGTTTGCCCAACAAGATTAGGCGCCAAGACGTTGGCCGAGAACACTTTGGCGTGAGTTATATTAAAGAGGCCTAGGGCCATTAGTGTAATTAAAAATTTAATCGCATTTCTCATACTAAAATCCTACTTCTGTTGGAGAGATGCGTCATTTTAGCAGAATTAGAAGAAGACTAAAGGGAGTGTGTATAATGTATATGAGAGTAATGTATTGAAATTACAGGGATAGGCAGTCTTTTGAATTTTGATAGCAGGTTTTTAGAACAGTTTCGAGCTCGACTTCTTTAATTTCTGCAACTTTTTCGGCAATAAAGGGGAGATAGTAGGGAGCATTTTCTCTACCTCTATAAGGAATAGGTGTTAAGAAAGGTGCATCAGTTTCAAGAAGAATTCTCTCGATTGGGCATACTCTTAAAGTGTCTCGAACATCTTCGGCATTTTTAAAGGTAATAATTCCATTAAATCCAAGATGAAAACCTAAGTCTAGTGCGCAAAGGGCAAGTTCCTTGGTGGAAGTGAAGCTATGAATAACACCCTTTCTCTTCATTCTCGGGGCGTATTCTTTTAGAATTTCCATTGTTTCTTTGTCAGCATCTCTTGTATGAATCACTACAGGCTTTTCAAATTCAATGGCAATCTCTAATTGCTTCTTAAAAACTTCTATCTGTTCTTTGGTTCCAGATTTATTGTAGTGGAAGTCCAGCCCAATTTCTCCGACGGCCTTAACTTTTTGATTTCCTAAATTTGAGCGAATAATTTTCTCGGCCTCATTGCTCCACTCTTTAGCATCGTGTGGGTGAATTCCTTGAGTACAGAAAATATTGTCGTGATTATTTGCAATATCTACAACTGTTTGTAGATTGTTTGGAGAGACTGAGATAGTCATTATTTTTTCAATACCATGAGCAAGAGACTTTGAGAGAAGTTCACTTAATTCTTCTTCCTTTAAGTAATCAAGATGACAATGTGTCTCTATGATTGGAAGTTTAAATATTGGAATCTCTCTACGTTTCTTGCTCATCTATATTTTTACTTTGTTGCTTTCGCTAAAATATCATCAAGGATGATATAGAGTTGATCAAGAGGAAGTACTCCTTCAATCTTAACTCCATTTACTAACATAGTTGGAGTTGAGTTGATATTGAAAGGTTCAGCTCTTGAAATAATTTCTTGTACTTTCTTCTTTGTTTCAGGTGATTGCATACACTCGGATACATTTTCTTTTTTAGCATAATCATTCAGCCATTTCTGAGTGAGAGTTGCTTGATTTTTGAAAATATCATCGTGAACTTTTCCAAACTTACTTGGTAAGCAAGTGGTTAAGTAGGCGGCTTGGCAGGCAAGCGTATGAAGTGGTCTTTGCATCTTTGGGTTACAATTATGATCTAAAGGGTAATACATGTATTGAATATTTATTTTACCTGCATATTTTGAAGCGATAGCATGAGAATTATCAGAAAGGGCCTTACAAGCGGGGCACTGGAAGTCTGAAAAGAATGTGATCTGCAGTGGAGCATCAGTAAAGTTGTCGCTTGCAGAGGCGATTCTAAACTCTGAATCAATTGCAGGTTTTCCAAGATTAGGAAGTTTCCAGTATTGATCAAGTAGAGATGAAGCTATTTGATTGATTTGATTTTCTTTCTGATTGACTGAAAACCAAGTTGTTCCTGAAGTAGCGAGAGTAATTAGAAAATAGAGCACAATTGGCTTCATGCCTATAGACCTGTGTGAGCTATACTTATGGAAAATAAATAGTGCTGCCCAAGAAAGTAGGTAATAGACAGTACACATTGGGCATAGTCCACCAAGAGCAATTAATGAGTATAAAAAGAGAATTAAACATCCAACACCATTAACAAGTAAAATAAGGTGATTGGTTCCTTCGACTTCTTCATTTTTAAATAGAAAACCTGCCATTAAGAATGCGCCGATTAAAACTCCAAATATGGAAATAGGAACACCTGCAATATTAGAGGCCGGAGAGTTGGTTGTCGTATCACAGTTGAAGAAAGAGTTTATATTACACATACCTGAAGCATCAGTAATACTAGTTGGAAACTTTACTCCGAAGTAGTGATTCGTTAAGTAAATTGATACACCAATCATTGCAATAGCGATGGCCCCTAAAATAATATGAGCATTGAAGGGCCCATTTTTGTAGAATGATTTCTTTTCCATTTGTTCTCCTATATTTTTCTTAAGATATTCCAATTTCTTTTTTCTAGGTCACCATTTCTATAACTATAAAAACGAGAATCGTTAAAAGTATCTATTTCGCAGTCAACTATTTCGGCCAGAGGGTAGAACTCTTCGAGTTGATTTATAGCTTCTTTAGACATATCAAATAGTATTCTACCGTTAATCTCTTTAAAATTGTTAGAATTTGGAAAATTCTTTGTAAACTCTAACGAGACTTCATAGCTACCTGCTCTTATGTGTGGTCCAATAAGAATTTTTATTGGATTTAAGTCTCTTATGTCGTCGCTTAAAAGGATTTTATTTTCAAGACCTTTCCAGCCAGCATGTATTAATGCAGTACCACTTTTAGAAATGAAGGCCACGGGAAGACAGTCCGCTGTTTTAATTGCCATTGGAGAGCCATCAAGGGATATAATTCCATCGGCCTCGCTGTCTATGGCTATCTCTTGAAAATTTTTTATGGCGCTGCCGTGGACTTGATCAACACTAATGAGACCTTCTATCTTTGGTCGGTGGTCCCAGACTTCAAATACATATCCCAATGTTTCATATGAGTACTGAGGAAGAATCATTTTAATTTCCATTTAAGTGATGAAGTATCTCTTGAAATATTTTTGGAGGAGGAGATTGGAAGTTCAATTCCTCTTTTGTAATAGGGTGAATAAATCCCAATTCTTTTGCATGTAAGAAGGGATATTCATACTTTCCAATTATTTTAGCTAAGTCAGGTCCAACTCTTTGCAGATGCTCTTTTGGATTTCCGTAGAGAGAGTCACAGAGAATAGGTCTATGCAGTAGTTGACTTAAGTGAACTCTAATTTGATGTGTTCTTCCTGTTTCAAGTTTCAATTCAACATGAGCAATTTTGTCATACTGACATAAGACGCGGTAGTGGGTTAAAGCGTGCTTACCAACTTTAGAATCGATTGACATTTTCAATCTATTTTGAGGATGCCTTCCTATATTTGATTCGAGTTTTCCGCCTGATGGAAAAGACTTTCCCATAGCAATACATTCATACTTTCTTTCGATGTCATGGCTGCTAAAGAGTTCAACAAGGCCCTCATGGCATTTTTGATTCTTGGCAACCACCATTACACCTGAAGTTCCCTTATCGAGACGATGAACAATACCCGGCCTTCTCTGATCTCCAACTCCTTTTAAGTCTTTGCAGTGAAAGAGAATAGCGTTGACCAAGGTTCCTGTGTAATTACCAGGAGCAGGGTGAACAACCATTCCGGCAACTTTATTTACAATGATAAGGTGCTCATCTTCAAAGAGAATATCAAGAGGGATATTTTCGGGCTGAGCATCAGCAGGTGCTGGAGGAGGAACTAGAACATTAATGACTGTTCCTACCTCTGGAAATTTCTTTAATTCAATTTTCTTCTTGGAGTTTTCAGAAGTGATATGCCCTTTTTCATAGAGCATTTTTATAAAAGATCGACTTTGATCTACTAACTTTTCAGAGAGGAATTGATCAAGACGCTTAAAGTTCTCTTTATCCTCCTCAGATATAGTAAAAGTAAATGTTTCACCATCTTGAGGAGTAGGCATAGGTTATCCTTTTAATTCTTTAATTCTATTTAGATATGAAGAAGCAACCATTTCTGGATTTAGCTTTAAGCACTTTGCATATTGATAAACAAAACCTCTAACGTAAACGGTCGCAGGAAGTTTTGTAATTGCTTCATCTTCAATATATTTTAAGTATGTCTTAGAGACCTTTGTCATCTCACTCATTCTAAGAATATCAACATTCTTGTACTCTCTAACTTCCTTTAGAAAGTCTCCTGTATAGTCAATTGTTTGAGTGATTCGTTCTTCCATTTCAGGATTTTCTTGATAATCGAGAGCGAACTTCTTACTTGCAACGATTCTTTTTACATTACCTTCGTTTGGAGTTTTGTCTGTTCCGAGTTGAGCATCAAGCTTAGAGTCTGGAGAATCATTACGTTTGAAATTATCGGAAGCTCTAAGTCTTTCATGATAGTTGAAATCTTTATTAAGCCCACGAGCTTCATCGTATTGTTGTCTCTTCATGGGATCACTAATAATGCTATAAGCTTCTTCGATGAGATTTAGAATTGAGTCACACTCATCTTTAGTCATTAGGGAATAAAGAGCTAGAGAGTCGAGTGAGTAAGCATTCTTAGCCCTAACGTAGCCTTGTTGTATTTCTTCTTGAGAAGCCGTTGGAGGGATCTCGAGAACATCATAATAGTTTTTTTGCTTTTCCAATTATATTACCTCTTCCTTAAGATATATTTAGAAGTCTATGAACAATTTTATCAAAATTATTAACTAGAGCAGAATTAGGGAATTCCATAAGTAGAGGTTTTCTTCGTTTTACACTTTGCCAAACAGTGGCGTCGTAATCGAGAAATCCAACATAGTCTAAATTGATTCCAAAGTATTTTCTACAAATGATTTTCATTGAAAAGCCAATGTCTATATCGGCCTGTGTTCTTACTTGATTAATTATGAGTTTAGGAGAAAGTCTTTCAATCTCCATCTTAAGCTTGTGCCCAATTTCTGGATTGATTTCAATTACTCTTGAGATTAAATCTGCAGGAGTGGAGTTCTGTGAAATTTTGGCGTTCATGGCCTGGTCAATGAGTGGGCCGACCTCTAAGAGGTCTTCAACCATATTTAATTTTCTATGGTAAATACTTTTGATAAATCGATATGTATTTTCAATACTCGTTGGCTCTGGCAGTGCTGTTAGAATTCCTTGATCTGCAGAGATGAAGAAGTCCAGTGTATTAAATGTAGTTCCAGCACCTAAGTCAAAGAGCACGTAGTCAGCATCAAGGGAAGTGACCTTACTTATGATCTTGGCCTTTTGCATTTGTTTTAAGTTTGCAATACCTACATCATCTTGAGCGCCACTAATTATTGATAGATTTGGAATTGGTGTCTGAGTAACAACTTCGCTCAAGTCTCTCACTTTCTTTGTTAGATAATCTGAAAGGGTTCTCTCTGGAATTGGCATTCCTAGACATGTGTGTAAGTTGGCTCCACCTAAATCTAGGTCAATAGTTACAACTTTATACCCCATAAGCGCTAAACAAATAGAGAGGTTTGCTGTAACTAAGCTCTTTCCAACGCCACCTTTTCCGCCACCAATGGCCCAGATTTTTGTTTTTCGCGTTGAGTCTAATATGTCGTGAACATCTTGTGTTGTATTTTGCATATATTTTTCTATCCCTGAAAATTCTCTTAATTATAGAAAAGAAATTTCAATATGTAAGGCTTTATGTGGTTTAAATCGTGTCTTTAGTTAAGTTTTTATAAGTAAATACAAATAGTTGAATGTTTTGCTGAGGTATAGACAGTCTAAGTAATGGTCGCTAGACTGCATTCGATTTAGAGGAGGTCTCTTATGAGTACAGATATTAGAAGTACGTTGGCATTGCGCTCTGAAATTCATCTAACAAGAAAGTTGTGGCATATGGGAACTGGCCTAGTCGGTCTTTCTGTTCATAATCAATTTGGGTTAGCCACTTCTCAGACAGGAATGTTTCTACTTATATTGGGTATTGCTGCTCTATTAGTTGAATTTGTAAGATTAAACTTCTCATCAGTGAATACAATTGTCTTAAAATTTATGAAACCATTTATGCGTGAATCAGAGAGGAATTCTTTGAGTGGATTTCCATTCTATGCTCTTGGGGCTGCCATTTCTCTTCTGCTCTTTGAGGAGAAGGTCGCGATTCTATCTATCTTATTTCTTATTTTCGCTGATCCTATAAGTTCTTTTGTCGGAATTCTTTATGGAAAAGATAAAATCATTTCAAATAAATCAGTTCAAGGTTGTGTGGCAGGATTTTTAGTTTGTTATATTTTAACTTTTGGATACGGAAGCTATTTCTATAAGCCAGGTGTAGATCTCTTGGTCTTTAGTATTTTGGCCGGGGCTATTGGAGCACTTTCAGAGCTGTGTAGTGTTCTCTTTGATGACAACTTAACAATTCCTGTTCTTTCAGGTTTAGGTTTAACTATTGTTAATTTAGTTATTCCAATTTTCTAATGTGCTATACGAGAGGTTTTTTCAATCTCCTCGTATCTCTTTATTGCAGAAACAACGATTGAGCTCTCTTCAAATTGAGAGGGCTTTTCAAAGAGTGAATTTAAAAGTTGAACTCTTTCAAAGAGGGAATTATTCTCTAGGAGAAGTTGTCTTAGATCAGGATCTTGTACTAAGAACATACAAATATAATCTATAACATGATAAATACTAGTAAGAGAGTTTGTAAAAGTCTCTCTTTCAAATGAATCTAAAATATTTATTTCTAACCAATTATCTAATAATTTTTTCAAATTTTGAATTTGAGGTCCGTGAAGTTTTTCAGATTCAATTCTGTCACAATATATTTCGGCCTGATAGATAAGATAGGGAAGGTTTTGCTCAATATTCAAGAGACGAACTCTGCCAATTGCCTTGATGAGAACTTTTAAAGTCCCATCAATATTTTCTTCTAAGATAATAGGTCTACCGTAACCACAAATTGTAGAGGGGGAGTATCGACCTCTGAGGCTATGTCTATCAATCTCAAAGGCCTTACTGATGGCCAAGGGAGTATTTTCTTTAATACAGGTTTTGATCATATCTATATAAACAGGCTCTAAAATATAAATAGGTAGAGATGTTCTAGCGTAGAGAACAACATTTGGAATAGGTAGAACGGGAAGTTTTAAAGTTTCCATGTGTTATTTTAACCCGTGATTTTGAATACAAAGTGAAGACTTGGTATATTCTTCTTTTTTCAGCATGTTAGGGAAGAAATGAAAAATAGAAGTAAGAAAAAAAGCTCATAAAAGTGACAAGAAATCATGTTATCAGTATCATGATATTAAGAGGTTATAAATGAAGTCTATTATCCCTTTGAAACCACATGCTTCCCATAAAGTTTGGGGAGGGTCGCTGCTTTCAAGTATAAAAAATATTGAAGTGAGCGAAGGCCAAGATCCAGTTGGAGAGACTTGGGAAATTTCAGCACATAAAGACGGGCCATCACTGAGTAGTTACGGACCACTTAATGAAGTTTCAAATCTAGAAGAAATTCCTTATCTCGTTAAACTTATTGATACATCAGAAAATCTATCTGTTCAGGTTCACCCAGGGGATGAGTATGCTCAAAAATTTGAAAACTCAAAAGGGAAATCCGAATGCTGGGTTATTCTAGACGCTAAGGAAGGAGCAGGAATATATCTTGGGTTGAAAAATGGGATCACGAAAAATTCTTTGAAAGAATCTTTAGAAAAAAAAGAAGATCTCTCCCTTTCTTTAAAATTCTATCCAGTCAGTAGAGGGGACTTCTTCTATGTTCCCGCAGGAACAATTCATGCAATTGGAAAAGATGTATTTCTAGCTGAAGTTCAGCAGTGCTCTGATATTACTTATAGAGTTTGGGATTGGAATAGACTTTGGGATGGGAATAAGTCTGGTAAAAACGGTGAGGCAAGAGAGTTGCACATTGATAAGTCTCTCGATGTTATCCGATTTGATGAGGAATTTAATCATCCTCTAAATTTTAAAATTCAAAATAATATATTTGCTAATGATCTAAAACTTCTAGAACTCAGTGATTTTGAGTTATATAGCTATAATAAAGTGGAAGAGTCTGAATTAGAATTAAGCTTTGGAGAAAGAATCTCTTCTATACTTGTGTTAGAAGGAGAGATTTCCATTAAGCGTAATTCTGAGAAATATTTACTAAGACAATATGAAGCAGCACTAATGCCTCTTGAAGGTACTAATAATTTTAAAGTTTCTGGGAAAGGAATTTTTCTCGTTATTAAGTAGGAGAAGCTTATGAAGAAAATCCTCTTATTACTTTCTCTAGCATTATTATTTTCGTGTCAGAAGAAGTCCGAAGTTGTCTACGATGGTGAGAGGGTTTCTATAAGGCCAACACCGTCTGGAGTTACTGATATCGATCCAATTATTTGGAAGGCCGGAATCCTTCGAAATATCACAATCTCTAGGGGCGTACAGGTTACATTCTCTTTTCCTCAGTTTGAATCGAAAGACCTTCGCTTCTTTGTAGATAAATTTGGCGTTGATAGTTGGATTGTAAAAGTTAAGAGAAAGGGAATGATGAGAAATGAAACAATTGGTTATCTCTATGTTCCAATTATTTTACCTGGACAGAAGAATGCCATGAGAATTAATCAGCTTAAAAAAGGAAGCTTTAGAATTCTCTATTCAGCTTCAACTGTATCGGCGAGATTTGCTAACTTTCCGTGTCCTGCTTTTAAGCATGATTACTTAATTGAAAAAGTAGAAATAGGTGATGCAAAACCTTTCTCTTCAAAGCTAAGTCTTTCGCCAGTTGAAGAGGAGAGATTACTTGTGAGAGTAGAAGAGTTTAATTACTCCAATACATCTTTAAACGGTGGAACAGAGCTTAGAGGAGATTATTACGTCGATATAGCTTTTTATAACAAAGAGAGAAAAACAAAACTTTCTAATTTTATAGAGCTTAATGGAATGGCGAAAGTTGTACGTGAAAAATCCATACCCCTTACAGGTTGTGAAAACTACAAAATCCCTCCGAGGATGGAAGGTGGGGACAGCATGAATCAATTTAAATGGAATAATTAAAAATTAACAAAAAAAAGCCCGCACTTTGCGGGCTTTTTTATCTCTGATAACACGTAAGGGGGTACGTGATCTCATGTCCTTTATTTGTTCTTATTGTTAAGTAATCATTAATTTCTGAGAGCTTATTAACATTTCCGATATGTATCTCATGTCTTTGTCCCCAGTAGTTTAAGACTTTTGTAAAACCATCTTTCTTATAACTAGTTCTCATCGCATTTGCTGATGCGACCATTCTTCCTTTGTCAGTTTCTTCTAAGAAACTAATCTTATTATTAAATATAACGAAGGACTTCTTCATTCTTGGCGTATGGCATTCAAGCTTAGGGTTAACTGCTGCACGAGCTTGGATTACCTGCATAAATGATAAAGTCAGTAATGTGAAAAAAACTGTTCTTAATGTATTCATTGTAATCTCTCCAGTTGCTATTTCTACTATATATAGAGCAATGATTGTGCCAATTCTTTCTCTCCTTTTTTTAAGAGGTTAGCTATTACTATGTATAAAGTATTTTCAGGGCTGTATAAGAAATAGACACTATTTAGGCTATTTGTTTTCCTTAGAATAAGCTAAAATAGAGAAAATTAATTAAGGGGAATTATGAAAGCTTTGATCGTTATAGGAACGTTACTATTGAATTTAACAATATTTGCCCAAAGTGAGGAAGTTCTTAGAATTTCTGGAAAGTTTGTGACTAAGAAGGGAATACAAGGGGTAGATACTGATCTCTATTTTAGAATTAAGGATAAAGCGGGAAAGAGCTATGCTTACCCTGTTCGCATTAGTGATAGTAAATTAAAAGCCAGTATTCAAAAGAATATGAAGAAAACATATACGATTGAAGCTATCGCAAAACAAAAGAATATAAAGATAAATGAGACAAGCCGATTTGTTCACATCTTAGATGTTAAATCTGCAACAACTTTTGAACTAAAGAGTCTAGGGATAAGTGATGAGGATGATGTAAATAGAGAGCCTGATATTCCTTACTATGATAGAGAGAACCCTGCAAATTCAAAAGGTGGTTATCGTGTTTCAGATAAAGCCGCTAACTCAATTATCTTTGCTGCAGGTGCTGCACTATTAGGTGCTCTAATTGTTAAGTAGTAATCGATTTTATTGTCCGTGTAATTTCTTTATAGTGCAGACACTTTACTAGATTAAAGTTTCAGTCTGCGCTATAAGTGCTCATTCAAAATTTTTATGTAAGTTGATGGGATGGCCACGCTCCTTTATTGGGGCAGGTTCTATAGTTGTGTTGGTTTCCTATTTGTGTTGTGTCTAGAGGGCCATATTCGTCGACTTTTAAATATATAGGCCCCCAGAAATGGGGGCCATTTTTTTATCCTAAATACTCCAATTGTCATATACAGAAAATCAGTACTTTGAAATAAGTATCTCAATCTAGCAGTAAGGGGGAGATTGACCTTCCTTTTTTTTGCTCTAGAGTGTTAAAATAAGTAATAATAAATTTCCACTAGGTTGGCCTTCTTGAAAAACTACCAGCAAAAATTAATGATAGTTCCATTATTAATTTCTTTCTTTCTTTCTGCAGTAGCATTCTATCAATTTTTAAAAATTGAAGAGATAGATCAACAGTGGAAGACTTACCTTAAAAGCGTTGATTCAAGAGAAATATATTTTTCAGAATTGAAAGATACGCTAGGATTTGGAGGGGCACATCATGCCTTTAAGAATTATATCTTAAGAGGGGATGAAAAGTATTCAAGAGATGCTAATAACTCTTTAAGTGAAGCTTTGGGGATTCTGAATAAATTAAAAGAAAATCCAACAGTTACTACGGAAGAGCTTTTTTATATTGAGAATATCTACTCAACAATTGAAAAGTATAAGAATAATATTGAAGTTGCCCGTGAATTGAAGAAAAGAAAAGCAAGTATTGAAGCTATCGATTCAAGCGTAAGAGTTGATGATGGTCCGGCCATTGAAGCCTTTAAATGGTTAAGAGAGAATCAGAAGAAATTAAAGAATGAGGCAACGGCTAAAATTCAAGAGAGTGGGGAAGGGGCTAAAGTAGCACTTTTCACAGGGCTTATATTTTCTACCTTATTTATATTCTCCTTAACGTATTATACAAATAAGAAATTAGTTGAAGCTAAGTTAAAGGCCGAGAGCATTGCAAACTTGAAAAGCAATTTCCTTGCAAATATGAGTCATGAAATTAGAACGCCTCTAAATGGGATCATAGGTTTCACTGGAATTCTCTCTGATATAAAACTTCCAGAAGAAGCCAAGGAGCAAGTTAAATATATCCGCGAGTGCGGAGAGAGTTTGGCAGCTATTATTAATGATATTTTAGATTTTTCTAAAATAAGTGCGGGGAAATTAAGTGTCGTAAGATCTAATTTCAATGTAAGAAATTGCGCACGTTCTACAATTCATATTTTTGATCACATCACAACTTCTAGAGGAATTGAACTTAAAGTAGACATAGAAGAAAATGTTCCAGAATTAATTTCAGGAGATTCACTTAGATTAAAACAGGTATTAACAAACTTAATTGGAAATGCTGTTAAGTTCACAGAGAAAGGCTCTATTGAGGTAAAAGTTATATTACTTCAAAAGAGTGATCTTAATATTAAACTTCAATTTTCAATAAGAGATACTGGAATTGGAATTTCAGAAGAAGCTCTATCGAGACTCTTTCTTTCATTTGAGCAGGCTGATGTATCGACGTCAAGAAAGTATGGAGGTACAGGATTAGGGCTTACTATATCTAAGAAATTAATTGAGGCAATGGGGGGAGAGATTCGTGTTGAGAGCGTTGAAGGCAAAGGATCTGAGTTCATTTTTACGATTACCGCCCAATCTCCCACTCCTGTTGTAGAGGTCGCTGAAACTTTAAAGAAGAAACCAATAGAGAGAGCAAATGATAGAAAACGAATTTTAGTAGCTGAGGATAATAAGGTGAATCAGTTACTGGTAAAAAAGCTTTTAGAGAAACTTGGTTATAATAATTATAAAATAGTTGAAAATGGTCAACTTGCAATAGAAGCCTTAAATGAAGAAAGTTTTGATCTGATATTAATGGATATTCAAATGCCTGTTATGGATGGGTACGAAGCAACTAAAACTATAAATAAATATTGGACGACTGAGAAGCGACCTCGGATAATAGCTCTCTCCGCAAATGTAATGGAAGAGGATAAGAGAAAAGCTCGGGAAGTTGGTTTTGATGGTTATATAGAGAAGCCAATTGATATAGAAATTTTTTCCAAAATACTAGATGAGTGTTAATGAGTGATTTATTAAAAGAAGTTTATACAAGAAATTACCTAGAAGAAGTAGCAAGAGAGTTTAAGAGAAATTACAAGTCATTTAACTCTAAGTTATTTATCTCTACTGTTTTGTCTAATGATTGGAAAAAATTAGAACTTAAAATGAGAATGAAGAGAATCACTTTTTCTTTAAATAAAGTTCTTCCTAAAGAGTATGACAAGTCCATTGTCGTACTGACTAAGTCCTCTAAGAAATTTAGTGGTTATCAAGCAATGTTCTTTCCTGATTATGTTGAAACGTATGGGAGAGACTCAGAGAATATTACAAAATCACTTGATGCTTTAGAAGAGCTTACTAAGTATTCATCTTCAGAGTTTGCCATTAGGCCTTTTATTATTGCTGATAAAAATAAAGTCATGAAGAAAATGCTCTCATGGTCTCGCTCTAAGAATTATCACGTGAGAAGACTTTCGAGCGAAGGGTGTCGCTCTCGGCTCCCTTGGGCAGTAGCTCTAAAGAGTTTCAAGGAAGATCCTTCTTTGATTTTGCCAATTCTTGAAAACTTAAAAGACGATCCAGAGCTCTACGTTAGAAAGAGTGTAGCGAATAATTTAAATGATATTAGCAAGGATCACCCAGATTTAGCTCTAGAGATTTCAAAGAAGTGGTATGGGGTTAGTAAAGATACAGACTGGATTGTGAAACACGGACTTAGAACTCTACTTAAGCAGGGAGATCTAAGAGCGTTGAGAATTATTGGTTATAGTGATTCTAAGAATCTAGCTATTCGCAATATAAAAGTAGATGGAAAGGTGAATATTGGTTTGTCTTTGAACTTTTCTTTTGAGCTTAATGTCGCAAAGAAATCAAAAGTAAGACTAGAGTATAAAATTTATTATTTAAAAAGTAATGGAAGTCATAATTCAAAAGTTTTTAAAATCAGTGAGGGAGAATATAGTAAAGGTTCTTATGAGGTTTTAAAAAAGCAAAGTTTTAAAGAAATGACGACCCGTAAGCATTATTCTGGAAAGCACTTTCTCTCAATAGTAGTGAACGGAGAGGAAAGTTCAAAAGTTGAGTTTAGAGTTCTATGAGCTGGTTCGTTTATATTATAGAAACAACATCGGGGAGATTATATACAGGAATCACCACAGATATAGAGAGAAGATTTAAAGAGCATTGCTCGAGTAAGAAAGGAGCAAAGTTCTTTAGATCAAATTCACCAAAGGAAGTTGTTTATTCTGAAGCTTTTGAAAACAGGTCACTTGCTTCAAAGAGAGAGTGGGAGATTAAGCAGTTTAGTAGAGCGAAGAAGTTAGAACTTATTCACTCGTCAATAGGCCCATCGTAAATTTCAATTTTATCTTCATCGTCATTCCATGGATTTTGCAATTCTGATGGAATTGTTGGATCAACTTTATTTTTAAAATTATAGGGACAGTGAGTACAACCACTCTGGCAACAGTGGCCTCTTTCAGTATGGTATTTCTCTGTAAAAACCATTAATCCGTTTTCATTCAGATAGTAGTCTATGTTTTCAGTCAGTTTCTTGCTCATAGATATATAATAGCCTGCGTAAGTTTTTGAGTAAAGCACACAAAAAAGCCTCCGATTCCGGAGGCTAAAACGCGTGTGTATAGAATAAATCTATAAGAGTGAAGTGCTGATATCCATTATTCAGGACAACACTCTTTTAAAGTGTGAGATTTCTACCACCTGAGATTTTGGTAGGCAAGAAAAAAAGTTTAGAATATCCTATAGATTAGGTGAGAAAATTCTGCCAAAGATTACTTATTTAGAAAGATTTTATAAAATCAATATATTACATAAATTTTAATACAGAGGGTCTCATGGAAAGTGTATGGTTTAATCATTATCAAAAAGGTGTGCCACATAGCATTGACACATCATCTTATAACTCAATCCCAGACATTCTTGAGGATGCCTTTTCTAAGTACCCTAATAATCCCAGCTTTCACTGTATGGGTAAGACCCTTACTTATTCTGAGATTGATTTACAAAGTCGAAAGTTTGCTTCGTACTTACAAAATGACTTGAATTTATCTAAGGGCGATAGAGTTGCCCTTATGATGCCAAATATTCTTCAATACCCGGTCGCCCTTTTTGGAGTTTTAAGAGCAGGAATGGTCGCTGTAAATGTTAATCCACTCTATACAGCGAGAGAGTTAGAGCACCAATTAAATGACTCTGGAGCAAAGACTATCGTTATCTTTGAGAACTCTGCTCATATTCTACAAGAAATTATTGCCAACACTGGTGTGGAAAATATTCTGACAACAAAGATTGGAGACATGCTAGGTTTTCCAAAATCAATGATAGTAAACTTTGTTATAAAGAACGTTAAAAAAATGGTCCCTGCTTGGAGTATTTCGGGGACAAAAGATTTTCTTGAATGCGTGAGTGCCGGTGACGAAACGAAATTTATTCGACCAGAGCTCAAGAGAGAGGATACAGCTTTTCTTCAATACACTGGTGGAACAACTGGTGTTTCAAAAGGCGCTGAGCTTATTCATAATAATATCATTGCAAATTTAATGCAGGCAAAGGCTTGGATTTCTCCAGTTACTGAAGATGGTAAGGAAATTATAATTACTCCTCTTCCGCTCTATCATATTTTTAGTTTAACAGCTAACTGTTTTACGTTTTCAACAGTAGGAGCTTTGAATGTTCTTATTACGAATCCAAGAGATATGAAGGGATTTGTAAAAGAATTAAATAAGTGGAAGTTTACTGCTATTACAGGCGTGAACACACTATTTAATGGTCTTTTAAATACACCAGAATTTTCAGAAGTAGATTTTTCTTCTTTAAAGTTAACTCTAGGTGGAGGAATGGCCGTTCAAAAAGCTGTTGCTGAAAAATGGAAGAAGATCACAGGAATCCCTCTCATTGAAGCCTATGGGTTAACTGAGACTTCACCAGCTGCATGTATTAATCCTCTAGACTTAAAGGACTATAATGGAGCGATTGGTTTACCTGTTCCATCAACTGAGGTTGTTATCAAAGATGATGATGGAAAGACTCTTGCTGTAGGTGAAATCGGAGAAATTTGTATTAAGGGACCTCAGGTAATGAAAGGTTACTGGAATAGGCCCGATGAAACTGAAAAAGTTATGACTGATGATGGATTTTTTAAATCTGGTGATATTGGTGTTATGAATGAAGAAGGTTTCTTTAAAATTGTCGATAGAAAGAAAGATATGATTCTCGTTTCAGGCTTTAATGTCTATCCCAATGAAGTTGAAGACGTTGTTTGCTCTAATGAAAAAGTTTTTGAATGTGCCGCTGTTGGATCTCCTGATGAAAAATCTGGAGAAGTTGTAAAGCTATTCGTTGTAAAAAAAGATGATTCACTAACTGAAGAAGAATTAAAGAAATTCTGTAAGGAAAATCTGACAGGTTACAAAGTTCCAAAAATCTATGAGTTCAGAGAAGAGCTTCCAAAGTCTAACGTTGGAAAGATTCTTCGAAAAGATTTAAGAGATTCATAATTAAATCAGGGCCACTTTGAGGCCCTTTTTTATTTCTTTTTTTCTAATTGTAAGTTAGCGCTCTAAGTCATTAATATCCCTTGTTGCGCCGCTGTAAGAAACCATCCACCATTTAAATAAAAGAAAAAATATTTTATTTTCTCTAACTTCCTAGATATGAAGCTCTTAATTGATCATCTATTAGGGAGAAATTAAATGAAGAATTTTTTTATAGGATGTTTTGCAGTGTCATCTCTTCTTGTTTTTGGAGCAGAGAATA
Source organism: Halobacteriovorax sp. JY17 (assembly GCF_002753895.1). Lineage (NCBI taxonomy): Bacteria > Pseudomonadati > Bdellovibrionota > Bacteriovoracia > Bacteriovoracales > Halobacteriovoraceae > Halobacteriovorax > Halobacteriovorax sp. JY17. The sequence goes on along the minus strand of NZ_NJER01000003.1, from coordinate 49,973 downwards.
CGCTTGCAAAAGATTGTTCTACAGTAGAGACGTGCTCAGAGAAGTCGCTAAAGAGAAATAACCGTGATCGTGATAGGGGAAGTTCTAATAGTGGAAGCGCGAGAGGAAATAGAGGAACGACTAGACCACAAAGAGATACGGGAACAACTAGACCACAAAGAAATTCTGGAACAACTAGACCACAAAGAAATACGGGAACTGTAAGACCTCAGAGAAATAATAATACAACAGTTAATAGAGGAAGAGGCGATAGAACTCCTCCTGCGAGAACAAATGTAAATAGAAATACAAGACCTACAAGAGTCAATCTTGTAAGAAGAACATCTGCTTATAGAAGTTATGGACATCGTCCAAATTGGAATAGAGTAAGTCAAAGATACGTAAGACATGCTCATACTACTTACCGGTATAATAGAGCTCATGATAGTAGATGGAACTCTAGAAGAAATTATTTTAGATCTGTTCCTTATAGAGATATCTACTGGGATAGATGGCTAAGAGTAAGAGTTACTTGGAATGACGGGTATTCTTGGTATGATGGTTATCCTTGGTATTCGTATAACGGATACAGACATAGATATAGCCATGTCGATACGTGTGACTATGAGCTTGTTGACGGGTGGAATAACACGGTCGAGAGAACATATTATAACTACACATGCTCTTTTGGTTATGATCAATGCGCGAATCAAAGAGATCAAATGAATGATTGGTCGAATGACTATAGATACTTCTGTTCTGAGAAACTAGAGGGAAGTGTTTACGATTACGACTATGATTATAACGATGACTTCTACTCAGATGTATACACTGATTCATACGATGATGGGTATGATGGATATGGCGGAAGCGATGATGAATGGGACCAGGATTTTGACAATAGCTGGAATTAAGAGATTATTTAGGGCCTTTATTAGGCCCTTTTTTTCTGCTATTTCAGTATCTTAAAGTGTTATTTTTCTAACATGTCTAAAATTTACACAACCCTATAAAAAATAACATGCCGTAATTATTGAACTTCTCCTAGATGTACTTGGCCCCCAACTTGCAAATATAAGCCTATATAACTTATAGGGGACTTATATGAAGAGATTTATCTCTGCACTACTAATTTACTTAATTTCTTTCCAATTAGCTTTCGCTGAGACGCTACTTCGTGTCCCTGCTTCGGCAAATATACCTCACAAATTTTCAACTGAAGAATTATTAAAAGAAATTAGCGATTTTAAAGATTCGATTAAAGGAAAAGATCTGAAGGCCGTTTGTAATACAGATGAAGTAGATACTTTAGAGAGAGCAGTTAATGAAGAAGAATCAGAAGAAGAAGATCTATTTGGTTTTGATTCGCAAGACGTTGTTGCTTATGATGAAAATACTCTAAGTAATTGGGAGAAAATTGTTAAGGGGATTAATGAGGCTTCTTGTGGTCAATACCTTTATACATTTGATGCAAACTTGGCAAAAGAAGAAGCTGAAAAGTGTGTTCCAAAAAGAGTAAAAGGTCATATAGAAAAGTTTGCAGAAAAAGTAATGAAGCTTGAAGAAGAAGAGAAAGAAGATCAAATACCTTCTCTTGGAGCGAAAGATGAGCTTTTAACTTCTTTAAGTAAGAAAGCTAAAACTTTAAAAGATGAATTAAAGAAATACCTATACGACGATGAAGTAGAAGAAGAAGTTAGAAGAGACCTACTTGTAAAGTATCTTGGAGGAGTACTTCTTCCAATGAGAGATCTTGTTGTATCAAAGCGTTCATATGTTGATAGAGAGTATGATGGAAAATTCTTCTACGAGTCATTATTACCTGAATTTCCAACTGATTTAATCGATGAAGATCAAATTGATCAAAGAAAGTTAATTACTCTTGGACCAGATGAGCAAACTGACCCGTACCACTTATCTGTTTTAGATGAGTCTTGGGGAAAGTCTCGTCTCGTATTCAACGAAAGTGAAGTTCTCTCTCGTGATGTTCTAACTCTTGTTAAAACACCAACAAAAAGAAATTATGTAAGAGCTCTTAAGTGGTTTACACTTCATATGATGATGTCTCAAGTTTATATTTATCAAGCAATGCTAGGTGATGAAGACGCGGTAGATATTCCAAAGTCATGTCAATCTCACTTCAATGGAAGTCTTCCTGAGAAATTTAAGTTTAACTTTGTTGAAGGACAGGGAGATACTTATCTTCAAAATATCATGTCTGGGCATGGGCTTACTTTTAATTTAAATAACTATCAATATCTTGAATACTTCATGGATAATGCAGATAAAGACCCAACAAAAATGGGATACTCAGGTTTACTTCCATTTGAAGAATATAAGAGTGCTCTTAGAAATGCTAGAGACGGAAGTCACTTTACAAAATCTGATATTGACGATGTTTCTCATTACCAAACAGTTGTTCAAATGAAACTTCCTGAGGCAATGCAGGTATTTAAGGGGAAGACAAGAGCAAACTATAATAGAAGAAGTGGAAAGCATGCTGCCGCTAGAACTTATACTTATAATATTGGAACTGAGTTTCAGAAGTTCTTTGAAAAACCATCTGCGGAAAAAATTTATGAAACAAAATTAAAAGATGGTTCTATGGGGTCGATCAATACACAAAGACAAAATCTTTCTTTGTTTTTAACAGAATTAATGCAGAAAAAAGGTGCTACTCACTATACAGAAATAATGTCAGAAAGGCTTGTTAACAAGCTATCTAAGAATAAGTCTAAGATTAAAATGCCTTCATTATATGGAGCCGCAGTGTGGAGAAATTGGGCACTAAAAAATATTGCTCTTTATTTAGAGTCTAATAGAGAAGTTGTAAAGACGGATAAGGCCTACAGAGACGCTCAAATAGCTTGCCAATATGTTGGAAGAGGAAGCGATATTTGTAAGGACGGTAAAGGAAAGCATATTGTTGCTCAAATGGCAGATTACTTAAAAGAGTTCACGACTACTTCTGATTTTGTTCCACTTAGAAGATTAGAAGAAATGAAGCTAGAAAATAATTATCCAGTTTTTGGATATATTTGGAATATGAATGTAAATCGTGGAAACTCAGATTTTTCATTTGGATTTATGAATGAGTATGATTTTCTCACAGGGCAGATGCAAGCTTTAAATCCTTGGGCATCAGCGAGATTGAGCTACTTGGTCGCTCTTGATGAATTAGAGCACGTTGAAGAGGGGATAACTCCAAATTATATTCAGACAAGAAGAGGAAAGAGAGTTTCTAGCGAAACAAGAATTCAAAGAGATAATGTAAAGAAGCATATTGAAATGCTAGAGAAAGCTGCAAAGAAGATTAAAATCAATACGATTTTAGTTCCAAGCTATGCCAATCAAATCCTTTCTACAGATGAGAAAGACTACTTTTGGAATGATATTGCTGAGAGAGTGAATGAAGAAAACTCAAATATTTTCCAAACAGAACTTAAAGGAAAGAGTTACTATTCAAGACTTGAAGACCTCTCTTATCAAACTCTTTTAACAAGAGATAACGTAGAAGAGTATGAAGGTAAGTATAATTCAAGAATTTCTGGGGAAGCATGGGATGAAATTGATGATGTTCTCGAGAGTGATGAAGGACAAATTGGTCAATTCTTTCTAGATCTTTATAAGAATAGAGGAAATGTAGATAAGCAAATCTCTATGTTTGAAGATTTTTCTTCTGAAAATGGAATCGACAATAAATTCTCAGCTAAGATGAACTTCCTCTCTTTAGATAATGGAATAAAAACTCCAATCTTTAAAGATCTTATAAGAGAAGCAGCACAGGTGAGAAAACTTAAGGTTTTAAATAACCTCAATGATTTTTGTAATATGGAGCCAAATACACATGAAGATATGAAGACACTATTTTATGCGACTTCTAAGGCTCAAAATCAACTTAATCAACTGGCAGGACTTCCTGGAGTACCAGAAAATGTTTTAGATAAAATCAATTCAATGTCAGATGAAGAGTGGACTGATATGTGGCTAGGTCTTGGAGCAGGTTTCTTAGGTGTAGCTGCTATTATCATTGGCTCTGCTTGTACTGGAGTTACAGGTGGTCTTTGTGCACCTCTTGGAATTGCTATGATTGCAGCGGGAACATCAGCTCTAACAATGCAGTTGACTCTTGTTTATAGAGAAGTTGATCGTAAACTTGATGCAGATAAGAATGAAGAAAAAGTTAAGAGAATGGAAGATATGGGTTTTGCTACTTCGGGTAGTTCTGATGAAGTTTCTAGAACTTGGGGATGGGCAATCTTTGAAGCAGTTTCTCTTATTCCTATGGTTGGAGTTGTTGGAAGATCGGTTAAAGTAGGTTCAAAGATGACTTATATCTCGGCCAGAACAATGCTTAGAAATACTGGTAAAGTTGGATTCAAGAAAGCTTCAAGAATGGCCGGAATTGCTGGAAAGACTGTAGCAACTGAGGCAGACGTAAGCTTTGCTAGATATGTACTAGGGTTTAAGTCTCTACAAGATGACTTGGCAAAGGCATTAGGGAGAAATTCAGATGAAGCTTCAAGAGCTGTAGAGAGTATTTCTAAAGAGCTAGTTAGAAGTGGTGCTTCTGAAGAAGCTGTAAAGAATGCAATGGGTGAGATGGAAAATGTAAAACACCTCTTTAAGAGAGGAAAAATAACAATGACTCAAATGACTCAAAAGCTTGGAAAAATCCTTGCTCCATTTAAGAAGAATGCAAAGATGGGAGCGGATGAAATTTTTGAATATACAAGTAACGTTGTCGTTAGAGAGACACCAGAGATGATTAATAAGCAGACAGCGCAAGTTGTAGCTGACTACTTTGGACACAATCCGAAAGCTCTACAGAGACTTCTTAAGTCATATTCAACGAAGTGGTTTAGTTCTCACGACAAACTTGTTCACGCAAGAGCTGTTATGAGAAAGGCAAATAAAGGTGAGTATCTTTGGGGAACAAATTGGATGAGAAAGTTTCGTTTTGAGCAATTGGCGAAGAATGGAGCAAAGATGAATAAGATGATCAAAGGGCTAGATGATGTTGCCGCTCGTGGTGATGATCTAACAGAATACCTTTTAAAAAATATGGAAGACCTATCTGATATCTTTGTAAAGATTCCAGTTAGAAAAAGAGAAATTCCTTATATGGTTCTACTTGAAGGCGGACCTCATACTGGTGGAGTTTTAAAGAATACTTCATCGGCATTCGTAAATAGAGTTTCTGGAGCGGTCTATGATCTTGCTGATGGTCTCATTATGAAGAAGTTCTTAAATGCTAGAGTTAGACTAGTATATGAGTCGACAAAAGCTACAGCAAGAGAGACATTTGGCCTAACAAAGTACGTAGCAGCAGAAACAACTTTTGAAGCGTTAAAGGCATTTGATAAGACTGTTGATGAAGCAATTCTATCTGCTTCTGCAACAAAGTCTGCCAAAATAGCAAAAGAGATGGGAGAGTTTCAAGATGCTATTGCTAAGAGAGTACACACATTCGCATCACAGAAAATAACTCCAGAGCAGATGAATGGATTTATTGGGAAATTAGGAAAGAATAAGCAAGCTTCATTTAAAGAATTTGTCGATATGACTCCTGAAGCGATTAAGAAATTATTATTTAAGGCCGAAGGAGCAAGAGAAGAAGCCCTGGCGGAAGTTATTTGGTCATCAGCTCCTATTGACGAGATCTTTGGAATGAAAGAGCTTGGAGATATGGCCTATAAAGTAGTGAGAGAGCTTTCTGAATATAGTACAGTTGGAGAATTTGACAAATTTGTAAATGCATTAAAGGTTTTAATTATAAGTAGAGACCCAGGTGTTGTTGATTTTATGTAGAAAAAATAAGAGAGAAGCTCACTTAGAGCTTCTCAGGTTGTGATTTTATCTAAAGAAGCAATTCTTCTTCTTTAGAAATTCAAGTTGGTCATTCATATAATCATCGTCACCAGCTCTTTTCTTTAGAGCTGCGTAGAAGGCATCTTGCTTATTTGTCTGTCCATCAGCACTTGCGTTAGCCTCTTTTAAGATTTTTGTCCAACCTTCAACAGTCTCATCGTCCATATCCTCACTGAATAACTTCCAAAAAGTATGTGGATTTCTTGAGTCAATTAAGTTTGTCACACCATTTTGATCAGTACTAAATTCTCTAACTGCATTAATTAGATCTTTCTGTTGCTTGTTTCCAGCTTCTGCAAGTCCAAGAAATAACCCTAGAGACTTTTCTTCTTCTGGTCTTAGCATTTTAGGACTTACTCTAGATAGATCACCAAAGTTGTACTTTGCCATTTTTGTATTGATATAATTTGTTAATTGTCTTGGTTGCTTTGGAAGAGTTTGATCGAGTACTTTCTTAGCAGTGGTATTATTAATTTCCTCAAGAGTAAACTTAAATCCATTCTTACTTAGAACATCACTCACACACTGTGCACAAGCAAGCATTGCTGAACCTGTACTACCATGTCTATTGGCAAGGAAGATAAGACTATTTATTGCATTAACAACATCGCTCTTTTTTAATTGATCTTCGGGTTTATCCAAGAGGGCAATTAATGAGTTCTTGATTCTTAAGTCTTGTGGAGTTCCTCCAAGACTATTGAGGATTTCTTTTAACTGAGCTTTTGTTGGCTTCTTTCCTGAAAAGCTTAATGCTTGAAGAGAGTTGGCCACGTATCTCTTAACTCTTGGAATTGCAATTGCGTCAACTCCGTTCTTGGTTAGAATTTCTGCTACTCCCGAATCGAAGAGAAGGAAATCAATAAGTTTTCCTCCCCCTGCATTTGCAGAAGTAATTGAAAGTAGTAGTAATAAAGTTAAAATTTTCTTTAGGAACATATCCTCTGACCTCGTGATTGGTTTCTCTAATTCAAAACATTCTCCCTTCATATCGGTATAGGTTAGCGTTTTCTTTAGGAAAAGTTTAAGAGCTAAGTCGTTGTAATTTTAAAGAAAGTCTTCAGCTTTTCCCTCTACATTCCGTTAAGGAAAACGAGGGATTAGAATGAAATCATTATTTCTACTATTTACGTTATTGGTAAGTCTTTACTCTTTTGGTAGTGTATGGACGAAGCTGTATGAAAGTAATGGCTTTTCAAAAGACGTTGAAGTCTACTATAGCTCTCTAAATAAGAAAGTTTTAATTAAGTATAAGAGTGGTCTCTTCTCTAAGGAAAGAGAAGAGAGATTTGATGCAGCTGATGTAGAACAGATTGACTCTGTTATCTCTTCTATTTCAACAATTCTTACAGAGAAAAAATTTAAAAAGAATTTAATCGAAGAAATAATAACCAGTGTTGAAAATATAAAATATCTCGACGGCTCAAGTTGTAATGTTGTTATTTTTGCTGATGTCGCTCCGGAGTCCGCAACATCTCTAACACCAATCGTAAGCGAAATAACTCAAAAGCTTGAAGAGGATTTAAAAGAGCAAAGAAGCTTCTTTGTGACGACAGTCAACATCGAAGGAAAAGGCCCTGTAGAGCTTCGTGCAATTGCTGATAATAAATTAAATATCTTAAAATTCTCACTCTTCTCTAATAAGAGCGATATTAGCAAACTAAAAATAATTAAAGACGGAGACTTTTATCATGTTAAGGATAGTGAGAAGTATTTAATGACTTTAGAGGCGAGTAAGAACGATCGAAATACAATTACTGTTTTTAAGAAGAAAGAAAATGGTCTTCAAAACACAAATAAAGTCGTGTTAGAAGTATTTAGAGATAATAATAAGTTGAGTGCTAAGAAAGTTTTAGACACGTATGCTTCGAAGTTAGATACGAAGAGGGAAATTATTCTCTCAAATGATAAAGTTAATCATGAAAAAGTTGTACGAGTTGATGGAAGTGAAAGATTCTTTAAATCAATTACTAATAATGAGTTATATTTTAAAGAGTTCTATAATTCGTCTAAGTATATTATTGAGATCGAAGAAGTATTTGTTAAATGTATGAATGATCGCCTTATTTCAAGAAAGAGTTCAACTTCTAAGATTACTCTTGATCAAGCTAGAATCGATTGTATAAAAATTTCTGAACTTGAAACGATTTTGAATGAAGATATCGAGAAGAATCATTTTCTATCTATTCAAGAAAAATTATCTGGAAAAGCTATTAAAGAAAGACTTGTTTCATGTTTAAGTTCAAGAGAGCTATTCCAAAACGTTGAACATATTAGGCTGATTAAAATCCCTTTAGTCGTGGATGTAAAAGATATTGGACAATGTCTAGAACAAAGCCAAAGAGATGTATCTACAAGTGAATTGGCCAGAAGTATCGATGATGATTTTAAACTTCAATCTTTTTTAGTTGGAGATAGTCTTATTACTAATTTAAGAACGAAGATCTTGTTAGAGCACTCGAGTTGTTTAGAAAAAGACAGTAAAGACAATTGTGAAGAGAGAATATCTAAGAGAAAGATTCCAGCTGCTCTAGAAGTTTTTCTAGAAGATAGAGGGCGTAGAAAGAATCTTACAAGGGATATACTTGTAAAAGCTATTAATGAATTCAAATTGTGTCCGGTTGAATCTAAGAAAAGCTGTTTAAGTAAGACGTTTCTGTTTATTGAGAGAGAGTCTGGAGAGCTAGATTTACAGGGAATTAGTGAGTCAATAGCACCAGAACTCGGTGTTCGTTTTAATGACGAAGACAAGAGGGTCTTTCAAGAAAATTATAATAAGTGCTATTCATCGGAAAAAGCAAGTGGAGATGAGTTACTTTCTCTTGCCAATTCTCTTGTTGAAAAGTCTTATGATTGTCAGTTGATGGCCTATAAGAAAGTTGCTCCATCGGGGATCGCTTCCTTCCTTATAGGGAAAGATCCTTATAACTCTTTTAATGAAGAAAAATCTCGAAGCCTTGAAGCTGTTCTCAAGAGAGAAATTTCAAAAGAGGTTAGCTCCTTAAAAAGTATTGTTGAGTTTAGAGGAGTTCTATCTAAAATAGAAGAGAGTGCCATCGTTCCTTATTTGGATTTTTATATTGAAGACAGATTGGAGAATTCAGAAATAAGTAGTAGAGAAAAACGTGAAATAAAGAAGACTCTTCTCTCTACTGTTGCAGGAGACTCAAAACTTAGTTTAAATAGAAATATTGAATCTCATATTAATAAGCAAAGAGTTAAAAATAGCGAGTTTAAAGTTAAATTCTTCTCTAATCAATTCTTAAAAACATTTGAAAAAGAGCTGTATGAAAAAGAGAATCTTGGTTCTAGTTCAGGTTTTCAAAGTTGTTTAGATGAGTATTCTCCAAAATGGGAAGAAATCCGATTTAGTGATTACCTAAGAAAATGTAAGAGATTATCCAAGAAGAATAACTTCTTTGAAGAGATGAAACAGAAGCTTGAAAGTGATGTTGGACAGAGTTTTTCTTTAACCTCTGTTGAGGCGAATAACATTTTAACACCCGTTTATTACTTTGAAGAGTGCTTAAAACTTATACCTACTCAGTCGGGAGATGAATCCGATTTTGAAAGTCAAATGAAGGGATGTTTTCTTATTACAGAATTTGATGTTGCTAGGAATATATCGGAAATACAAATTCAAAAGAACAAGTCTCTATTAAACGATAAAGGGGAAAGTTCTGAATCGATGAGTGAAATTTGTCATGAAAATATGTTTCTCTTAATAGGAAGTGAAATTAAGAAATCTGATGTTATTAGTTCAAAAATGAAGGACAAATACTTAGACGCGCTAAAGAGCTCGTCTAATGAGACGGATCTTATTTCAATTTTTAGAAAAAGCCATTTTAAGGTTGGAAGCGGAAGTGTTTTAGAAAATCTTAAATACGGTTCAAGCGCTGAGAAAGAGAACTTAAACATACTTATTTCAGTAGTTGGGAATGATAATGTATTTCATAAAAACTGGGTAAGTGATTACGCAAAGAAGTGTAGTGAAAATATTGATAAAGTATTATTTGATTCATTTCGCAACTTTATTTTAAACAAAATCCCAAGTTCTCAAAACCTATCTTCAAAATTCTCTGTTGAAGAAAATAGAAATATCTTAACAGCAGTCTTTGATAATGAGCTTTTAAATGAAATTTTAATTCTCTCTAGAAAAAGGGGAATGATAAATGAAATTAACCCTTCTGCTGACATTAGAGAAACAATTGTTTCAGGCGAGTTTAGTACGGAAGCCTTAGCAAATCTCATATCTGTTCTAGGAGAATATTTAGCTGAGGGACTTATCTTTGATAAGGAGTCTATGGAAACCGAACTTGTCGTTTTTAGAAGTGAACTTAAAAGAGCGCTTCAATGGATGAATAAGCAGGATAAAGCAGTGAAGCTTAGTGATATAAAAGATTTTTTTAAGACAACTCGCCTTGCTGATATTATGGCCTACGCGGTTGTTGCAAAAAATGTTTCAAAGCTATTTGATGACTATCTTTTAAAGGAAGAGAAGAGGGAAGAGCTCGAGTTCTTAAGTCGTTTTAATAAGAGAAGTTATAATCAATTTAATGATAAGCAAAAAGTACAATGGAATAGAATGAAGTCTAAGTATAGGCAGCTTCGATATCAAGCAGGTAAGATGACTTCCGCCTATGACTTTAAGCGCTTATTTAGAGACGGTAGTGAAGATACAAGAAAAAATTTAGATATGATAAAGAGTGAATACTTACTTCCATTGATTACAAATGGTAAGGCGTCTCGAGCTGCTGAGGGAAAAGTTCTTAAAATTGTTGCAAACCTTATTGTTAAGGATGACTCTGATGGTGGCTTTGCCGAGAGATTTGCTGCTACGGCCGCAAGTGAGTTCTTAAAAAATGATAATGACTCTCACTGGGCCATAACAAAGTTCTTCTTCTATGATGATAAGGATTTTAGCTGGGAAACCCTAAGGTCTACCAAATCTGGTGGAAAGGCAATTAACTACTATACTAAGCATATACTCCTTCCTGAAGTTGTTGGGCAGAAACTGGCTAAGCACACCAAAAATACTAGGCTTAATCATTTCAAGCTCTTACTTGAAAAGGCCCAGTCTGAGAATGACGAATAAATAGATTATATTTCAAAAACTAATGTATTCCTGACAGGGTATTTCGAATTTTCAATATGTTATAAACTTTATATTTTTGCTAAAAAGTTAGCTCTGAGGTATCTTGGTCGTCCTTGTTATTAAAGGAGATCTTATGATCAAGATAAGTTGCAGGTTATGCATATTTTTATTCTTCGCTCTTTTGAACTCTAGTTTTGCTAAAACAGTTGAGGCAGATCGAGCAGCAATAGCTGAGCTTAAAGAAGAATGCTCTAATAATAAGATCTATCTTGTTGATGGTGAGTATGATGTGGAGTGTGGAACTCTATATCAACACTATAATTCAAACTCTGATAAGCAATACTCTCAATCCTTGGCCACTCGTAATGGTAAAGTTCGAATTGGTGGATTCAACCTATGGCATCCGGGTTCTCAAAACTCTGGGTATAAAGACTATAAATTAATTGCAAAAATTATTAATAACTCTGATATCGTTGGAGCTTTAGAGTTACTGCCATTAGTAAGTTTAGATGCAAAAAATAATAAAGAAGTTGTTGATGCTATCAATGAAGGACCTGCAGAACTTAGATCTTTGAAGAAAGAGTTAAGTCAGGCCAATCGAAATGGTGACCTAGATAAAGTCCAGGCCCTTAAAGCAAAGATTGCTATAGTTACAGATACAATCAGTAAAGCCCCATCTCTTTATAGGTCACCAGGATATTTAAAGGTTTTAAGTGAGCTTAGAAAATTAGATAGCTCTTGGTCACTGATCTTAAGTCCAAGAGGAGACTCAGCAAAACCAACACATGTAAAAGAATTGACGGGTTTTTATTATAGAGGCCGCAGTGTTAAACCAATTACGAATGAACACTGCCAAGAAACGTATTCAAATGTAACAGCTAAGAAGTATGCTTGTTTTCCAAACTTAAGAGCATCATTTATGGGAAGAGAAACTTCTCATGTTTTTTCAAGAAGGCCACTTCTTGCGAGCTTTAAAAGTGGTAATTTTGATTTTTCAATTCTAGCTTCACATGTTGTCTTTACTTCTCCTCATCCCGTTGAAGATAGAGAGGATATGGAAAATATTTTAAGACCTTCATTTGGAGTTTCTGATTATAAAGATCTAGGAGTGGGGCTTGATTCAACTAATTATGCACGTTTTGCGGAAGCTAAAATATTGATGGAGTTGATGGAGAAGCTTAAGAAGAACTATAAAGAAAAAGATGTCATGTATGTTGGAGATATGAATCTTACTGCAGATAATCCATACTGGAGCAATTTATTAAAAGAGACTGGTGAACATGAGCTTTTAATAGACGTTGAAACTAGTCTTAGTCTTGCAAAAGAAAACTCTAGAGGAATTCCTACAAATGCTATGGCCAGTAACTATGATCATTTTATCCTACCAAAGAATGGTTTCTTGAATTGTCGAAAGAGTAATGATGACTATGATACTTCTAGGCTTAAGTACTTAGAGGGTTATGTTTATGACTATATTAGTGAAAACTACATTGTTCGATCTAAGAGAATAAAAGATCAAGATAAAGAAATTGAACAAATTTATCCAGAAGATGAAGAGCTAGGTGAAAGCATGGTTTCAAGTCTTGATTACCAGTTAACAAAGACTGGCGAAAGACAAATGAATAAAATGCTTACAAAACTAAAGTCTGAGCTAAATAAGGTTTACACAATTAAGAAAGGTGAAATTGTTAAAGATGATTCAAAAATTGAACAACGTTTGAATTACTTTAGAGATAGAGTATTTCTTTCTCAGTTAAGTAATAATACCTTCTATAGAGTTTATAAAGAAATTATTAGTGATCATTATCCAATCTCTATGAGCTGTAGCAACAAGTAATGATGAAAGTACTTTTATGCTTATTACTATTTGTGAGTAATTCCTTTGCAATGTGCGAATATCCTCACAATCCTCCAGCAATTTGTCTGGCAGGAAAAGTTACCAAGTCAGTTCCTGTGAAAGCTAAGAACTACCGCTGTCTTCTCTCTGTTGCTGTTAAAGAAATAGTCAGACCTCCAAGAACTTATGTGTTTAATTCAAATCTTGACCGCGTTGATTTTAAGAACGCTCAAAAACTATCTGCAAAAACTATTAAGCTTTATAGTAAGAAGAATTGTGATGCAAAAGAAATTAGAACAATTGCTGAATACAACTGCAATGATAGAAACGCAGATATTGCAGATATGAGTTTATTAGACGCTGAGTCTATTCAATTAAAGGTTCGCGATCCTTGGACTGAGAAAAATCCCCTGATAGATTGCTCTCCACTTCTTTCCAAGTAGGGATATTTGAATAGTCGATATTGATTGTTGTGAGTAATTCCTTCAGTTCTTTTGGTAAGGGAGACTCGACTTCTACTTTTAAGAAATCTAAATCAATTTTAAATCGATAGGAATGAAGAAAGATTCTGTGAAAGCCATGTGTTTCACGGTAGTAGTTATTTATTTTTCCCTTTCCGTGCTTGGTATCTCCGATGAGATGATGACTTGACCTCGAGAAATGTCTTCTTATCTGGTGAGTCCGACCAGTTTCTATAGTTATTTGCATGAGAGTTGCTCGCTCACTGGTGGTGAGTGGACGATACTTTGTCAGTGCTTCTTGTTTAATTTTCTTTTCATTTGAAAGAGCGAAATTAAAAATACCCTCTTCTTGAATTTCTCCAAAGACAAGTGCGAGGTATTCCTTATGAACCTTTAATTTATCATGCCAGTGTTCTTGAACGCGCTTAACGATATCTCCATTTAACCCAAACATTAGGGCGCCTGAAACTGGTCTATCAAGCCTATGGATAGGGTAAACTCTCTGGCCAATTTGATCTCTAACCCTTCTCATTAAATTGTCTTTCTCGTTGGTCTCTTTCCAGTATGGGTGAACCAGGAGGCCCGAAGGCTTAGTGACAATGATAACTTCCTCATTTTGAAAGAGGATTTCTATAGGCTCTGGTGGGATAATTTCAACTTCTTCTTCTAGCATTAGTGAAACTTATCCTAAGTTTAAGTTATTGTGAAGTTAAATTGCACCGCGCATCGGTGTAAGGTGCAGATAGTGATTAACGAATCAATGCACTTTATGTGATAATAATTCTTCAATAATTGGAGAAATTTTAATGAGAGATTATATATCGGTTTTTATAAATGGGGAGCCTCGCCGTATCAAAGGTGAAGAAGCTTTCATGACTCTATCTGACTTTCTTAGATATGAGAGAGGTCTTGTCGGAACAAAAGTCGTTTGCGCCGAGGGAGACTGCGGAGCATGTACAGTAATTATAGGAAATGTGCATAAGCTTAAAAATGATGATTTTGAATACGTTCCAGTTAATTCCTGTATTTCTTTTATGCATATTCTGGATGGAAGCCATATTATAACTGTTGAAGGATTGAAGAATGATGACGAGCTAAATGAAGTTCAGGAGTCAATGGTTAGAAATCACGGAGCGCAGTGCGGTTTCTGTACTCCGGGTTTTGTTTGCGCTCTAAATGCTGGAGTAGAGTCACATCTGCGGGAAGGGAAAGTAATTGATGAGAGAAGAGTTAAAAATAGTTTAACTGGAAACTTATGTCGTTGCACTGGATATAAATCTATTATTGAAGCAGGACTAGATATTGACTTAAAGAAATTTGAACCACTAACAAAGAAGTTCAATTCCAAAGAAATTTTAAAGACTCTTAGAGAAGATGTAAGTTTGGATGCGCTCATAAAGACTGAGACAAATGAAGTTTTTCTTCCTACTACTTTAAAGAGTGCAATTGATAAAAATAAAAATTCAAAGACAATATTTGTCTCCGGTGCGAGTGATATAGGAGTTCTCTATAACAAGAGAGGCTTTGATCCTGAGTCCATTACTGGTCTTCATAATATAGAAGAGATGAATGAGATCATTAAAAATAAGAATGATGTGTTTATTGGAGCGAGAGTTAATCTTCACCAAATAGAGGAAGAGCTTCGAAACGAGTTCTATGAATTTACTCACATGATACATATCTTTGCCTCTCCGCAAATTAAAAATAGAGCAACTCTTGTTGGGAATGTCGCTAACGCTTCTCCTATTGCAGATTCTATTCCTTTTCTTATGGTGGCGAATGCAGGAGTAGTTCTAATTGGTCCTCGTGGAGAGAGAGAAGTTAATATTAATTCTTTCTATCTTGGCTATAAGCAATTAGACATGAAGGATGATGAATTTATAAAAGGAATAAAGATTCCTCTTCTTGGAAAAGATGAAAAAATTAAGCTTTATAAAACAAGCAATAGGAAAGATATGGATATTTCTATTGTAACTTTTGCCTCTCGATATCGCATCGAAGATAAGATGGTCAAAGAAATGTCTATTGCCATTGGTGGGGTTGGCCCAGTTGTGATGAGAGCTTTAAAGACTGAAACAGAACTTATTGGTAAGCCATTTGAAAAGAGTATTTTCGAGAGAGCCGCGACAGTTTTAAAGTCAGAAGTAACTCCTATAGATGATGTAAGAGGTAGTGCAAACTTTAGAAGAATTTTGAGTAAGAACCTTCTTTTAAAATTTTACACAGAAGAGAGTTTCGGAACTTCTAGGGGGATAAATTAATGACTGTTGGTAAGAATATCCCACATGATTCTGCTCGGACTCACGTGAGTGGAGAGTCAATTTTTATTGATGATAGACCTTTTCTTAAAAATGAAATGGTCTGTGGTTTCTTGGGGGCACCTGTCGCTCATGGAAAACTTAAAGGTATTAATTTAAAGAAAGCATTGAAAGTCCCAGGAGTTCTTGGAATCTATACGCATAAAGATCTTGCTAATAATAGATGGGGAGCAATTGTTAAAGAGCAACCCATTCTAGTTGATGATATTATTTCTTATGAGTATGAACCAGTATGCGTGATTGCTGCTGAAAACTATAAAGCAATTGAAAAAGCTAAGAAATTAATAGAACTTGATATTGAAGAATTAGAAGCAACTCTCTGTTTACAAAAATCAATTGATAACGAGGATTTCTTAACGATAGAGAAGAAAATTTCTCGAGGTGATTTAGACAAGGCATTTAGCTCCGCTCCTCATACTTTAGAAGGTGTTTTTGAAAATGGTGGGCAAGAGCACTTCTATTTAGAGAGTCATGCATGTGCAGCTCTGCCATTAGAAAATAATCAAATGGAGGTACACTCATCTTCACAGCATCCGAGCGAAACGCAACACGTTGTTGCTCAGTCTCTCGGGCTTAGCTATCATCAAGTTGTCTGTGTGGTGAAGAGAATGGGGGGAGGCTTTGGTGGAAAAGAATCTCAAGCAGCTCCATTTGCTTCTCTTGTCGCTCTTTGTGCTAAGAAATTAAAAAGACCTGCTCGAATGATTATTAATAAAGATGATGATATGAGGGTTACGGGAAAGAGGCATCCGTTTAAGAATTTTTGGAAAGTTGCCTTTGATGAAGAGGGTAAGATTTTAGGATATAAGATTAAACTCTTTTCGAATGGTGGAGCTTATACAGATCTTTCTGAATCGATACTTGAAAGAGCGATGCTTCATAGTGATGGCTGTTATTATCTTCCAAATGTTGAAATTTTAGGCAGAGTTTGTAAGACAAATATTCATTCCAATACTGCCTTTAGAGGATTTGGTGGTCCTCAGGGGAATGCAACAATTGAAAGTGTTATCGAAGAGATCGCACATCACCTAAAGAAAGATGCTCTCGAAATTAGAGAGAAGAATATTTACCGCGGCGAAGATCTCTCTACGCCTTATGGACAACTCGTTGATCACAATACTCTTCCAGAAATTATGGAAAAAATTAAGTCCTCTTCTAAATATCTAGAGAGAAGAAAAGAGATAGATGAATTTAATAAAAACTCACTTACTCATTTAAAGGGAATTGCTGTAACGGGAACTAAATTTGGAATTGCTTTTACCGCTAGGTTTTTAAATCAAGCTAATGCTCTTGTTAATATGCATCTTGATGGAACTCTGCAGGTCTCTACTGGCGCAACTGAAATGGGACAAGGGGTAAATACAAAGATTCAGCAAATTGCAGCCGGAGCATTCGGAATCCCTGCCGTTGAAGTTCAAGTTATGCCAACATCAACGGAGAAGAATCATAATACCTCTCCAACGGCAGCTTCAAGTGGGTCAGACCTTAATGGAATGGCGACACTAATAGCTTGTAATAAAATAAAGCAGAGACTTACCTCTGTTTTCTATACCCATATGCAAGGTGAATTAACTCCGGCCGATGAGATTGAAGTCGATAATAGTAAAGACTTAAGTCATATTATTTTTGAAGACTCAAAAGTGACTGATACGAAAACAGGAAAGTTTCTTACTTTGAAAGAGTTAGTTTCTATCGCCTACTTTAATAGAGTTTCAATGGGAGACTATGCTTTTTATAAAACACCAGGTCTTGGATTTGATAAGGCGCTAGGTAAGGGGCAGGCCTTTAATTATTACACCAATGGTATGGCGGTAAGTGAAGTTTTAATAGACCGCTTTACTGGTGAGACGAAAGTCCTAAGGTCAGATATTCTGATGGACCTTGGGAGATCTATTAATCCTGGTATTGATATGGGACAAGTTTCGGGAGCATTTGTACAAGGAATGGGATGGGTCACTGCTGAAAACCTTGTCTATAGTGACAAGGGCGTGCTTCTTTCTCATTCACCAACAACTTATAAAATTCCAAGTATTCAAGATACTCCTAGAATTTTTAATATCGATCTGATTGAAAATAATACAAACGATGTCTGTGTTCATAGGTCAAAGGCCGTTGGGGAGCCACCATTTCTTTTGGGGAATTCTGTTTGGAATGCCATTAAAGATGCTATTTACTATGTGAAACCAGAAAATGCTTCTAAATTAAAACTTCCTGCTACATGTGAGGAAATTGTGACTCTATTAGATGAATAATTTATTACAAGAAATTTCTAAATTAGATTCAGAAGGAAAGTGTTTCTGTGTCGCGACGCTTGTTGATACTAGAGGTAGCGCTCCCCAAGACCAAGGGGCTAAGATTGTTATTTTTCCTGATGGAAAATTTGTAGGAACAATTGGTGGAGGAAAGCTAGAGAATTATACAATAAAGAGATCTCTAGAACTCCTCGCTGTGAGTGAAATCAAGTCTTTTGAATTTAATAATATAAATTTACAAAAAGATATTGGGATGACTTGTGGTGGAGTTGTCTCGGTTTATTTTGAAGTCTTTAATCGCAACCCTTGGAATATTACAGTCTTTGGGGCGGGACATATTTCCCAGAGCCTTTGCCGGTTCCTTGTTAAGCTAAATTGTAATTTAACAATTGTAGATAATAGGGCCGAATGGATAGAGAGGTTTTCAGATCTTGAAGGAGTGAAACTCATTCATCTTGAAGATATGAGAGATCATGTAAAAGATATTCCAAAGAATAGCTTTGTTGTTTTAATGACAATGGGACATGGGAAGGATGTCCCTATTTTAAATGAAATTCTCTCCGGTGGTTTTAAATTTCCTTTTCTGGGAGTTATCGGATCTATAGCAAAGAGAAATAGTATGGAAAAAGAATTAAGGGCTACGGGAATTTCAAATTTTGATTTTATTTGTCCTCTTGGAGCACCAATAGGTGATAATTCTCCCGTTGAGATCTCTGTCAGTATAATGGCCCAGCTTATTGAGCATAAAGATAAGTTCTTTAAAACTTCAAAGAGAAATTAAATGAAGAACGTCTTTTGTTTTTTACTACTTACATTTTCTATTAGTTCTATGGCGAGATTATCTCTTACTACAAGTGGTGGTGTTTCTCTTGGGGTTTACGAGGCAGGTTTCTTATACTATTCGATGTATTTAGAGAAGAATTTACCTAAGAGAAGGGACGAAAATCTAATCATAACAGGTGCTTCTGCAGGTGCAATTAATTCTTTTATCACTGCAATTGAAAGATGTTCAGATCTACCTGATCTTCCTCAAAAATCATTATTTTGGAAGAGTTGGATACCTTTAAATTTTGATAAGTTCTTTATAAAGAGAGGTTCTGGAGCGAATAGTTTACTGCAGAGAAATTCTTTAGAAGACCTCTTTGATAATGTCGAGGATCGATGGAAGAGTGGTTTAAAAAAGGGGTGCTCTTCAACTTTGGGAATGACGATTACGAGGAAAACCCCCTATGAATTAAAAGAAAATTCAAAATTAAAATATACACGTGTTCAGGAGTATTTAGTTTTTAAAATGACTGGTCGTGGAGAGGGAAAGAGTCCTCTTGTGGAAAATGTATATTTAAAAGAGACTGGTAGTCAGATGTTTTTACCGTTTAACCTCGACGGATTCGATAACTTTTCTCTCATTAAGAATGCTCTTCTTGCTTCATCTAGTTTTCCTATTG
Organism: Halobacteriovorax sp. JY17; assembly: GCF_002753895.1. Lineage (NCBI taxonomy): Bacteria > Pseudomonadati > Bdellovibrionota > Bacteriovoracia > Bacteriovoracales > Halobacteriovoraceae > Halobacteriovorax > Halobacteriovorax sp. JY17. The sequence continues at coordinate 30,718 of NZ_NJER01000003.1, read as the reverse complement.
CTTTTGAGCCAATGTCTTTAAACTATTGTATGGTTCATAATCCTCAAATTACTACCTGTTTAAAAGAAGCAATAGAGAAAGACTTGTTTTTAGATGGTGGAATCTTTAATAATGCTCCTCTTGATCTTGCTTATAGTATCGCAAAGAATGACTCTGTAGAGAAAGATACAACCTTCATTTACTTTGATCCATCGATTAAAGATTATCCAATCAGAAGTGAAGATGATTTTTCAAATATTGATCCAGGAATTATTCAAGACTTTTTTAAATTTATTCAAAATTTTATAACTTCTTCGCGTGGTGGGCAGATTTCAGATTTTCTAAGAAATCACCCTAGAGTAAATGATCAGCTCTATGTGTTAAAGGGAACAATGCCACTTGCTTCTGAGCCTTTGTATGGTTTCTTTGGATTTTTTGAAGAAGATTTTAGAATATTTGATTTCTATATGGGGATGCTTGATGCAAAGAGAGCTAGTATAAGTAAATATGAACCCAAGAGTGCAATTGAGTTAAATCAATATAGCGAGCATATGCTGGCTCTTGAGTGCTTAGATGCTGTATTTAATAATCATTATGAAACAATTAATTATTGTTCAAAAATAATAGATTCTAAATTTGAGAATTTTTCGGCGCTATTTCAAGTATCAATTGAAAGCTTATTTAATAATTGTGCTAATGTTTTAGAAGGAAAAGTTGTTGAAAATAAAATATGTAAGATTGCACAGAGTGGAAAGGGCCCAGAAGTATTCGATAAAAACTGGGATAAGAGCTGGAAGAAATATAAAGATGAGTCACAGTTAAGCTATATTATGAGGCGACTTGGGCACTATGAGTTTAGATTTAAAGATTTAGATGCGAAGGGGAGAGGTTCTGATATTGCGCTTGTTAAGGTGAAGGAGAAGATGACAAAGGCTGTGAAATATTCGGCAAAAAATCAGCCACGAGACCATGGGATTCTTATGAATCAACTTGCTTCCCCTTTGATGAATTACTTATTTTATTCACCAAAACAGAAGATAAATTATCTATTAGTGGGAAATAATTCATTTAATATAGGTTCTTCATCAGTAATGTCTTCGTCAGAGCTATCATCTCTCTATTGGAGATATGGTTTTGGATTAATGTTAACAGGAATTGATTTAATTTATCGTCCAGAAGTTTCGGGGCTAGGAATTGTTCCTTACTTTGGGTTGTATGCAGAGCCAACGAGTTTCTCGACACCACTTTTACAGTATCGTTTTGGAATTAGGGCCGGATATCAATTTTCAACGAAGAATGAGCTTGAAGTAGGTAAGTGCCCAATTAACTCAAGATCTACGAATGACTTTTCTAGGTGTTCAGATTTCTTAGTCTCTGGTGTTTTTAACCTTACGATATTTGAAACGATTAGATCTGAAATTGTTTTAAGTACATTACCTTTAAATGATGGTGATACAAAGAGGCCGGTTTATCTCTCAGTAATGGCGGGGCTTCAATTCTAATTTAAGAAGCCCTCAGGTCTTGATGAATTTGTTGAAGAGCACACGTCGCATAATATTTTAACTTCTTTTTCTTGATAGGCTTATCCATAAAGAAAACATTTTCCCAAATTGATTTTTGACTGAATAGTTTAGGAGAGAATGCAGTAAGAAAAATCATAGGTGTTAGTTTATTTCTCGAAGAGCCTTGACGAAGGTAGAGAGCAAACTCTTGACCATTCATTACAGGCATTTTGTAGTCACAAATAATTAAATCATAATCTTGAATTTTACAGTCTTCAATTGCTTGAACAGCGTTGGAGACGTAATCAATTTCAAAGTTTTCACCAAGGTACTTACTCACAATATTATATATATCAATATCATCATCAACGAGTAAGAGCTTTCGAAGACTTGATTTTTCAAAAGAACTATCCTCTGTAAAAGAATTAATTTTTTCTTCAAGATCATCAAAATCTGGCATAAGAGTAATATCCTTTTTTAGCTCTTCTATAGAGCTTTGTATTTGATCACTAAAAGTAAGCAGTAGATCAAAGAAAGATTCTGAAACCTTTTGCTCTTCATTTTTCTTCTTGATTAGTAAATCTTCCATTGAATGTGTTACCGAGGCAATTGTGTGAAAGTCTGCAGCTTTCGAATTACCCTTAAGACTGTGGGCCGATCTAAAAATAGCGTCAATATCAAGGCTCTTAAAATTCTCTGGGCGCAACAAATCAATCAACTCATTCATTGTATCTTCGAGTTCATTTAATGTTGATTGCTTTAATTCAATTTCAAATTCTTCCATGTCCTTCCTATCGGTTAATTTTATTTAGAGCTTAGACAATAATAGCTTATTAATTTGAGGATAATGTTTAGATGGAGAAATTAATGAATTAGTTAAGATCTCGCCAACAATTATAGGTAGGAGGGGCTAAGTCCTTATTATAAATAATAAGAGATATTTAAAATTAATATTAATAAAATCAGTGCCTTATCTTGTATAAGTTTAAGATTTTTATAAATTCATAAGAAATCTTGTTAATTACCTTAGAATAGAAGTCAGCTATCAAATTGTACGTAGGTGAACTTATGAAAAACTTCAAAATGAGTATTCTACTTTTAGCACTAATTACTGGCACAAATGCTGTAGCTAAAAGTTCTACAAAGAAACATAACAGGAAGGAGAGAGTTTCCTTGTCTGTTAGTTATCAAACTCCTGAGAACTCTTTATCTATAAGTGGCCTTGTTCAAATTCCTAGGTACATAAGAATGAAGAATGCGAGAGGAACTCTTGGGAAGTATAAGGTCTATGTAGAGCTAGATAATAGCGCGGTATGTACTTATACTCCAAAAAAATTGCCTCTGGCTCAATTACTAACTGGGGATTATAAACTCTATTTAGAAAATTGTGATGATGGGTATGACAGTAGCAAGGTTAGAACTGTAAGCGAAGAAATTCGTTTAAGACTAGAAGGAAGAACTTTAATTTCTTCTAGAAACTTTTCGGTCGTAGCTAATTTCTTAGTAGAGGAAGCTGAAACGGTTGTAGAGGGAATAGAGTTTGAAGGTATCAATCCAGTTGTTGGACAGGTTCTTCAATTCGACGGAAACCTTTGGGTGCCTTCTGATCTACCTAGTGGGATTGAGGGAGAAAAAGGTGAGCAAGGTGAACAAGGACCACAAGGTATTCAAGGTATTGCTGGGGCAGATGGAGCCCCTGGTATACAAGGTGAAGCTGGTCTTCCTGGAGCAGTTGGACCTATGGGACCTCAGGGTGCTACCGGAGCTCAAGGACTTAAAGGTGATAAAGGTGATAAAGGTGATACTGGCGCAACTGGTCCTCAGGGACCTCAAGGTATTGCCGGTGTAAATGGAGCACAAGGGCTAAAAGGTGATAAAGGGGACAAAGGTGATGTAGGCGCTACTGGGCCACAAGGACCTGCTGGAGTGGATGGCGTTCAAGGACCACAGGGGGAAGTTGGACCACAGGGACCACAGGGACCGCAGGGACCACAAGGTGTAGCAGGTAGCCAAGGTTTAAAAGGTGACAAGGGTGATACAGGGGCAGTTGGACCACAAGGTCCACAAGGTGTTGCTGGCGTTGCCGGACTTGATGGAGCACAAGGTATTCAAGGTGAAAAAGGTGAAAAAGGCGATAAAGGTGAAGACGCTAACGTTGACCTTTCTGCTGGAGTTGGTATTGTTGGAAGTATAGTTGATGGAGAGGGTGTGATTGCTGTTGATGTAGGTGCAACAGCAGGAAAAATTGTTCAAGTAGGCGTTGATGGAAAAATTGCAGCATCACTAATTCCTGAGTCTGGGATAGAGAGAAAGATTGCATACATAAAGGATATAAAGCCCAATGGGACTCATGGTGGTGATTGTACAGCTGGAAGTTACTTACAGAGAGATCTAAATACAATCGAGGGAGATTCTTCATTTGTATCTATTTCTGGAAATGAGATGTTCTTATCTCCAGGGACCTATCATATTGAAGGTGTTGCTCCGGGGTATTTTGACAATATTCATAAAGCTAAACTTAGAAATATGACAACGGGAGAAGACGTTCTCATCGGTTCAACTCAGAGGTCACATACGACTTATGGAAGTGTTTCAAACTCTGACTTCATGGGAATTGTCACTGTAACAGAAGCAAGTGCTTTTCAAGTTTTACATAGATGCACAACCTCTAGGACAATTGTAGGATTTGGTATCGCTGCAACATTTGGGGACGATGAGATTTATACACAAATGAAAATAGAAAAAATTCAATAAGCTTATATTCTTGTCATAATTGTAGGGTTCTTTATAATAGAGATATGACTATTATAAAGTCCCTAATTTTTATTTTATTTCTGAGTTCAACTTCTTTTGCTGCTGACTTTGGAAATGGCAGTGACGGTGCTTGCAATCTAAATGCAGGCATCAACACTGATATCAAAGATACCTATAACTGCTCTTCTGCAATTATTTCTACACTCTCAGTAACGGGCTCTAAAGTTTTAACAATAAAATCTCTAAGCTCAGTGACTATCACTGGAACGATTTCAATTAATGGTGGAAATGGTGGAAATGGAGCCAATACTGCAGCATCTGTTGGAGGAATTGCTGGAGCAGGTGGTTATAGTGGAGGGTTGTGCCCCACAGGAATAGTTGCTGGAAATAATGGTCTTAGTGGTGGAAATAATGGAGAAGGCCTAGGTGGAAGTATAACTAGTCATATTGGTGGTGTTGTAGATGCTGGTGGAGCTGGTGGTGGTGGCGCAAGGTTTGGCACAGCTATTTTACCAACGGTAGGTGCTGATGGAAAGGATGATTTAGGTGGTAGTGTTGCAGGTGGCGCTGCAGGTGTAAGTAGTTATGCTCCAGAGTCAAACTTTGAAACTCTCTTTGTGGGAGGAGCCGGCGGAGGTGCTGGAAGCAGTGGTGTGTTTAACATTGGATCTGTAGAGCACTCCGGTGGAGCCGGCGGTGGTGGAGGCGGTGCCATTAGAATAAGTGCAAAAAATGATATTACTGTTGAAGCAGCAGGTGGAATTTCTGCTAATGGTGGAAATGGTGGAGATGGGTCTGGGAATGTGAGTGGCGGCGGCGGCGGCGGTTCTGGTGGAGCGATCTTTCTTCAAGCTGAAGGTGACATTAGAATTAATGGCCCAGTATCCGCGTTAGGTGGAAGTGGGGGAAATGGAACTTTTGCTAGTGATAATGATGGGGGAAGTGGAGGTAGTGGTAGAGTTCGCTACGATGATCTAGATGGTGTGATTACTGGAACAGGAACAACTAATCCTGCAGCTGTTATTAATACCATTACTATTTCTGGAAGCTCTGCCATAGGACAGGCGAGTTATGATTCTTCTATTGCCTGTGGGTCAGTTGGTCTAACAGAGAAAGAGAGAATTCTCTTTAGCTTTCTATCTATAGTTCTGCTTTTCTTAATAGGAAATATTATATCTAAGAGATCCCAATATATTTGATATTTTAAAGTCACTTTCATCAAGACTTGCACTGTAACTTTCAAATCCTGCACCAATACTAAAGAAATTTTTCTCTTTAAAATTAAAATCAAATGTATTTTGAATGAGTATTTTTGAAAAAGAACCAATTGAATAGGAGAGAGTTAATCTATTTCTATTCTCTTTAAAAAATGAGTTGTAACTAAGAGAAATGGGTACTGATAGAGATGAGTTACTCTTAGATTTAATGATACTATTTTCTCTGCTATAGCTCTTGAAGTTATTTAAAGATAGGCCTAGAGTTGTAGCTAAGTTCTTTGTTATAGAATATTCATAACTTGTTTCAAGAGCTAAGACACCGTAACTTTCCTCGTTAAAAACTTTTCCTGAAAATCTTCTTACCTTAAAATTTAGGGCCGCTTTACTTAGAAGGTGATGTGCTCCTAATTCAAGTGAAGTGAAGATGGGGTCTTTTGCTGATATAGAATAATTAGAGTAAGTTTGTGATATTTCAGACAGAGCAATATCGTATTGGAAATAAAGAAATGATTTATTCTTATATTCAGGAATTGATTTAGTATGGAGAGTTGTGTTTCTTTTTTCTTTTATGGGAGCAATCGTGAAGTAGTTCGAGTCACTCTCTATACTTCTATCGTACTTATTAAATGCGACGACTTTCCAGAAGTACTTACCCGCAGAAATTGAAATAGAGTATTGATTCTTAGTTATTGTTCTCATTAAATAAGTGGATGAAAAATCGGATTTCTTTGAAAGATAAATTTGATACTTTATGGCCTCTGGTGACTTCTTCCATTTAAATTGAATAAATTTCTTTTTCCCCTCAAATGAAAAGTTTTTTCTAGGGAAATTAAGTGATACTTTTGATATTTTCTTTACTACTTCAGGTAACTTTAAGCTAAGTATTGATAGATTTGAAAATTCACTTCTTCTATTCCAAAAATCCAGTGTCGCAATTCTCCAGTAGTAAGTACCTTCTTTGAAGTTCTTTAAAGTATATTCATTTTCAGATAGCTCAACTTCTAAAATCTTTTCTTTTAAATCGTTGTCTAAGTAAATTTCTAGAAAGTACTTCTTGGTATCTGCAATCTTATCCCATTTTATTTGTGCCGAAGTATTTACTTCTGCTGCAGATACCGTTGGTATTAGAAAATTCATAAAGCTTGAAAAAATTCTCTTTATTCCATCAATTATGTAATTAATTTTTAATTCTACTTCTAACTTATCTTGAATCTTCGGCTTTGAAGGAGGAGGTGTAGGGCTAATGGTAACTCGCTGTGGGGCACCATAGTATGGAGGTTTTCCTTCGATTACAACCTTTGTTCTCCAATAATATGTACCTATTTTGGGGATACTGGTTTCGATGTAATTGGTTTTTACAAGCTCTGATTTTTCAATAGTCGAAAAGGAATCATCTCTTGATAATTCAAAAGTATATGCAACTTTTTTATTTTCTTTAGTTCTTAAGTCTTTCCATTTAAATTCAACTTTCTTACTTGGTTTGTTAATCACTAGTTTTGCACCAGAAGCTGGTATCATATTTGTTTCGTAAAGATTAATGGAGACCGCATTTGGAATAGAGAAATTTGTTTCTCTTTGTAAGTTATCAATTGACTTTACTCGCCAGTAGAATTTTCCAGACTTCTTAATATTCATCTCTAATTTATTTGTTATCGTCTCTTCTTGAAATACGATGTTATCAAAACTTGAGTCTGTAGATATCTGAAAGAGGTATTTCTTTTGATTGGAAGCACTCCATCTGAAAACCGCCCTCGAATTCGGAAAGAGGATAACTTCGTGGTTATTAAGTGGCGCAATTAGGATTGGTGACTCTGGTAGAGGAGGACTCTTTATTGTAAATATGGCCTCTTTTGACCAAAGTGACTTGTCAGAATTCAGAGGTCTGACTTTCCATTTATATATTCCTTCAGGGAGAGTGTTGGTTGTTAAGTAGTCTCTATTTCTTACAATTTGAACATTATCATTAATGGAAACTTCAAAACTCGTAAAGAATGAATCTTTCCAATTGAAAAGTATTTGAGGACTTCTTTCTCGGTAAGGAAATATAGTATTAGCACTAGGAGAGGTAAGAGTAGTCGATCTTTCTGGAATAGCGGTAAATGATTGAACTATACTTTTCTTTTCTTTAACTTTTATTCTCCAAAAATACCTTCCTGGATTTAGTACAATTCTATCTTGAAAGTTTACAGTTTTCTTTGAAATTAAAACTTTTCTGAATGAGTAATCTTTGGAGATCTGTAAAACACCAGATTCTTCACCTGTCCACTTGAAGTTAACACTAGGGCTATTCTCCTTTAGAAAGACATCTTCGTTAATTGTAGGGGATATTAGATTTGCAGTAATGTCACTAACCTGTATTTCTTCATTTTCTACTTTTGTTATGACTTGACCCTTTTTAGCTTTAGTTATGTTTTTGTCTTCTTTTATTTCCACTTGTCCATCAAGAATGGAAACGGAAGAGTTATTCTTAGATGTTGAGATTCGTACCTTCGCGCTCTTACTATTTAAAGTTACAATTTTCTCACCAAGTTTTACTTTGAATTCTTCTCTCTCATTACTTAGCTCAGCAACAATAAAGCCTTTTGATACAGTGATTTCTTTATTTTTTAAAAATTGAGATAAGGATAATAGTGTATTCTCTGAAATATTGAGCTTAGGGCCATTTTCAATTTCAATTTTAGCTTCTGAGTTTTCATGAGTATAAATCTTATCACTTTGATCAAGCTTTCCACCATTGTGTGCATTACTCCAAAAGAGGCTATCTCCTCTCTTAGTTTTTACAGTATTTGTTTTTGAAGTAATAATTCCAATCGAATTTATTTGAGTAAGGTTTGAAATAATTTGATCGGCAACTAGAAAGTATGTACTTACAAGAAAGCACAGAAAGGTGAAAGGTAGAAGAAAGTAATCAAGTTTCTTATAATTCATTTCATTCTAATGGAGCTTTTGCCCGTCTTTAATTTTTCACTACTTAGAGAGATAATCATATATGTAATGATAATGTAGTGAGGCAAATTTGAGTAGAAGGGTAGTTTTTCCTCTAAAGGTGAAATTAATAGTGATTATGACGGGCTTGTTGGTAAGTTCTATTTCTCTCTATGCTATTTTTGCTCTTGGACTCTTTGAAAAAGATAAGTCTGCCTATATCTATGGAAATAGTAGTGAAGCAAATGTCTCTTTCAATCAGAGAATGGAGAGTTATCTTAATTCATCGTTTGAAAAACTACATATCCTTAGCTATATGCCTAAAGATAAAATCAAAAATATTCTTTCTGGTTATGAAGATGTTTTTCACTTGGAGCTTATTTCGTCAGAAGGGAAAGAGGATACTTTCTATAATATTAGCAAAATAGAAGATATTGGCCTTTCAGTAGAAGAGTATAAGAAAATTATTAAAAGTTACTCCCAGGAAAATAGAGAAGGATTTAGGATTATAAATGATGAATCTACTTCATTCTTATTCTTAAAGTATAAGAATAAAGAAAGTGGTCTAACTTTATTAATGTATTTAAATACGACAAAGTTAGAAGAGATTTCATCTTCTTTTTCGCAGTATGAATCGTATATCTTAAATTTAGATGGAACACCTTTTTGGGGAAATTCTAGAGAGAGTTATCTAGATGAAATCTTAGAGAGTAAGCTTAAAGAGGCGACTATCGTTGTTGATAAAGGTAGTCCTAAAATTCTATCTTTTAAATTCAATACAAAGTATAGCCTTGTATTTATAACTGAAATCTTGAGAAGTGAAGCCTATAAGGTAAACGATTATCTTATTGGAAAATCAAAAGTGTTTGGTCTTGTAGTTCTCTCTCTCTCTGGTTTTATTGCTCTACTTTTTTCAAGGTCTCTCACGTCACCAATTGAAAAACTCTATGATTTGACTCTTTCAATTTCAAAAGGAGAATTTAATAAGAAGGCTGATATCCATTCCCGTGATGAAATTGGAGCCCTTGGTGATTCTATAAACTATATGAGTGAGGAAATTCTTCGCTATATGGATGAGATGAAAGAGAAGGCTAGACTTGAGAATGAAATCGAAACTGCAAAATATGTACAATCAACATACTTTCCTGAGGAAGAGATTTCGTTAAAAGAATTTTCTATATCATCATTCTATAAGCCAGCAAGTGAGTGTGGAGGAGATTGGTGGGGCTATGTTGAAGATGAAGATAGGCTTGTTCTTCTTATTACTGATGCTACTGGACATGGTGTTCCTGCCGCCCTTTTAACTGCAACGGCACATTGTTGCCTTGAGAATTTAAAACAAAATGGACGAGATATTCTGAAGTCTCCCGCTGCTGTTTTAGAATTTATGAATACTTCTATTCAGTGTCTAGAAGGGAAAATGTTAATGACGGCATTTTGCAGTGTCTTGGATAAAAAGAAAGGTAAGGTTATATATGCAAATGCTTCACATAACCCTCCCTTATTTGTAGGGAAGGATATTAGTCTAGGTCAAAAGAATAACTTTAAACCTTTGCTTGGAAGTATTGGTCCTCGTCTTGGTCATAAAGAGAAAGGTGATTATAAAGACGAATATTTAGATTTAAGCAGTGTCGATAGAATTTTATTTTTTACAGATGGGATTTTAGAATCTAAGAATAAATCTGAAAAAGAGTATGGACAGAGACGGTTTTTAAAGTCTTTAAATGGCCATATGAGTGAAGATAATTCAAACTTCAGAAAGAGTGTTGTTCAGGACGCATTTGATTTCTACGAAGAATGCCCTATTGATGACGACATAACGATTGTTAGTGTTTCAGTCAACTGTGGGAGCGGAGGAGTTGAGTTCAGCATCTCTGATGATGAGTTGGAAAGTGAATTGAAGAAGAAAATTTTATTAAATGCTCCCATTCTTGTCACCGATAAAGCGGTCAACCTCGAAAATACTTTTTATATCTCTAATCTCTCGGATAATGAGAATGTTTTAACTTTAAAAAATAATCCAAAACTAAATCATTTAGTTGGAAGAAATTCACAGGATTTAGCTTCTGAAATTTTACATAACATGAATAACTGCCAAAGTAATTTATCTCTTGGTGAATATTTAGATGAGTATAGATTTCATAATACGACAGTAAAGTCTAAGGAAGACTTTTTAAAAATAAATAACCTTCTAGGAACTCTTGATGTGGATGGATATTTTGAAAGTCCTATTGATTACCTGAAAATTATTAGTAATGAATTGTTAACAAATGCCATTTACCACTCGGGTGAAGGAGAGCTTTTTAATAAGAGATCAACTATGGAGAGAAGTGAGACTCCTGTTCTAAGTGAGTCTGAATCCATTGATTATTCTTTGGCAGTTGGGGCGAACCATATCGCTATCTGTGTTATAGATTTTACGGGAAGACTTAATCGAGAAGTGATAATAAACAATCTGGAAAGAAGCTTTAGAGAAAGGGAGCATCAAAATAAGGATGGTGGAGCTGGGTTGGGATTATTTCTTGCCTTTTCATATTCTAATCAATTCATTGTTAGAACTCATCCCGGTAAGAGAACAGAAGTCATTTGCATAATCGAAAAAAATAAGAGATTTAAAACCTATAAAGAAAGAGTTACATCGTTTCATTATTTTGAAGTAAAGGAAGAAGCATGAGTGAAGGTCTAAAGATCACTACGAATCAAGTTGAGGATACATTAGTTGTTATATTTTCAGGACTTATTGATGAGGACTCAAATTTTTCCTCTTTAGAGGATAAAATTAAGGGGCAGGTTGTTTTTGATTTCGAAGAAGTCTCTTTGATAAACTCTTGCGGTATTAGAGAGTGGGTGAATTTCTTAGAGTCTGTAGATAAGAGTGCAAAATTAACGTATAGAAACTGCCGTCAAATAATAGTTGAACAAGTAAATATGGTTCATGGATTTATAAGAGAAGGAGCAACGATAGAATCTTTCTATGCCCCTTACTACTGCGAGTCTTGTGACAAAGAATTTAAGATACATTTAAAGGTGAGTGATATTGTTAATAGTAAAGCTCCTTCTGCCAATTGCCCTGATTGCGCAGGTGAGGAGCTTGAGTTTGATGCTATTGAAGAGCAGTACTTTCAATTTATTAAATAGAACATATGGATGAAGAAATGAAATATTTAGACCAACTTTTTGAACCTGTGTTAATCGTTAACGAGAAGCTAGAGATTGTTTACTATAATCATTACTTTTCAACCTTTTCGGGGCTTTCTCCTAGGAAAATGAAGAAAATTTCTGATGTGGGTAATCTATTTGTATCCGTTGATAATAAAATAAATATTACAGATCAAATTTTAGAGGTCACAGAGAAGAAGCGCTCTGTCGTGAGTAAAGAAGGGCAAGTAAAGTTCTTTGAATCTGAAGAGGTTTTTAATTGTGTAATGAAGGTAAATATTATTTCTGAAGATGAAATACTTATTTGTATAAATGACTTATCAATTGAGAAATCAATTTATGATAAGTATAGAAAACAAGTGGAAGAGTTGAAGGTTTCTTATAAACAACTTGTTCTAGCGGATAAGCTTAAAAGTATAGGAGAGTTATCAGCAGGTATTTCCCATGAAATAAGTAATCCACTAACAATTGCTTCTGGTAGTACTGAAATTTTAGAAATTCTTCTTGAAAATCAAGAATCTCTAAGCTCAAGGGAAGATATAGTCGAAGCGATTTCCAACATTCAAAACTCTCTTCTTAGAATTAATAAAATTACTTTAAATATGAAGAAGTTTGTTCATGAAGGTGTTCAGTGTAAGCAATTTATCTCTGTGAAGAGTTTGATAGAGTCATCTGTAACACTTGTATCATCTTCTTTTGAAAGACAAGAAGTTGATCTAGAAGTTCTTTCTGATATGGATATTTCCGCATATGTTGACGAATTGGCCATTGAGCAAGTTCTGGTTAATCTTTTAAAAAACGCCCTTGATTCTGTTGTACAATCTAAAAGTAAGATTAAGAAAGTTTCAATTTATGCTACTACGTCTGACGACAACGATACTTTAATTATTTCAGTGAAAGATTCTGGAAGTGGTATTGCTGAGGAAGATGTTAACTTTATATTTAATCCATTCTTTACAACGAAGGAAATGGGGGAAGGGACAGGTATGGGTCTTTCTTTATCGACTCAAATTGTAGAGGAACATCAGGGAGAATTAAGACTTGAAGCCAATTCATCTGATGGTTGTATCTTTTCAATTGAGCTTCCTTCTGCAGAATTGAGTAATTATCTTGAATTAGAGACTCGAGTTTCAAATTTAGATGAAGTTGATGATGTGAAAGTACTTGTAATTGATGAGGACTATAGTAACTTAAACTTCTATGCAAAACTTAACGATGAGAGTGGCGGATTCTTCCTCTTATCAAGAAGTATTGCAAAGTCTGAAGCACTAATTTCAAATATCAATATTTCTAAAGTTATTGTTGGGGAATCTCTTTTCTTGAAGGAGAATATAGATATTCTACTGAAGAAAAATAAGAATTTAGAGTTATATAAGTGTGGAGATAAATCTAAGAATGAGAAAATAAAAATTAAAGATACTATTAATACTCCTCTGACGAGAGATGATGTTTTAAATAAGCTTGATATTGTAATTGGAGATATTCATGAAGAAGAAGTTTAATGTTCTTGTGATTGATGATGAAGAGAAAATTTGTAAGATAATAAAAATATTCTTGGATATGTCTTCAAGATTTAGCAATGTTGTTCTTGCAAGAGATGCTCTCGAAGGAATGATGAAGTTAAATAACCAAGAGTTTGATTTGATTATTGTAGATAAATCAATGCCAAATAGAACAGGACTTGAATTTGTAGAGAATCTTAAAAAATCTTTTAAACTTAGTAAAATAAGAGTACTTTTGATTTCAGGTTGCTTAACAAAAGAAGAAACTCTCTTGGCCATGAAAATAGGTGTGAAGGATATTTTAGTAAAGCCATTTAACAGGCAGAGACTTATGGAGAAAGTTGAAGCGATTTTAAAGTTCTAATAACTCCAGCTTATATTTAATCCTCCACCATCATCGACAAGTATTGGAGCTAGAAAGTAAGGTTTACCTGACTTGTAGTTGTAATAGGTTCCCCAGCCAAATGCGGCTCCTATTGTTGCTCCTGCCACAACATCGTGGAGATAATGAAAGTCATCATTTATTCTACTTATTGAAATAAAACTTGCAACGGAGTATGCAGCTCCACCCCAGTACCAACCGTGTCTTGCCGCTACGACAGAGGCAAAAGCAAACGATCCCGCAGCGTGACCAGAAGGAAAAGAGTCATCATCATCTGGATAGCCTGGTCGTCTTTCACTTACTAAGAATTTTGTGACCATAACTAGAGATGTTGCATATAAAGAGGCTTTGGCCATATGCTCTCCACTGCGCAAACTATTATCATTTTCGGCAAAGTACCCGTGAGCAAGAAAACCTATGGCGTAGGTGGCATTTAGAAGGCCCCTACCCATTATATCTCCAACTATACCGTAGTCTTTAAATGGTTTCGCTTGATCTAGTGAATCTCTCTTTCTGTAAGTTCTGTGAGATTTATTTGAATAGACCATAAGAGTTGCAGCGAGGCCTCCCATGGTAATGTACTTAGCGTCAGTCGTCACAGGACTTATAAAGTCACTGTACCATGCATGGTCTTTTGAAAATGAATTTAAAGAGCTAAGTAGTAGAAGTATTGTTGAAAATATTTTCATAAGAGAATCCACCAGCTTAATTTATATTCTTCACTATCAATTTCAAATTCTATATTTCTTGAAAGGTCTTCTTCAATTGAATTAAAGTAAGACTCTCTTTCTAAATAACTAAAAGACAATCCTTGGTTCTTTAGGATTCTCCAATTGATTTTACCTCCAATTTCAACAGCGTAGCCTTTGTCGCTATATCTTTCAAAGAATTGATTTCTAGTATTGTAGTCAGTCATAGAAGAGTAGGAAGTAAGTAAGTGAATAGAGAAGGCCTCAAATATAAGCCCTGGAGTGAACTTTAGACCAACTTCAGTAAAACTATCAATAGTATCTTCTGCTCCAGAATCTAGCCTTACTTCCTTTTTTCCGAAAATTGTAGAAAAAACTTCACCACTAATTTCAAAAATACTCTCTTGGTACTTATATAAGTAGCTTAACGTTATTTCATGTCTACCATTGAAGAACTGGTGAGCCTTAGGCTCATAGAGCTTCGGTCTATATGAAGCGAATAGAGCCTGATCAAAGTTCTTAATGCTACTTGGAAACCAATAATAGAGTTTTCCTACAGGCTCTTTAATTCCGTGACTCTGATCTCTCTTGTCTGATATAAAACTCAATGGGCCAGAATAAGTTTCGTTATACTTACCACTTATTAATGCTTGTATTTCGATTTCATAAGTTAGCCGCTCGCTAGTTGCTCTCTTATAGTTAAGAGTCTGAACATATCCTTCTTGATTTGTGAGATCAATCACTTGAAGATCTTTCTCATATGTCTTTTCTTCAGCATAGAGACTTGAAGACACTGTTAAAGTCGCTTCATCTTTTTGAAGGTGAGGAACTAAGTGCAAGTATTCAGAAGAATACGTATTGCCAAACATAAGGAGGAGTAGAAATAATTTCATGGTTGGATTATAGTAACTAAAGTTTGGAATTAAAATAAATAACTAGTAGTGGACTTAATTATGTTAATTAACTTTATAGAGCCTCGCACAATTTTGAAATTAATAAGATTTTGGCCCCCATATCTTGGAGCTGGAATTTATGTTAAGTCTATTAATAAGATTTTTACTGAAGTAGAAGTCAGGATGAAGCAGAGGTTTTTCAACACAAATTATGTTGGAACACATTTTGGAGGCTCTCTCTACTCTATGTGTGATCCTTTTCTTATGTTTATACTTCTCCATCATTTAAAGGATGAGCACATCGTTTGGGATAAGGGGGCTAGTATAGACTATGTGATACCAGCAAAGGGGGAGGTTCGTGTGGTTTTTAAAACTTCTCTAGATGAAATTGAAACTATTAAGAAAGAATGTTTACGATCATTTAGTTTTGAACCTAAGTATGCAGTTGAAATACTTGATGAAGAAAATAAAGTAGTAGCTCGAGTAAATAAAACTTTATATATTCGAAGAAAAGACGCAAAAAAATTGTTCAGCAAAAAGTAAACTTTTAAGAAAAAATTCACCTTAATTTATCTAGTATTGCTCAGCGATGAGGAGTAGTGTTTTTTCATGTCTAAAAATATTGAAAAATCACTTCTCATTACTCTAGGTGCCTTGGCGGCTTTTGGGCCAATGACAATTGATCTATATCTTCCGGCTTTTGTTGAGATTGGGAAGGATCTCTTAGTCGCAACCGAAGATATACAATACTCTCTAACATCGTTTCTTGCAGGCCTTTCAATCGGTCAGCTAATTTATGGACCCATTTCTGACAGATTTGGAAGAAAGAAACCATTATTATTTGGAATTATAATATTTATTATAACTTCAGTGCTTATTTCATTTGCTCAAAACTTGGAAACATTAATTGGACTAAGATTTATTCAAGCTCTTGGTTCATGTGTTGGAATGGTTATCACTAGAGCTATAATAAGAGACATGTTCGAGCCAAGAGAGGCTGCAAAAGTATTCTCTCTTGTCATTCTCATTATGGGGGTCGCTCCTGTTATTGCTCCTGTTTTAGGCACTCAGATTCTTTTGTTATTTAATTGGAGAATGATTTTTATTTTCCTAGCTCTTTTTGGCTGCTTAACTCTTGTAGGTTCTATCTTCAAAGTTCCCGAAACATTGAAAAATAGTGTTCCTCTCAAAAAAGGATTTGTAAATTACTTTCATTTATTGAAAGATAGGCAGTTTATAATTGCTGCACTTGTAAGTGGAACAATTACAGCAGGCATGTTCTCTTATATCGCCGGTTCCGCCTTTGTTTTCTTAAATATTTTTAAAGTTTCTACGGGGACATATCCAATTATTTTTGGAGCAAATGCATTTGGCTTCATTGTTTGCTCTCAGGTAAATGCAAGACTATTAAATACGTACTCAATTGATGCTATCCTAGAGAAAGCTTCTATCTTCGCATTATTTGCAGCCTTATGTACTTTCTTGTCCGTAACTTTTCATCTAAGTCTGCCATTCTTTCTTGTTCCTTTATTTTGTTCCATCGGCTCTATAGGGTTTATTATTCCAAATATTACTGCGAAGGCGCTAGAGTTTCAGCATGAGAGGGCCGCTGTTGCATCAGCAATGATGGGAAGTATTCAGTTCTGTGTTTCATCTCTTGGGTCAGTTCTTGTTACTGTGTTTGCAAATGGAACTGCTTGGCCACTTGTTACGACTTTACTAGTCTTTAATAGTTTAACTTTTCTTCTTTATTTCTTTGGTATTAAGTCTGAAGGTTAGAAATTTATTCGCGAGTAGTAAATATTGTATATTTATGGTAAAACATAGTGGTCATCAACTTTCTTAGGACTAATACTTGAAAGTATTACTTTCTCTTTTCTTATTTTTTATAGTCTTTACTTCTTTTGCTAAAGTACGTGTCGCTCTTTTTGATGTTCCCCCTTATAGCTACATAAATGAAAAAGGAGACTTAGACGGAGTAGTCTATAAGTTATGTAAGAAAATAGAAGAGAGATCAGGATTAAAATTTACTTATACGTTGGTTCCTTATGCGAGGGCTATAAAGCTACTTAAGGATGGGGAAGTTGACTTAGGCGTATTCTACCCATCAGAAAAGTATCGTGGGGAGTTTTCTGCGCTAACTCCGACTCTTGGGAATATAAACTATTTAATAACTAAGAAGGCAATTAAGATTAAAAGTCTTAAAGAGATAGGTAGTTTGAAAATAGCTTTAATTAGAGGAGCAAAGTATTCCAAAGAATTTGATGCCCTTGAAAAACCAGGACAAGTCTTTGTTCAAGATTACAATAAGTCTTTGCATATGCTTCTACTTAATAGGGTGGACTTAGTCGTTGTTTCATCAGCTGCTTTTGAATATTTTTTAAGAATGAACAATATTAAGAGTGAAAATAGCTTTAATATCTTCACTTTAAATAATCAAAAAAATTGGATTCACGTAAGTAAGAAAATGAGTAATACCAATAAAGAAAAAATCAAAAAGGCTAATACTTCTGTTATTGAATCAGGGAACTATAAGAGCCTCGAAGATTTACTTCAATAATGTTCAACCTTGTTAATCGTTCATAAATTTATTAAGTATCTGATTTTAAAGGCTAGTTATCTATCTTAACTAACTCTTTCTAAAAAATTAAATTGAGCCCAAATCGTTAACATGTTAACTTTATAGTTAAGATGTTAACTAAGGTGTAAGTATGAGTAGAATAAGTTTGGAAGGACAAGACATAAATATCATTGCAAGGATGGCCAGAACAGTTAGCCATCTAGATAAGATGATTACGAAGTCTATTGGTGAATTTTCTTTAACGAAGCCTCAAATGGATGTGCTCTTTGTTTTGAAGTTTTCAAATAATAACGAACTTAAAGCAACAGAGATTGCTGAAGAACTCTTCGTTTCTAAGGCCAATATGTCCGGACTTATTTCAAGACTTGAAAAGGAAGAACTGATCGTAAGAGGAATTGATCCGACAGATTCGAGAGCAAGAACTTTAGTTCTCACAGATAAGGCAAAGAACGTTCTTGATAAAGTCATTCCAAAATACTTTGAGATGACTGCTGAAATAATGTCAAAATTTAGCTCTGAAGAGAAAACGAAATTATTAGAACAATTAGAGTACATCGAATCGTGTATGAGTAAAGGGGGAGTACATGATGTTTAAAATGAATAAGTTTAATTTGACCGTGACTCTTTCTTTATTAGTATCTAGTTCTGTTAGCGCCGATGTAATTAGTCTAAATGAAGAAAAAGTTATTGAAATGGCCTTAAAGAGAAATGAGGCCATTGGAATTTCAAGCGCTGAAATTGAAATCGCAAAATCAAAAGTCGAAGCTTCGACTTCATCTCTATATCCAACTCTTTCACTACAGGCTCAAATTCAAAAAACTAGAGGTAAGGGAAGTGCTGCTCCAAATGCTTACGACTGGAATGAGAAAGGCTCTATTGGAGTCACTCAACCTGTCTACACTTTCGGCAAACTAAGTAGTGCAATTGATATTGCAAAGAGTAGTGAGTCACTAAGTAGAGTGAAGTCTCTTGTAACTCAAGCTGACGTAAAAAATACTGCCAGAAAGCTCTACTATAGAGTTTTGTATAGCAATGACTTACTTAAAGCTTCAAAAGACTCATTTAAGAATGCAAACCAAAATAAGAAAACTCTTGAGAAAAGAGTTTCGTACGGACGAATTAGTCGTAATGATAATCTAAAAATGCAGGCTGATATTGCAAGCCGAAGACCTTTTCTGATTGACTCGGAAAAAAACCTTGATCTCGCGAAACTTGATTTGCTAAATTTTTTGGCCATTGAAGAAGGAAGTGAAGTTAGATTTGAAAAAGAATCTTTAAGAGAGATTTCTCTCCGTGATGATTCAAATGCGAGTAATGTTGAAAATAATCTTGACGTGAAAATCTTAAATGAGAACTTAAAGTTAAGAGAGCTTTCTATTGAAAGTGAAAAATCCAATAGAATGCCTACGCTTAATGCTTTCGCGACATTTTCACCGACAAATTATAAAGACGGATTTCTTGGAGACAAAATCAAAGAACAAGAAGATTTAACATTTGGTTTAATGTTCACATTCGATTGGCCATTCGGTGGTAGTAAGAATGATGCTATTCAAGTCAGAAGAACAGAAGTAAGAATTGCAAAGTTACAGCTTACTCAAGAAAAGAGAAATCAAAAAGTTCAATTAGAAAAGCTCTATAAGCAAAAAGAAAGTTTAGAGAGAAAACTTGAATCTGAATTAGAGGCCATTAAATTAGCTCTTTCATCATATAAGGTATCTCTTGGGGCATTCGCTACTGGTGGAGTTTCACAGCTTCAACTAAACGATAGTGAGCTACTCTTAACAAATAATAGAATTAGCTATGCAGGAACTAAGTTCGAAATTTTAAATACAATTATTGACATAGAACGACTTACGACGACAAGTCCTGAGAGGGGTAAGTAATGAAAAAAGTATTATTCTTACTAATTACCGTTGCCATTTACACCGGGGGGCTTTTTTGGAAAGCTGCGGAAGTAAAGAAGGCAAATAATAAAGATGTTCCTACTCTCTATAAGTATTGGGAAGAAAATGGAGTTCCTGTTTTTACTGAAGTGGCAAGTCGAAGATCATTGTCAAATACAGTCACTTTAACTGGAGTGAGAGCAAGAAATCGTGTTGTTAGATCTCTTGTCGCTCCTCAGGTCTCATCAAAACTTGAAATTGGAGCAATAGCAAGAATTACAAGAGATGATGTTATTTATAATGGAAAGGTCTCATTCATTTCAGAAGAAGTTGACCAATTATCGGGGTTGTATACTGTTGAGATTACATTTTCTAAAAATATAATCGCTAAGAAATCTCTTGTTATTCAAGTGGAGATAGGACACCTTGAAAAATCAGTTGTAGTTAAAAGAGCAGCAGTTTCAACAAGAGGTGGGAAAGCACATGTCTTCATTGTAGAGAATAAAAATAAAGTCACACTAAGAGACATCGTTCTTTCTGGAAACAATGATGACTACTACGCAATTAAATCTGGCCTTGAAGCTGGAGACGAAATAGTGGTTAGTGATCAGAGATACTTAAAAGACGAACAAAAAGTTTTAGTCATTAAGAAGGTGGAGTAAATTATGATTGAAATATTTGTAAAACGTCCAGCAACAACAATCATCTTTATTGCCATTTTTATGGTGATGGGTCTTGTCTCTGTTGGTAATTTAATTATTGAGCCAACTCCTAAGGTTGAGTTTCCTATTATAACCGTGCAAACTGTATATGGCGGAGCTTCTCCTGAGGAAATTGAAACTCAAGTGCTAAAGAGAGTTGAGGATGCTGTTTCTGAAATCTCTCAAATTAAAAATATTCAATCAGAGGCGCGTGATAGTTATGGAGTTGTTACTATTCAATTTTTAATTGAAGCTGATGTTAATATTAAATCGATTGAGGTTAAAGATAAAGTTGAAGCAATTATTAATGACTTTCCTGATGGTGCAGACCGACCAATTATTGCAAAATTTGACCCTCTCATTCAACCGATAGCAAACCTATCTCTTATGAGTGATAAGCATAACTTAACAGAGCTATATGAGTTTGCAGATAAGAAGTTGAAGACAAGACTATCGGCAATTGATGGCGTCGCCACTGTTGATATTTTTGGAGGTAGAGAGAGGGAGATTAATGTTGATTTAGATAATAATTTACTAATTCAAAATTATCTCTCTATTGAAGATGTCATCAATTCAATGGCCAGAAAGAACCTCAATGTTCCTGGTGGCTCAATTAATAAGAAAGATTCAAAAGTTAGTGTACGATTTGTAGGTGAATTTTCAAGCGTCAAAGATATTGAAAATCTTCCTATAGTATCTAAAGAAGGGCGAACAATTAAACTTTCATCAGTGGGAAGAGTTACTGATAGTTATAAAGACGTTGATTCTATCGCGAGATTTAATGGTAAAGACACTGTTGGTATAGCTGTTAAAAAATTATCTGATGGTGACGCTGTTAAAATTGTTAAAACTTTAAAAACTGAATTAGAAGTAATTAAGAAGGAGCTGCCAGAAGGAATGAAACTTGAAGTTGCAGTTGATACAACTAGGATTACTTTAGATAATACAATCGGTACGATTCAAAGTATTCTACTCGGTATTGTGCTTACCATTGTTATCTTACTTGTTTTCTTAGGGGACTGGAGAGGTGCGGTTATCGCTGCAGTAGTTATTCCAACCTCTATTATTTCAACATTTTTTATAATGGACATGTCTGACTTCTCAATAAATATGATGACATTGCTTGCTTTTGGTACTTGTCTTGGGACTCTTATTGCGAATGCTTTGATTATTATCGAAAGTATTTATAAACATCTTCAACAAGGGAAGAATTCTCAAGATGCAGCTATTGATGGAACAAAGGAAGTTCTCTTAGCAATTTTTGCTTCTTCTGGTACAAATCTTGTTGTTTTCACTCCTCTTGCATTCATGGGAGGAATTGTGGGGCAATTCATGGTTCAGTTTGGAATGACTGTTGTGTACGCAACAATATTTTCAATAATGGCATCAGTTACTTTGACTCCAATGCTTTGCTCGATTCTCCTGAAAGACCCTACTACTTTAAAGGGACCTTTTCCAAAAATTGCCCGCCTTTCGGATAAATTCATTGCTTGGCTTACAGAACAATATAAGTGGTTTTTTGATAAAATGATGGATTGGCCTATTCTCACAACACTTATTGCTCTTGCGGTTTTCTATTCAATTGTTTTTCCTGGGAGTAGATTAGGTTCGGAGTTTGTTCCTAAGTCTGACCGCGATGAATATACTGTTTCAATTGTAATGCCTGATGGTACTCCAGTTGAGAAAACAGGAACTGTTGTGGCTAAAGTTGATGAGCTTCTAAAAGATTACCCAGAAGTAAAAAGTACATTGGCTGACATTGGTTATGATGGTGAAGAGAAGGCAAGAGTTAGCGTGAGCTTAGTTCCTGCCAGTGAGAGAGCTAAGAGTTATGATGTTCTTATGAGTGATCTTTTAATTGATTTAACTAAAATTCCTGAAGCTGAGATTACTCTCTCTGGTGGTAGCTCAAGCTCTGGGAATGTTGGCGATGTTACGATTGATGTTACTGGAAGTAGCTTTTCTGAGATGGTTAAGACTTCAGAGAAGATGAAAGAAATTATGGCAAATAGTGGATATTTTGGTTCCGTTCAGAGTTCTTACCGCGTCCCAAAAATGGAAATTCAATTTAATCCGGATTCTTCAAAGATTATCAGACAAGGTTTGACAAATGTTCAGATTGGGCAAGTTATTAGAGGTCTTGTTAATGGAAATGATGATTCTGTTTATAAAGAGGATGGAGAGGAATACGACATTAACGTAACTCTGGGTGATGACTTTAAAAAGAATGTTGAAGATTTTGATTCTTTCTTGATTCACGGAAAAGATGGACTTATTCCTATTGCAACACTTGGTGAGGTGAAGTTTACAGAGGCAACTTCCCCATTAAAGAGAAGAGATAAGGAGAGTATTATTCAGTTGAATGGTTATCTTGCGAAATCTAATACTGGTACAGTTATGAAGGAGCTCTCTGTTAAATTTGAAGAAGCAAAACTTCCAGCAAGTATTAAGTATGCCTATACTGGAAATGCTGAGAATCAGTCCGAATCTTCTAGAGAGCTTGGAAAGGCATTTATGCTTGCTGTGGTTTTAACGTATATGTTACTTGTTGCAGTTCTTGATTCCTTTGTTTTTCCTTTATCTATTGGGTCTGCGATTTTAACATCTTTTCTAGGGTCTATTACATTGATGTTCTTTACGGATCAAACGGTTAATATTGGATCGATGATGGCAATGGTTATGGTTGTTGGTCTTGCTGTAAACAATGCGATCTTGATGATTGAGTATGCTCAGCAGAAAATAGTAGAAGGAGTAGAAGTTCGAGAAGCCATTTGGCTTGGAGCAAAGGAAAAATTAAAAGCTATTTTAATGACTTCAATTGCGATTATTGCAGGAACTCTTCCTCAGTTATTTGCACTAGATAAAATTAAGTCTGCGATGGGAGCAGTAATTATTGGAGGGATGATTGGTTCAATTATCTTTACTTACTTTCTCGTTCCAGTAGTCCACTTACTTGTTTATAAGGCAAAGGATTTTATAAGTAGAATTAGTGGAAAAGAGAAATTTGTAAAATAAGAAAAGGCCCATCGGGCCTTTTCTTTTATAATATCCACTGAAATTCGATTAAGTTATTTCCACTTACATCTTCACACTGACCTTTCATTTTTTTTAGAAATAACATTGAGATATAAGCGTTGAACTTTATTCTATATTTAAATCCTGGTTTCATAATTTCATCTAGTTTATCTTTTAAGGTAGAGCACTTTGTAGTCTTCGTCATGTAGGATTTTTCAAAGTTTAGTTGAGTTGTTCCCTTTATTCTTGAATAATCTGCAGAATAAAAACAGTCTCCATCTAGAGATTTTATATCAATTAAAACTCGACGAGTTGAGCTTGAAATTCCAAGTTTTGTGTATTCAACTTGGAGGTCGACTATATCATCTGGTGCACTGACTTTATCGCTAAAACTCTTGCATGAGAAAGTTGTAAAATCTGTGATAAATTTCATATCACTGGCCTGAGGAGATACCTCACTTGCAGTTATGATACTTGAGTAAGTTATTAATATAATGAAGATCGTTTTCAAGCTCTACCCCTATTTTATCAAGTTTTCCTGAAGGTAAACTTTCTACAGTAATTGGTAAAGAAATCTGTTTCTTTAGGTAATCTTTATACTAATTTCTATCTTTTTTTAAACCTGATAGAGAAAAGTAGAGTAATATATATTTATTTAGAGTTTCACTTAATAATTTGAGGATTAGTTTTTGATTAGATTAGGCTTTATTCTATTTTTACTTTCTATCACTTCTAGCGCTTTTGGCGCGGACTCAGTAATTCCAAAAGATCAGGTTATTAATATCTGTGCAGAGGATACTGGATGGGTGCCTTACTCTAATCCCATTAAATCAGAGGGAAATAATGGTTATGAATTCTCTGGCTACAATAGAGATATTATTGAAGAGATCTTTAAGAAAAATAATATAAAATTTAAATTTGTCATAAAACCTTGGCAACGTTGCCTTAAGGATGCCATTGATGGAAATATTCACTTAGTTTTAGACGCGGCTTCAAACGAAGAAAGAGAAAGAAACTATCTTTTAACGACTCCAATATATAGAATGACTCCAGCTTACTTCTTTCATAAAAGTGATGATAAAAAATTAATGATGAAAACAGCTGATTTAATTTTAAAGAATTCTCCAATATGTGGTCAATCTGGATATACATATAAAAACTTTGGAATTCCAAGTAAAGAAGTAAAGAGATTATCAAAAGCACTAGGGCGAATAATTGATCTTGTAAGTGCTAAGAGATGTAAAATTGGCTTGACCCGACTTGAAGTTTTAAAGAGAGTACTACCAACTCTCAAAGAGTACTCAGATATTTCATATTCAGTAATTAAGGGAGCAGAGAAGGAAGAGTTTTTTTGGCTAATAAATAAGAACTTTAGCTTTTCAAAAAAATTAAAGAAAATTATTGATAAGGAATTTAAATCTCTCATTTCAAATGGAAAGCTTCTAAAAATTAGTACTAAATATAAAATCTAAATTCTATATTTTCTATATTCGTGCTGAGTAAGGTGGTCCATTCTCTTGCTCCATTGAAAAAGATTTTTCGATTGTCTGACCTTTTCTTTGAACTTGTGAATGTGAGGATTACATATAAGAAAAACGAAACTGAAAATAGCGATATCTGTTGCTGAAATAACATTTCCAAAAAAGAAATCATGATCTTTCAATTGATTATCAAAGTGCTCTAATAATTGAAAGACATGATTGTCATACTCTTCTTTTGGTATGTTGATACTTGCGCAATGATCAACCCATTGAGACATGAGTTGAGAAATTTGATGTAAGTTCTTATCATTAATCTCTGAATGTGAATTTTTAAAGTCTTTAAAGAATCTTTGGCGAGTCTGGTCACATGTATAGACGTAATTAACATAGAGACCTAGAAGTGTCGTAGTGGCCCATTGAAAAGTAATCGTTTGAACTAAACTATAATCTGGAAAAAGTAATTCTTTATCAAGTTTATTTATTCGTACTCTGCAAAACTCAATAATCTCAGGACAAGTTAACTTCTTACCACCCATGTTTAAAATAGGTATAAGCTTTGCTTCGATATCGAGTTTCTTTGCTTCTTCTGGAAGCTTAACCCACTTTACTTCAAAGTCTACTTCGCAGTAACTAAGTAATCTACATATAAAGAAACACCTTATAGATATCGTTTCTACGTGGGAGTCTCCCAACCAAAGAATTAATTCATTTTTACTCATAACTTATTATATATTACCAAATGATCTAAACAAGAAAAATAAGGCTTTCCACGCTTTAGAATAAATCCTAATGAAATTATCAACTAATGAATGTTCAAGAAATCTTAATACTTCCTCCCTCTGATAGAGGCTCTCTATCTTTTGATAGAGGAAATAGATTGTATTTAGCCTTGGTATTAAACGATAATTAGGGACCATTTAATTTTTAAATTATAAAAAGGAGTTTGTATGAATTCAAAAGTCATCTTGATGGCGGCCTTACTGTCATTGGTCGGCTGTTCAACACCTGAGAAGAAGTTGTCAAATTTTTCTCCAGGAGAAGCTAAACCAAATAGTTTTTGGTGGCCAGAGCAGATTAATCTTAGTCCTCTGAGACAACACGCTAAAGAGTCTAGTCCAATGGAGAAGAACTTTAATTACGTAAGGGAATTTAAAAGTTTAGACCTAGATGCAGTAAAAAAAGATATTAGAAAAACTTTAACAACGTCACAAGATTGGTGGCCAGCAGACTACGGTCACTACGGACCATTCTTTATTCGTATGGCCTGGCATAGTGCAGGTACTTATAGAGTACTCGATGGTCGCGGTGGAGCGGGGGGAGGACAGCAAAGGTTCGAACCTCTAAATAGTTGGCCTGATAATGCAAATTTGGATAAGGCGAGAAGATTGCTTTGGCCAATTAAAAAGAAGTATGGAAAGAAAATTTCTTGGGCAGATTTAATTGTTTTAACAGGTAACGTATCACTTGAAGATATGGGATTTAAAACATTTGGTTACGCAGGAGGTAGAGTAGATGATTGGGAAGCTGATTTAGTTTATTGGGGGCCAGAAACAAAATGGTTAGATGATAAGAGATATGAAGGTGAGAGAAAATTAGAAAGACCTCTTGCTGCTGTTCAGATGGGATTAATTTATGTAAATCCAGAAGGACCAAATGGTGTTCCTGATCCTCTTCTTGCTGCAAAAGATATACGAGAGACTTTTGGGAGAATGGCAATGAATGATGAGGAAACTGTAGCTCTTATTGCTGGTGGACATACTTTCGGGAAGGCCCATGGAGCTCATAAAGTTGAAGAGTGTGTCGGTAAAGACCCAGGAGCAGAGGGACTTGAGGCACAGGGAACAGGATGGAAGAATAAGTGTGGAAAGGGCCATAGTGAAGATACTATTACATCTGGACTAGAGGGAGCTTGGACGGCAACACCAACTCTTTGGACAACTCAATACTTAGATAATTTATATGCATTTACTTGGAAGCAAACAAAGAGTCCAGCAGGAGCAATTCAGTGGATACCTGAAGATGAAAATGCAGCAAATTTAGTTCCTGATGCGCACGTTGAAGGAAAGAGACATGCTCCGATAATGTTTACAACTGACATAGCTCTTAAGAGAGATCCTATCTACAAAGAAATTACGACAAGATTTCGAAAGAATCCTAAAGAGTTTGAAAATGCCTTTGCAAGAGCTTGGTTTAAGCTTACTCATAGAGATATGGGACCAGTTGCAAGATATTTGGGGAAAGATAAGCCAAAGGAAATCCTTTTTTGGCAAGATCCAATTCCAAGAAGAAATCATAAACTAATTGGAGCGTCTGGTATTTCTGCATTGAAGAGAAGAATTTTAAAATCAGGATTAACAATTCCTGAACTCGTTAGAACGGCTTGGGCGTCAGCATCTAGCTTTAGAGGGACTGATATGAGAGGTGGTGCAAATGGTGCTCGTCTTGGTTTAGCTCCTCAAAGAGATTGGAATATAAACAATCCACAGGAAGTGTCAAAGGTTCTTAGAATATTGGAAAAAATTCAAAAAGATTTCAATAGTACTCTTGTCGATGGTTCAAGAGTTTCGCTTGCTGATACTATTGTTCTAGGTGGAGCAGCTGCAGTTGAAGAAGCTGCAAGAAAAGCAGGCTACAGAGGGATTAAAGTTCCTTTTAAAGCCGGAAGAATGGATGCTTCACAAAAGCAAACGGATGTAAAATCATTTGCAGTACTTGAACCAAAAGCAGATGGATTTAGAAACTATTTTAAAGAAGAAACAATGAGAACTCCAACTTATATGCTTGTCGATAAAGCAAATATGTTATCTCTCACTGTCCCTGAAATGACTGTACTCATCGGTGGATTAAGGTCTCTTGATGCTAATGCTAATGGTGTTAAGTATGGAGTTTTCACTAAGAGACCTGGAACATTGAGCAACGACTTCTTTGTAAACCTTTTAGATATGTCTACAAAATGGGTGAAGTCAGAAATTCCTGGTCTTTACAACGGAGTTAATCGTAAGACTAATGAAGTTATGTGGACAGGAACTCCGGTTGATCTCGTATTTGGTTCCCATGCTGAATTAAGAGCAATTGCAGAAGTTTATGCTTCCGATGATGGAAGAGGAAAGTTTGCAAGAGATTTTGTAAAAGCTTGGGCAAAAGTAATGCAATTAGATCGTTTTGATTTAAAGTAAATATTTAGTAGGCCCAGTAAATATACTGGGCCATTTTTTATGGATAGCTATGATTAAAAAAAACTTTATTATCTTTCTATTACTTTTCGTTTCATTTTCTTCTTATTCAAAGTCTCATAAAGTTGAAATGCTTAACAGACAGGAAAGAAGCTTAATGATATTTTCTCCAGCATTTTTAAAGATTGAAGTTGGAGATTCAATTACGTTTCTTCCGTCTACAAAAGGACATATCCCACGATCTGTTTTTACTCCTAAAGGAGCTGAAACTTGGGAGATGAAAGGAGATAAAGAAGTCGTTGTGAAATTTGAAAAAGAAGGTGTCTATATCTTTGAATGCAAGAATCACTATGCTATGGGCATGGTAGGAGTTATTCAAGTCGGAAAGGCCAAAAATCTTTTAGAAGCAAAGAAATTTGCCGAGGTCCATAAGAAGAAAATTTCTATGAATAAAGAAAGACTTGAAGAATATCTTAAACTTGTAAAATAAATCTTAAAGTTGAAATAGTGGTAAAGCCTTTATAGAATAGCGTATGGAAAAACATTTTACACAAAAGTATCTAGAGGCATTCCCATTTTCAGAATTTACTTCTTTAGAAGATTCTTCGAAATTTCTCTATATGTATGAAAGAGAGGGTGAGAAGAAGTTATATCTCTTTGATAGAGAGAAGCATTCCTCTTTGGAGGAAGGAGAACTTTTTTCGAATATTGATTTCAATATGCGCAGTTGTAGACCTCTTCGAGTTCTCAATGACAAATTGTACCTAATTTCAGACCGAGATAATCAAGAAAATTTTAATATTTTCTCTATTGATGTTAAAACCAAAGAAATAAATCAAATTACAAGTAATGAATATACAGCTTGCATCCATATTACTGATGAAGGGATTGCGTTTTTTTCTTCAAGACAGAAGAATGAAGTAGGGCTTTTTAGAAATGATATTTACTCTCTAGATCTTAGTAATGGAGAAAGTAAGTTTATTATTAACGATGAGGATGATGAGTACCGAGTTGGATGGGGGAGAGTGATTCCTTCGAAGAATAAAGAATATTTAATTCTTAATGTTGATAGAAATAATGAAAGAACAAATAATAATTTCTCATTAGTTAATATTAAAGAAGGAACAAAAGAAGTAATTATTCCAAAGGAATTTGAAAGTGGTTTGTTTTACCTATTAGAAAACGAGGTTGATACCGAAGTAGGTTTTTACTTTGTTTCCGATAAAAGCGGTTATGAAAATTTATACTACTATGATTTTATAGAGAAGAAAGTTTTAAAACTTACCAATGTGAATTACCTAACAGATGGCTTTGATTATAATGTTTCTGAAGGGATTCGCTATTTTATTTCTACAATAAAAAGACCTAATGAAGGCAAGACTTCTATTCTTACTTACAAAGAAGAGTTCCCTGGGCAAATAAGACAATTAGACTGTGACTTAACTCTTGATGGAGAAATTTCTTT
Organism: Halobacteriovorax sp. JY17; assembly: GCF_002753895.1. Taxonomy (NCBI): domain Bacteria; kingdom Pseudomonadati; phylum Bdellovibrionota; class Bacteriovoracia; order Bacteriovoracales; family Halobacteriovoraceae; genus Halobacteriovorax; species Halobacteriovorax sp. JY17. Next base: position 1,417 of record NZ_NJER01000003.1, on the reverse strand, counting down.
CAGTACTTATAATAAAGATTTTATTTGGATTGGAGAGTCGCATCACGGCAAACTCCAAAGAGAAGTCTATATAAGTTAACAAATTCTAAATGGGTTTGTGAGTTTGATCTTTCTTTCTCTAAGAAAGGGGCTGAACTATTAATTCAATCTTCTTATGAATATATTACTTATCCTTCTTATGATGGATTGGAAATTCCAGCCTATGTGATTATTCCCAAAGGAGAGATTAAGGGGGCAGTAATTACTTCATTCTATGGAGGGGGGAATTACTATAATGGGAATTATCAAATTTTTGCTGAATTAGGTTTTGTCCGATTAAGTCCAGCAGTTCGAGGAAGTTGGGGACATGGTAAAGAATGGAAAGAGAAGATTAGGGGAGATCTTGGTGGAAGCGAAATTCTCGACCTCTTATGGGGAGCAAAGTTTTTGGAGAAAAGGTTTAATCTTAAGCCTTCTCAGATAGGCCTTGAAGGGGGAAGTCATGGTGGGTATGCAACTCTACGGGCACTAACTCTTCCCGAAAACTTTAAAGGACAAGAATCACATTATCCCTTCGGCTTTGGTATTTGTTGGGCAGGGTTTTCTGATTTAATTGATTTTTATAAAACATCCAATATTCCCGATTGGCTTGTATATATGCTGGGGCCTTATGAAGAAAATGAAGATCTCTATATAGAGAGATCTCCTATCAATTACTTTAAAGAACTAAAAGCTCCCATTTTTATTACACACGGAACCAAGGATAGTCGAGTTCCTCCATCAACCATGCATAGTTTTATAGAGAAACTCAAGTCCTCAGATATGCCACACTTTATTTATATGATGGATGGACAAGGGCATACGGGTGGTTCTATTGCTGAGCGAGTAGATGAATATAAGAAAATGTTTGAATTTCTTGAAGCTCAGACATCCTTAGGATGGAATTAATTTTTTCGCACTAATATTTGAAACCTACTTCACTGATTTTTTATGCTTTTGCTCAATTTCCTTTAATCTACCGCTTTTTTTGAGTGATTTGATTCCTTGTTCAATTCTGTGAATGAGGCCTATATGTTTCTTGTGTAGATAAGTATAAATATCAATTTTTTCTACAGTACCAACATTGTATATATCTGAATAATTCTTTGCTTCTTCTTTTCCTATGTTAAGTTCTGTTACAAAGTAATCTGCTCGATCTCGTTGAAGAAAAAGTAAGGCCTGTCTATTATTAGAAAAATTTTTAATATTTTCGCTTTTCAGTGTTGCATTTGCTCTAGACTCAATTGTTTAATTTCCTCTTACAATGGCAACAACGGCTCTTCTCGTTAGACAGTGGAACACGATGAATCAAGACTAAAAAGATCAAGATAAGCACGGATATTTCAATCTGATAAAATTCTTCTGCAACAAACAAATTTAAAAGGAGAATTACCCGTGC